>JANPDJ010000027.1:0-2421 GCA_031431395.1 Chloroflexota bacterium | reverse complement strand
ACGGCGCGACCGCATCGAGTGGCTCAAGCCCAGCTGGATCGGGTCGCACTCCCAGAAGGACTGCGACGATGTCGGCAGCCTGACGCTTCTCGACACCGCCAGTCGTTTCGAGTTCGGCACGCGCAACCTGGCCGATCAGGGGGGCTTCGGCCTGGCGCTCGACATCTGGGAGGAAGTCGGATGGTCGAACGTCTTCGAGTTCATCGCGCGCTACACGGATCGGATGAAGGCCGCGCTGATGGCGGAACCAGGCGTCGTCCTGGAGACCCCGCTGACCTACGAGCACTCCTCCGGCATTGTCACGTTCTCGCTCCCGGGCTTCACCTCGCTTGGGATCACGGACAGTCTGCTGGAACACGACCGCGTGCTGGTGTCGCCGCTGGAGCACGACACGTCGATGGTCCGGGTCTCCACGCACGTGTTCAACACGGACGAGGACCTCGAACGTCTCCTTGTTGGAGTGCGCCGGATCCTGCACAGCGGGTGACTGATGCGGCAAACGCGTCGGCGCTTCGGTCCACGTTGGGGCTCCGATGCCGGCGCGGCCTCAGCCGCGCAGTGCCCAGGCACGGAACCGGCCATCACGGGACTCCACTTCGAGGGGCAGCCCGTACGCGGCGGTGAGCACTTGGCCGGTGATTGCTTTGTTGATGGGACCGGCCGCAACCGCGCGGCCCCTCGACAACACCATCGCGTGCGTGAAGCCGGCCGGGATCTCCTCGACGTGATGCGTGACCAGTACGATGGCCGCGGGTGCCGGCGCCGTGGCGAGATCCGTGAGCCGGGCGCCGAGCGCCTCGCGTGCCCCAAGGTCCAGGCCAGCCGCCGGCTCGTCCAGCAGGAGCAGCGACGGTTCGGTCATGAGCGTGCGCGCGATCAGCAGCCGCTGGCGCTCCCCGGATGACAGCGTCCCGAACGTCCGGTCCGCGAGACCGTCGCAGCCCATGAACGCCAGGAGGTCCAGGGCACGGCGGCGGTCCGCGTCCGAGAACGTGTGCCACCAGGGGGCAAGCGCCGCGTGGCGGGCCGTCATCACCACGTCCACGGCCGCAAGGTCCGGGTCGATCTGGGCAGCGAGCGCGGCCGCCACGTAGCCGATGGACCGCCGCAACTCGCGGGAATCCACGTCGCCCACCGTGGCGCCCAGCACGTGGACGCTGCCGTGCGACGGCCACAGGTACGTGCTCGCGACCGAGACGAGCGTGCTCTTGCCCGAGCCGTTGGGGCCCAGCAGGGCCCATCGCTCACCGGCCCGGATGGTCCAGTCCACCGGACCCAGGATGGTGCGGCCGGCCCGAACGACTGATACGCCGGCGAGCTCGAGTACGGGAGCGGCCGGGGCACCTCGACCATCGGATGGCATGCGCGACAGGATCGCCGATCCGGGAGCTCGCCGTGGCGGCGCGGCGCGCGGCGCGGCAATGCCCCGCGGCGCGGAACGGCACACTGGTCGGTGCCCACGGCGTGGTGCGCGACGGGCCAGTGCCCGGCGGTGCAAACCTGCGTGTGTCGGACGTCGACCCGCCCAAGGGCGCGGACGTCCTACACTGCGGCGTCCGGGCACCGTGTCGGTGTCGCGGCAGACGAGGTGCACACACGCGATGGCAAAGCATTCAAAGCGCGAGCGCGAGCGACGAACCGCCGAAACCGAGCGAGTCAAGCAGATCGAGGCTGCCTGGGTCGCCAGCCTTCCGTCGGCGGTCGCCAGCGCATTCGTGCGCGACGTAGCGGCAGCACGTGTTCGCGGCCCGGAGCCACGCCGGCCCGACATGGCCCCCGGCACGGCACCACGACCGCCCCGGCCCGGCCACGAGCCGCGTGAACCCAAGGAACCGGCCCGCCCGCCGCGCAGGAACAGCTAGGTGCCACCGCGCAAGCGGAAGGTCAACTACGCGGTCGCAGCCTCCGGGAAGAAGCGCCCGCCGGCCCCGCCAGCACCCGTCGAGCCTGCCTACGTTCGCGCCAGCCTTGTCGCGATCGACGTGACGGCCGGCGCCGGCCGCGGAGGCCTGCAGGTGGGCGACACCGTCCAGATCATCGGGACGGGCCTCTACTCCGGCGAGAGCGCGATCGTGGAGAAGTTCACCGGTACCGCCATTCCGGCGGCGCTCGTGCGCACCATCTCCGGTCACACGCGCCACGTCAGGACGATCGACCTGGAGCCCGTCCGACCGGGCAGCTGAACTGCGCGCAGTCGGCGCCAAGACGGCGGTCAGCAGCGGCACACCGTGGAGGTCATGAGCCAGGCCAAGGCGCGGCCGACGCGAACGTCGGCCCGTGCTGCCCGCCGGTCAGGTCAGCGCGAGGATCACGACGCCGGCGGCCGCCAGCCCGATCCCGGCCCACTGAGAACGGGCGAGCCGCTCCCTGAGGACGATCACCCCCGCGCCGATGACGATGACCGGTGCGAGCGATCCCAGG
>JANPDJ010000026.1:0-59639 GCA_031431395.1 Chloroflexota bacterium | reverse complement strand
TGAAGACGTCGAGGTCGCCGTCGAGGACCGCGGCGGTATTGGAGGTTTCGTACCCCGTGCGCAGGTCCTTCACCATCTGGTAGGGGTGGAGGACGTAGCTGCGGATCTGGTTGCCCCAGCCGGCCTCCACGTGCTCGCCCTTCAGGGTCCGCAGCGCGGCCTCCTTCTCTTCCAGCGCGCGCTCCAGCAGACGCGCCTTCAGGACCTTGATCGCCGTCTCCTTGTTCTGCGTCTGCGACCGTTCGTTCTGGCTCTGCGCGACGATGCCCGGCGGCTGGTGGGTGAGGCGGACCGCGGAATCGGTCTTGTTCACGTGCTGGCCGCCGGCTCCCTGGGCGCGGAACGTGTCGACGCGGACCAGGTCCCAGTTCAACTCGATCTCGACGTCGTCCTCCGCCTCGGGCAGCAGTTCAACGAGCGCGAACGTCGTCTGCCGACGCTTCTGGGAGTCGAAGGGCGAGATGCGCACCAGGCGGTGGACGCCGCGTTCTGCGCGCAGCCAGCCATACGCCGCGCGCCCGTCGATGGCGACAGTCACGCTCTTGAGACCGGCCTGCTCGCCCTCCTGCTGGTCGAGGATCTCGGTCCGGAACCGGTGCCGTTCAGCCCAGCGGAGGTACATCCGCAACAGCATCTCGGCCCAGTCCGTGGCCTCCGTGCCGCCGGCGCCGGCGCTGATCATCAGGAGCGCGCCACGCTCGTCGTAGTCACCGGAGAACAGGAGCGCTGTGCGCTCACGCTCGAAGGCGCCGGCGAGCTCCCGGGATTCGCCGCCGAGTTCCGCAACGAGCTCCGGGTCATCGTCCTCGGCGAGCAACTCCAGCAGCGCCACGAGGTTGTCCGCCCGACCCTCGAGGTCGCGCCACGTCGCGATCTCCGTGCGCAGTCCGTCAGCCTGACGAAGGACCTTCTGGGCTGCCCGCTGGTCGTCCCAGAACCCGGGGGCGGATGTCAGCGCCTCGAGTTCGGCGATGTGCCGTTCCTTTACGGCAAGGTCAAAGACGCCCCGAGGTCGACCGGATCCGCTGGACGAGGTCCCGGACGGCGGACGCGTCCACCTAGGTCCGGACCCGGAGGTCTTGCAGCAGGATCGGACGAAGCTCGATCAGCCGCAACGCTGTCTTGCTCCGGGCGACGACGGGGTTCACGCAGGGACAGTACGCATTGTGAGGACAGACTCCACAGTTTCCGTCGCAATCGAGTGCGGCCGCGTAGCTGCACGTCCGACAGTCGCGCTCGCACGCGATCAGGTCGACGAACGATGCTTCCTCGGCCTGCTTCACGAATCCCTCTCTCTCAGGTGCGCGTGGCGAAGGATGGTGCGGGTGGCGGGCGTGTATGGCGGTGAGTGCCGGGCCGGTCCCCGGGGGCGACGGGACGCGGTGCGTTATCGGAAGTATACGGGCGACGTTCCGCCTAGCCAAGAGGTCGAAGGGCCGCTGATGGACAAAAATGTGGCTGTTTTGTGCACAACAGCCCCTGATTCAGCACCAGACGCGAGCCATTCCGCGCTACGGAACAGCCGACTCACGGACCGCTGAGGCGTCGGCCGCCCGCCCGAAATCGTCGCCCGCTGCGTTGCCGGCCAGGAAGTACACGCCCAGTGCTCCCAGTTCGTGGACCGTGGCGGCCAGCCGGCGCTCGGGGTCAGCGTCGCTGGGGCCGGTGGACGTGGGAGATCCGAACGCGACGATCCCTTCGTCGCGGGCGACACGCAGAACGCGGAGCATGTGCGTCCGGTCGGAGACGAACACCGCATCCACGATCCCGCGTTCCCGCAGGATGAAGCCGACGGAGCGGAGCGACTCGAGCGTGGATCGGCCGGCATCCTCCACGAGGATGTGATCCGGCGGGACGCCGCGCTCCAGCGCATAGGCACGCCCCACGGCAGCTTCCGTTGTCCGGTCGCCGGGCAGCTTGCCGCCGGTCACCACGAGCCAGGGCGCAATGCCGGCGAGGTAGAGCTGGACCGCATGGTCCAGGCGCGCGGCGTAGACCCCTGATGGACGCCCGTCGTATTGCGCAGCTCCCAGGACGACGATCGCACCGGCGGGGCGCCGCTCGTCGCGCCGGCCCTGTTCGTCCACCCGGAACGCCGCGTAACCGACGAAGATTCCCACGCCGGTTGCAGTGGCGATGGCGAGCACCAGCAGGTCGCGCATCACGTGGCGGCTTCGCGTCGTCAGGCTTCTGGACTCGCCCTTAGCCAGCAGGTCTCCACCTCGTGCCGCCGGTCAACGGCCGTGGCACTTCTTGTACTTCTGACCGGATCCGCACCAGCATGGGTCGTTGCGACCGATCCGGTCGCCGGTTGGCGTGAAACCGGGCCGCGCACTGGTGCCGCCGCCGGCAACCGGCCGGTCACCCAGCGATTCGCGGATGCCACGGACGACTGGACCCGACGGAAGTCCACGTGTGGCACCGCCCAGCAGACCGGCCGTGCCCGCGGCGCCGGCTGATGCGGCAGCGCTGCCGGAGGCCGAGGCAGCGCTTCCGAACCCGCCGCTGGCCGTCACGCTCCGGGACGCGGCACGTTGAGTGGAACCGCCTGCCGCGCCGGCCGAGATGGGCGCGACCATCGGCATGGGCACGGGCGCAGAAGCGGCCTGGCGCGTGACCTGCACGCGGAAGATCGTGGTTGCGACCTGCCGTCTGATCAGGGCCCGCAGTTCCGTGTACAGGGAGAAGGCCTCCTTGCGGAACTCGTTGAGCGGATCCTGCTGCGCGTAGCCACGTAGCCCGATGCCGCGCCGCATGTCATCGAGTTCCGTGAGGTGCTCCACCCAGAGCGAGTCGATGGTCCGCAGCAGGACCAGTCGTTCTACGACGGCCCAGTCCTCGGCGCCAAGTTCGGCTTCCTTCGCCGCGAGCGTCCGATCGACGAGGTCCCGGACGTGCTCGATGAGCGCCTCGCGGCCGCCCACCTCCCAAAGCTCGTCCTCCGTCGTCCCGGGACCATCGACGCCCATCGCCTTCAGGGCGCCGGCCATTCCCTCGAGGCTCCAGTCGTCCACGACCTCGCCGGCCGTGAACCGCCCGACGAGGTCAACGGCCTCTTCGTCGATGAATCCCCCGACGGTGCCCGAGAGATCCTCGTTGTTGAGGACCTTGTCCCGCTCCGCGTAGATGGTCTCGCGCTGCTTGTTGATGACGTCGTCGAATTCCACGACGCGCTTGCGAAGGTCGAAGTTGAACCCTTCGACGCGGCCCTGGGCGCTCTCGATGGTCTTGGACACGATCCGCGACTCGATGGGGACGTCCTCTTCGAGGCCGAGTCGCGCCATCATGTTCGCCACGCGCTCCGAGGCGAACCGCTTCATCAGGTCGTCATCGAGCGAGAGGTAGAACCGCGACGAGCCCGGGTCGCCCTGGCGGCCGGCACGGCCGCGCAGCTGGTTGTCGATGCGGCGGCTCTCGTGTCGCTCCGTGCCGATGATGTGGAGGCCCCCGGCCGCAACCACGAGCGCGTGCTCCGCTTCCGTCTGCTGCTTCATCTCGGCCAGCGCCGTGGCGTAGGTCTCGCGATCCACCTCCGCCGGGTTGAGGCCCTTGCGGCGGAGCATCTCGGAGGTCATGCCGGCCGGGTTGCCTCCCAGGAGGATGTCCGTGCCGCGACCCGCCATGTTCGTCGCGATCGTGACGGCGCCGGTACGGCCGGCCTGGGCGATGACGCCCGCTTCCTTCTCGTGGAGCTTGGCGTTGAGGACGTCGTGCTTGATTCCGCGCCGCTTGAGCATCTCCGAGAGCTTCTCGGACTTCTCGACCGAGACTGTGCCCACCAGCACCGGACGGCCTTCGGCCTGGAGCTCCACGATCTCCTCGATGAGCGCGTTGAACTTGCCCTTCTCGTTCCGGTAGACGAGGTCCGCATCGTCCTCGCGGATCATGGGGCGGTGCGTGGGGACGGCCACGACCTCGAGCTTGTAGATCTTCGCGAACTCCTCCGCCTCCGTCATGGCGGTGCCCGTCATGCCGGCGAGCTTGTCGTACAGGCGGAAGTAGTTCTGGAAGGTGATGGTGGCGAGCGTCACGCTCTCACGCTGGACCCGGAGGCCTTCCTTGGCCTCGATGGCCTGGTGCAGGCCCTCGCTCCAGCGCCGGCCCGGCATCTGCCGGCCGGTGAACTCGTCGACGATGATGATTTCGCCGTCCTTGACGATGTAGTCCCGATCGCGCTTGTACAGCGCGTGCGCGCGGAGCGCCTGCTCGAAGTGCCGGGCGAGCGTTGGGTCTGCGTCGTACAGGTTGGCCACGCCCAGCCACTGCTCCATCTTGTCGATGCCGTTCTCGGTGGGCGCGACCTGGCGATCCTTGAGGTCGACGAAGTAGTCCCCACCCTCCTCGTGGCCCTCCGGCCTGGCCGCCAGTCGGGGCATGAGGCGTGCGAACGTGAAGTACTTGTCGGCTGATTCCTCGGCCTGGCCGCTGATGATGAGCGGCGTGCGCGCCTCGTCGATGAGGATGTTGTCCACTTCGTCGACGATCCCGAAGTTCCGCTGGCGCTGCACGCGCTGGTCCAGCTCCACCACCATGTTGTCGCGGAGGTAGTCGAAGCCGAACTCGTTGTTGGTGCCGTACGTGACGTCCGCGGCGTAGGCCTCGCGCCGTTCCACCGGCCGCAGGTTGATCAGGCGCTCGTCATTGGTGGGATGCCCCGGGTCGAAGACATACGAGGCGTCGTGGGTGATCATGCCCACGCTGATGCCCAGGAAGTGGAAGATGGGCCCCATCCACTGCGGATCCCGCCGGGCCAGGTAGTCGTTGACCGTGATGACGTGGACGCCCCGGCCGCTGAGCGCATTGAAGATGGCGGCGAGCGGCGCCACCAGCGTCTTGCCCTCACCGGTCCGCATCTCGGCGATGCGTCCCTGGTGGAGCACGACGCCGCCGACCAGCTGGACATCGAAGTGCCGCATTCCCAGTGTCCGCTTCATGGCTTCCCGGGCCGCCGCGAACACCTCGGGCAGCGCGGCATCGAGCGACTTCTGCATCCGGTCGTGGTCGCGCTTGTGGCGCGCCTTCGCGAACTCGCGCCGCCGCTCCGATTCCTCGGCCGTGCGCTCGTCCTCCGACGGTTCCTCGGGCGCCGCGTCCTCGGCGATCTCCGCGCGGATGGTGGCGATGCGCTCGCGGATCTCCAGGTCGGACAGGGCCTCGAACTCCGGCTCGAGGTTGTTGATCTGGTCGACGAGCGGTTGAATCCGCTTGACCTCGCGGTCGTTCGAGTCGATGAAGCGGTTCAGGAAGCCAAACATGGGACGGCCAGTATAGGTGAGGGTCCCGCGCCGCCTCCTCGCGCAGCAACGCCGGCGTGGTTCAGCGGCTGCCGGCGGGTGTGGGGCCGTCGCTCGTGGGGAGATTGACCGGGGCGTCGGGCAGGACAACGGTCAGCGTGCCGCCCTCGGCGCTCAGTCCGCGGATGGTGTCCCCGCGCTTGACCAGGACCTCCGCGCGCGGTGTCGAGCGGAGGAGTTGCTCGTCGAGCCCAACCAGCATCCCGCCGACGACCGACGTCAGGCCGGATGCCACGGAGCCGCGCTTCTTCACCATGCGAGGGAGCGCCCGCCCTACTTCCAGAGCCCGATCGTGTACCCGGCCACCAGGGACACGAACGTTGCGCCCGCCAGCGCGACCCAGAGCAACACGGACATGACGGTGGACGTGGGGTTCATCTCGGGATTCTTCAGCTCCGGAAGCTGGCCGCCCCTGCGGGCCGAGCCCCATCGCGGAGACCGCAGGGACTTGCGCCACGCGTCTTCGCGAACCGTCCGGCGTTCAATGCCGCCGCGGCCGTCCGGGCGGTGCAGCTGCAGGCTCATCGGTCTCCTGGTGTGGTGGCCAGCTGGACCGCGCCGGCTGCCGGCACGATCCCGATCTGGTCCTCGTCGCCGTCGGCACGAGTGTCGAGGGTGCGCGCGTAGCCATCTTCCCAGAGGAGCAGTTCCTGTGTGAGCGAGACCTCGGACGAGAAGAGGGCGCCCACGGACTCTCCGCGATGGATCCGCTTGATGGCTTCACCGATCAGTCCGGCGATGCCGATGGTCTTGATCTTGCTGATCCGCTTGGATGGCGGCAACGGGATGGAATCCGTCAGGACGACCTCGAGGATGCTCGAGTCGCGGATGCGCTCGACGGCCGGGTCTGACAGCACCCCATGGGTGGCACAGGCGTAGATCTCCGTGACGCCCTCGCGCTCCAGGGCGCGCACGATCTCCATCATCGTGCCGGCCGTGTCGATCTCGTCGTCCACGATGATCGCGCGCTTCCCGCGGACGTCGCCGATGACGTTCATCAGCTCGGCCCGGTCGAGATTGCCGATCCGCCGCTTCTCGATAATCGCGAGCGGCGCGTCCAGGATCTCCGCGAACGACCGGGCGCGCTTGGCAAAGCCGAGGTCCGTCACAACCACGAGATCCTCGAGGTGCTTGGACCGGAAGTAGTTCGACAGGAGGTGGACGGCCGTCAGTTCGTCCACGGGGATGTTGAAGAAGCCCTGGATCTGGCCCTGGTGGAGGTCCATCGTCAGCACGCGGTCCGCCCCGGCGACCGTGATCATGTCGGCGATGAGGCGGGCCGTGATGGGCACCCGCGGCTGGTCCTTCTTGTCCGACCGGCCATAGGCGTAGTACGGCACGACTGCGGTGATCCGCCCGGCGCTCGCCCGCTTGAAGGCGTCGATCATGATCAGCAGTTCCATGATCGACTGGTTCACGGGGTGGCTCGTGGGCTGCACCACGAAGACGTCCTTCTCGCGGACGTTGTCCAGGATCTTGACGAAGATGTTCTCGTTGGCGAACTGGAAGACCTCTGCCGCGCCCAACTCGACGTTGAGGTAGCGACAGATCTTCCGGGTCAGATCCGGGTTGGCGTTGCCGGTGTAGATGTCGAACTGATCCGCGTACACGGACGTCTCCTCAGCCCCGGCCCCGCCGGTCTCCGCGGGTCGTCAGGCGCCGGAACCGCTGCCGGGTCCGGGGGTCTGGCCGTCGGGGACGTCATTGTCGCCCATGCCATTGCGGTCTGCCAGCCCTGCGCGGAATGCGGCGATGGCGACGACCCGGTCGCCGTCGGCGAGCCGCATCACGATCACGCCCCGTGCGCTGCTGGAGTAGCGGTTGATCGAGTTGGTCTCCGTCCGGATCACCTGGCCTCCGGCGCTGATCAGGAGCAGCTCTTCATCCCGGTCTGTGACCTGCTGCACCGCCGCGACATTGCCCGTCTTCCGGCCCTCGAGGGCGATGAGGTTCACGCCCTGGCTGCCGCGGTGCGTGCGGCGGAACTCGCTCAACCGGACACGCTTGCCGTAACCCGTTTCCGTCAGCACGAGGAGGTCCGCGCCCGGGTCGGCCACGCTCATCGACACGACTGCATCGCCCTTGCGAGCCAGCCGGATCCCGATCACGCCGGCGGCGCCGCGGCCCATTGGCCGCACCTCGTCCTCCGAGAAGCGCGCGATCTTGCCCAGCGCGGTTGCCACGATGACGTCGTCGTGTCCTGTCGAGATGTCAACCCAGGCGAGTTCATCGTCACCGTGCAGCGTGATCGCGATGATTCCACTGGATCGGACGCGGTCGAACTGCTCGAGCGGTGTCTTCTTGATGATGCCCGTGCGCGTGGCCATGACCAGGTAGCTGCCCGGCGTGAAGTCCGGCAGCATGATCGTGGCCATGGGCACTTCGCCCGATTCCACCTGGATGCCCGGCAGGTTGATGACGGGGATGCCCTTCGCCTGGCGGCTTGCGTCGGGGATCTGGTGGACCTTGGCGCTGAACACGCGGCCGCGGTTCGTGAAGAAGAGCGCCCAGTCATGCGTGTTCGCAACCAGGAGGTGCTCGACCGCATCCTCCTCGCGGGTCACGTGGCCGATGATTCCCTTGCCGCCCCGATGCTGCCGGCGGTAGGTGGCGACGGGCTGGCGCTTGATGTAGCCGCGCCCGCTGATCGTGACCACGACGTCCTCGTCGGCGATCAGGTCCTCATCGGTCATCTCGCGGCTGGAATCTTCCTGGACGCGGGTCCGGCGCTCGCCGGCGTACTTGCGCTTCAGCTCCGTGAGCTCGTCCTTGATGATCTGCAGGACACGTGCCGAATTGGCGAGGATGTCCTCCAGTTCCGCGATCAGCTGGATGACCTCGAGGTACTCGTCCTCGATCTTCTTGCGCTCGAGGGCTGCCAGGCGCGCCAGCCGCATGTCAAGGATGGCCTGGGCCTGCAGCTCGGAAAGGTCGAACCGGGTGATGAGGTTGTTGCGCGCATTCTCGACGTCGGTCGATTCACGAATCGTGCGGATCACCGCGTCCAGGTGGTCGAGCGCGATCTTCAGGCCCTCGAGGATGTGGGCCCGGGCGCGCGCCTTTCGGAGATCGAATTCCGTCCGGCGCCGGATGACCTCGCGCCGGTGTTCGAGGTAGTGCTGGATGACCGACTTGAGGGACAGCGTCTGGGGCTGTCCGTCCACGAGTGCCAGCATGTTCAGGTTGAACGCCGTCTGCATGGCCGTGTGCTTGAAGAGGTTGTTGAGCACCTTGTGCGGGTTCGCGTCGCGCTTGATCTCGACGACCATGCGCATCCCGTCCCGATCGCTTTCGTCACGGAGATCCGCGATCCCGTCGATCTTCTTGCCGGTGACGAGCTCGGCGATCTTCTCCGTGAGGGCGGCCTTGTTCACCTGGTAGGGCAGCTCGGTGACCACGATGGCCATGCGCCCCGAACGCACCTCCTCGAACGCGACCTGCGCGCGCACCACGACGCGGCCGCGGCCGTGGGCGTACATCTGGCGGATCGCATCCACCCGCTCTGTCTCACCGGTGATCGAATTGCGTTGCTGCTCGAACCGGAAGATGGTGCCGCCCGTCGGGAAATCTGGGCCGTTGACGTACCGGCACAGGTCGTCGACCGTGATGTCCGGGTCGTCGATCAGCGCGATGGTGGCATCCACCACTTCGCCGAGATGGTGCGGCGGGATGTTGGTGGCCATGCCAACGGCGATGCCGGATGAGCCGTTGATGAGCAGGTTCGGCAGCTTCGCGGGCAGGACCTGCGGCTCTTTCTGCGTGCCGTCGTAGTTATCGGCGAAGTCGACGGTCTCCCTGTCGATGTCGGCCAGAAGCTCGGAAGCGATGGCCGTCATGCGCGCTTCCGTGTAGCGCATCGCGGCCGCGGAGTCGCCGTCCACGGACCCGAAGTTGCCCTGCCCGTCCACGAGCGGGTAGCGCATCGAGAAGTCCTGGGCGAGGCGGACCAGCGCGTCGTAGAGGGCCACGTCCCCGTGCGGGTGGTACTTGCCCATGACTTCGCCGACGATGGCCGCGCACTTGCGGAACGAACTGGTGGCCGAGAGCCCCATCTCGCCCATCGTGTAGAGGATCCGGCGGTGGACCGGCTTCAGGCCGTCGCGGACGTCCGGCAGCGCGCGTGCCACGATCACGCTCATCGCGTAATCGAGGTAGCTCACCCTCATCTCGTCCTCGATGTGGACGGCTTGAATGTCGCCCAGGTCGTCGGTCACGCTGTCACTCCGGTGGTGGTTCGGTGCGCATCAGGGGATGTCGTCCCGCGGGGACCGCGGGCATGCGGGGTGCCTTCAACGAGGCCGTGGAAGCGCCGGGCCATCTCGGCGGCATCCGAGGTGGACGGGGTGCCCGACCGGCGACGGACGGCGGCGAGACGAGCACGAATCCGGGATGCGTCGTCCGGCGGGAGCGCCGGCAGTGCGTCGCGAATCACCCAGGCCCGATGACCGTCGTGGGCCTGCGCCGCCCGGATGCTCTGTTCCTCGGCGAACCGCGTCAGGGCGGTGAGGTCAACCCGGCCGAGCGACCTGAGCGCCCAGGCGAGGGCCTTCTGGACGTCCGGATCCGAATCGCCGATCAGGTTGCCGATCACGGCCAGGCCGCGCCTGGCGATCTCCGGTTCACGGCCCGCCCGACGCTTCACGAACGGGATGGTGGCAATCGTGGATCCCACGAGGCGCCGCTCCCAGGGCGAAGAGGCGTATGCCAGCTGTTCGATCTCCGACCAGCGGACGGGCTCGAGCAGAATCCCAAGGCCGAAACTGTGGGCCAGCGTGTCCACGGTGATCCATTCGTGAGCGTCCCGCGCGGCCTGTCGCAATACCTGCCAGCCCCGCTCGGGGTCCGTCGGCAGGACGCGGTCCAGGATGCCGAACGCGAGCACGCGGATTTCGAGGCTCTCCTCGCGGAGGAGTCGCTCGGCGAGCCAGAGCAGCGAGTCGATGCTCGCCCAGCGCGAAGCCCGGCCAAACCCCCGGCGGATCGCGGCGAGCAGCGGCAGGCGGATGCCGATCGAATCACCGAGGCCGGGAGCCACTCGCGACTGCTCCCGCCGGTACGTCTCGTCGATCAGGTCCGTCATTCCGTCGCGGAGTGCCTGGACAAATGCCTCCGGGTCGTCCACGAGATCGCCGATGGTCGTGCCCAGCTTGAGTGCCCGGGCGCGATGCGCGTCCACGAAGACATTCGCGGCGGCCGAGACAGGCGAGGGCGGAGCTGAGGTCGTGGTCATCGCGGTCCGGCCTCGTCGACGACGCGGATGTCGTAGCGCTGCCGAAGGGCTGCCTCCTGGTCGCGGGGTGCGGCGAGGTAGATGGCACGCGCTTCCGCGAGGACTTCACCGGTGGCGACGTCCGTGATCTTCGCCCGCGTGTCGAACCGCCGCCGCCGCTGCGTCTCGATCCACCCTTCCGCGCGAATCGCGCGTTCCACCGGCACCGGTCGCTTGAAGTCGACCTCCAGGCGGGCAGTGAAGCCCAGTCGATCGGCACCGATCAGCGACCAGGCCATGACCTCGTCCAGGATGGCGGACACGACGCCCCCGTGCGTCATGCCCTCCCAGCCCTGGAACTGGGCGGGCAGCGTGGTCTCTGTCCAGCAGCGGTCCCCCGCGGCATGCAGCTGGAGGCGAAGTCCGGCCATGTTGAGCTGGCCGCACGCGAAACAGCGATGCGCCGCAAAGTCGAATCGCCCGACGCGCTGGCGGCCCGCATCCGAGACGGCTCCGGGGGGCGAGGCGGGTCCGTCCTCCGAGGCGGCTCCGGCGGGCGTGCCGGCCCGGGCGGCCCGAGGGCTGCGGACTTCCGCCACGTCAGACGTCAAGGAGCCGCACCTTGCGCGCCTCGGTCTTGATGAAGTCCTTGCGCGGCTCGACCCGTTCGCCCATCAGCATCGTGAAGATCGCATCCGCGCCAGCGGCATCGTCGACCTCGGTCCGCAGGAGCGTCCGGGTTGCGGGGTTCATCGTCGTATCCCATAGCTGGTCAGCGTTCATCTCGCCGAGTCCCTTGAACCGCTGCACGCTGAGGTTCTTTGTGTTCATCTCGCGAATGATCTGGTCGCGTTGCGCCTCGCTCTGGGCGTAGCGCGTCACCTTGCCGGTGCTCACGCGGTACAGGGGAGGCTGCGCGATGTAGAGGTAGCCGCGGTTGATGACCTCGGGCATGTGACGGTAGAAGAACGTCAGCAGCAGGGTCCGGATATGTGCGCCGTCCACGTCTGCGTCGGTCATGATGATGACGCGGTGATACCGCAGCTTGGTGATATCGAACGAATCCCCGATCCCCGCTCCCAGCGCGATGATCAGGGGCCGGACGTTTTCGCTCGACAGGATCCTGTCCAGACGGGCCCTCTCCACGTTGAGCAGCTTGCCGCGCAGCGGCAGGATCGCCTGGAACCGGCGGTCGCGGCCCTGCTTGGCCGAGCCGCCGGCCGAATCGCCCTCGACGAGGTAGAGCTCGCTGCGAGCGGGGTCGCGCTCCTGGCAGTCCGCGAGCTTGCCCGGCAGCGCCATGCCCTCGAGGGCGCCCTTGCGGATCACGAGGTCGCGTGCCTTTCGCGCTGCTTCGCGCGCCCGGGCGGCCGTGAGGCACTTCTCCACGATTCGCCGCCCATCGGCTGGGTTCTCGTCCAGGTGCTGGGCAATGCCCTCGGCCACGGCGGCCTCCACCTGGCCCTTGACCTCGGCGTTGCCCAGCTTGGCCTTCGTTTGGCCTTCGAACTGCGGCTCCACGAGCTTCACGCTGATCACGGCCGTCAACCCCTCGCGGACGTCGTCGCCGGAGAGATTGCTCGTGCCGTCTCGCAGGACGCCCGCGCGCTTGGCCCATTCATTCAGAGATCGCGTGAGCGCGGACCGGAAACCCGTGAGGTGCGTGCCGCCATCGACGGTATTGATGTTGTTCGCGAAGGTGAAGATGTTCTCGGCGTACGAGTCGTTGTACTGGAACGCCACCTCGATGGAGGTCTGGCCGTCCTTGCGCTCCACGTACACCGGGCGGGCGTGCATGGCCTCCTTGTTGCGATTCAGGTGCCGCACGAAGGAGACGAGACCGCCCTCGAAGTAGAACGAACGCTCGCGGTCCGTTCGCTCATCGACCAGCCTGATCCAGACGCCCTTGTTGAGGTAGGCAGATTCGCGAAGGCGCTGGGAGATGGTCTCGAAGCCGAACTCCGTCGTATCGAAGACCGTTGCGTCCGGGTGGAATCGCGTGAGGGTCCCCCGGCGGTCGCCGGCAGGGCCGACCTTCGTGACCTGCGTTGTGGGCTTGCCGCGCGCGTATTCCTGTGACCACACGAACCCGTCGCGAGAGGATTCGACGCGGAGCCAGTCCGACAGGGCGTTCACAACGCTCACGCCCACGCCGTGCAGTCCGCCGGACACCTTGTAGCCGCCACCGCCGAACTTGCCGCCGGCATGGAGGACGGTATGCACCACCTCCAGCGCGTCCTTGCCGGTCGCGTGCCTGCCGACCGGCACGCCGCGCCCGTCGTCCTCGACGGTCACGATCCCGTCTGCGCCGATCGTCACGAAGATGCGCGTGGCATAGCCTGCCATCGCCTCATCGATGGAGTTGTCCACGACCTCCCAGACGAGGTGATGCAGGCCGCGTGCGTCCGTGGAGCCGATGTACATGCCCGGCCGGCGCCGCACGGCCTCCAGGCCCTCGAGCACCTGGATGCTGGCGGCCGTGTAGTCGCTGCCCGACGGTCGCACGGGCGGCCGCTTTGCGCGTGATCCCGATCCGGCCGCGTTCCCGCCGCGCACTGGTTCCTCGCTCAAGCGGTTCCTCCGACGAGCCGGTCGTACAACCGGCTCAATTCTTCGTCGCTGTAGTACTCGATCACGATCCGGCCCCCGCGCCGTGACCGTGCGAGCGAGACCTTGGTACCGAGCGCCTGCCGGAGTTCTTCCTCGACGCGCTCGAGGTCGGGATCGGCGGAACGCGCGGGCGCCCGTGGTGCGACTCCGGCTCCGGCGGCCTCGCGAAGTCGTCGCGCGAGTTCCTCCGTCTGTCGAACGGACAGGCTTCGTCGCACCACAAGTTCCAGGAGGCTCGCTTCGTCCGATTCGCCGAGCCCGGCCATCGCGCGCGCGTGGCCCTCGGTGAGTCGACCGTCTGCCACGGCATCGCGGACGACCTGGCGCATGTCGAGGAGCCGGAGCGTGTTCGCCACGGTGGAGCGTGCGCGGCCCAGTCGGCTTGCCAGTTGATCCTGCGTGAAGGCGAACTCGTCGAGCAACTGGCGGAACGCTGTCGCCTCTTCGATCGGGTTGAGGTCCTCACGGAGGAGGTTCTCGACGAGCGCGAGTTCAAGCTGATCGCGCTGGGCAAGCTGTCGCACGACCGCCGGAATCCGAACCAGGCCGGCCAGTTGAGCCGCACGAAGGCGCCGCTCGCCTGCGATGAGCTGGTACCCGTCCAGCTGTTCGGTCACGAGAACCGGCTGGATCACGCCGTGCTCGCGGATGCTGGCGGCCAGCTGAGCGAGCGCCACTTCGTCCACGTGCTTTCGCGGCTGGTAGGGGTTGCGGCGGATCCGGTCGATGGGGATGTCCTGCGCAGCCGGACCGCTGCCTCCAGGGCGCTGGGGGATGAGGGACTCAAGCCCGCGTCCGAGCCCGGTCTGGTGCCGCTCTGAGCGCACGACCATCAGGCCACCTCAAGCGCGGTGGCTGGATAGCCGGGGACGGGCGCGCCGGGGGCCGCACCTCGATGTCCGCCGCCATCACGTCGCAGGAACTCCTGGGCAAGGGCGCGGTATGCCTCAGCACCCTTGCAATCGTCGCGGTACAGCGCGATGGGCAGTCCATAGCTGGGAGCTTCCGCCAGCCGAATGCTCCGCGGCACCACGGTCTCGTAGACCACGTCACCCAGGTGGCGGCGCACCTCCGCGCTCACCTCGGAGGACAGATTCGTGCGGGGGTCGTACATCGTGAGCACCACGCCCTTGAGGATGAGGCTCGGGTTCAGGTGGTCGCGGACCAGGTTGATCGTGGAGATCAGCTGTGTCAGTCCTTCCAGTGCGTAGTACTCGCACTGGAGCGGCACCAGTGCGGCATCGGCGGCCGTGAGCGCGTTGACGGTCAACAAGCCGAGAGACGGTGGGCAGTCAAGGAAGATGTAGTCGTAGTCACCGGCCACGCCCTGGATCAGCTTCGCGAGCCGGCGTTCCCGTTGCTCGACGGGCGCGAGTTCCACCTCGGCACCTGCCAGAGCGACAGACGCAGGCACGATACGGAGTCCCGGGATGGGTGTTGGCAGGGCCAGTTCGCTCAGCGCGACGGCGTCGATGATCCCGTCGTAGACAGAGCGTTCCAGGGCGGACTTGTCGAGGCCAAAGCCGCTGGTGGCGTTGCCCTGTGAGTCGAGGTCGATGACGAGGATGCGTTCGCCGGCGAGCGCGAGGTAGGTGGCCAGATTGACCACGGTCGTGGTCTTCCCCACGCCTCCCTTCTGGTTGGCGCAGGCGATGGTTTGACCCACTCAGGCCGACCGTTCGAACACGTGCACGGTCCAAATTCTAGCAGTTTGCCCCCGATTCCTTCGGATCCGTGGCGGCGACGGCGTGTTCGCAGTGTCCTGTATGAGGCTCTACCGCGACGTATCTCGCGCTTCCTCGCTACGTTGTTTCACGTGAAACGCCGGCCGCTGACCGGTGGGTTGCGGCACTGGGTGGCGCAAAGGCGTGGCTCTCGACCGCCCTTCGTCGGAGGCCGAGCCCTCCGGCTGCGCCGACGTCGCGACATCCTTGCGGGTTCCCGCCGCCCGCGCCCGATTGCCGGTTTTCCACTCGCCGGTATACTGCCCGTACGTCGCCGAATCGGTCGTCGCCGGCCCGAACTTGCGCGTGCGACCCTGGCCCTCCGCCGAGGATCGACCGTCATGAAGTTCATTCTGGCCGCGGTCGGCGCGGTTGCGACCTCACTCCTGAACCTCACCATCGCGCCGCTTCTCCGAATCGGCGCGGCGCAGCCGGATTTCGTCCTCATCGGCGCAGTCGTGTGGACGGTCGCCATCGGGATCGAGGGCGGCCTTGCCTGGGCCTTCATCGGTGGGCTGATGATCGATCTCCTGTCACCGCGTCCGCTCGGTTCGACTGCCTTCACGCTGCTCCTGTGCGTCGGCGGAGCCCTGCTTCTCGCCCGGCTCACGCTCCGCCTCCGGCTCCTCATCCCTGTTGTGGCGGTGGTTCTGTTCTCGGTCGTGAATGCCTTGCTCTTTCTTGTCGTGTACGGTGCCCTGCGAGGACCCATCCCCGCCGCTGACCCACTGTCGACGGTCCTGCCCGCGGCGGCATACAACGGCATCGTGGCCGCCATCGTGGGGCCAGTGGCGGTGGCGGTGATGTCGCGACGAGAGAACCGCGAGAGGTTGGACTGGTGATCGGGCCGCTCGAAGAGCGCGTGGCCGCGCAGCGCCGGCCCCTGCGATTCCTCGCGTTCGGACTCGCCGTTCTCGTCGGAATGACGGTCCTCACCGGACGGCTGGCGTACATGCAACTGGCCAACGGCAGCCAGTACATCCAGCGAACGGATCCGAACCACATCGTCGCGGAGGCCGTCCCGTCTACGCGCGGCCTCATCTACGACCGGGCGGGTCGCCTGCTGGTCACCAACATCCCAAGCTTCGCGGTCAAGATCCGACCGGGCGACCTGCCGGTATCGCAACGCGCCACGGTGGTGACCCGGCTGTCCGGACTCCTCGGGATGTCCGCCACGGACATCAGGACCGCGATCGATGCCAATCCGGGTTCACGGTTCGACCTGGTCCGCATTGCCAACGACGTCCCGGAACCCACGGCCCGCCTGATCTCCGAGGCAAGTGCCGACCTGCCGGGCGTCCAGGTAGTGGTGGAATCCCACCGGCAGTACCTCAGCGGACCGTTGTTCTCGCAGATCCTCGGCTACACGGGCCCGGTCAGCCCGGAGGAGATCAGGGACCTCTCGACGAAGGGGTACCTGCCCGACGACTGGATCGGCAAGACCGGCGTCGAAGCCTCGTACGAGTCGTATCTGCGTGGAACGTACGGATCCCAGAACGTGGAGCGCGACGCCTCGGGGCGCGTCGTGCAGGTGGTGTCCACGGTCAGCGACCCGAAGGCTGGTTCGTCGCTCCAGCTGACCATCGACAGCCGAGAGCAGAAGCTCGCCCAGCAGGCCATCCAGTGGGGGATCGATACGGCGGACCTCGAGAGCGGCGTGCTCATCGTGATGAACCCCCAGACGGGGGAGGTGCTGGCGATGGTCAGCCTGCCCACCTACGACAACAACCTGTTCGCAACCGGGATCAGCACGGCCGACTACCAGGGATTGCTGAAGGCCAGCGGGCGTCCACTGGTCAACCATGCGATCGGGGATCAGTACCCGCCCGGCTCCACGTACAAGGTCGTCACTGGAACCGGTGGGCTGGCCGACGGCAAGCTGACCGAGAACCAGACCCTCCTTACAAAGGCGTATCTCTCCATTGGCCCGTACAAGTACTACGACTGGAACCATGCAGGCTGGGGCCCGCTCGACATCAAGACGGGCTTCGGGCACTCCAGCGACACGTTTTTCTACCAGGTCGCGGGGATGCTGGGCATCGACCGGCTCGCCTACTGGGCGCACCAGTACGGCTTCGGCGCGCCCACTGGGATCGACCTGCCCGGTGAGGCCTCCGGAATCGTCCCAAGCAACCAGTGGAAGGAGGACACCTTCGGGGTGCCGTTCTTCCCGGGGGAGACCTACCAGGCCGGGATCGGCCAGGGCTACGACGTGGTGACGCCGATCCAGCTGATCAACGCCTACACCGCATTGGCCAACGGCGGCAACCTGTACCAGCCACAGGTGGTTCGCGAGGTCATCGGGGCGGATGGCAACGTCGTGCGGCCATTCGAGCCGAAGCTCATCCACGAGATGGATGTCCGGCCCGACACACTGAGGATCATGCGCGAGGCGGCGCGCACGGTGGTCACCATCCGGCACACGTACAACCTGGTGGATCTCCCGATCCTGGTTGCCGGCAAGTCCGGCACGGCCGAGTTCGGTAACCGCGACGCGGAGGGCCGCCTGCCGTTCCACTCGTGGTTCGTGGGTTTCACGCCGCGCGACGCCGTGAACGGCAGTTTCAGTGGCACGGACTCCCAGCTGCTGGTGCTGGCATTCGCCAACAACTCCCGAACCGTCGGCAACGCGGCGACCGAGATCGTGAAGTACTACATGCAGCTTCACTACGACATCAGCAAGGACTACCGTAAGCCGGAGTTGCTCCAGCGCGGCAACTTCTTTGGCGACTGAGGGCAGGTACGTGCGCGACGCCACCGCCGGACGGACCACCGACTGATGGGTGTCCTCCGGATTGAACGAACCAGGCTCCACAACTGGGCAACGCGCCCGATGGGTGCGGCGTGGCGTGCGTTCGACTGGCAGCTGACGATCTACGCGCTGTTGCTCGGTTGCATCGGCCTGGCAATGGCCTACAGCAACAGCGACGAGTCCGTGCTCCAGGGTGGATCCACGTTCCTGCGCGGGCTCATGTGGGCAGGGATCGCGATCGTCGTCTTCACGGCAGCGGCAGTCTTCGATTACAAGTGGCTGAAGACGCTCGCATGGCCCATCTACTTCACCAATCTCGGCCTGCTCGTGATCACGCTCGCGATCGGCAAGGGCGTGGGCGGGGCATCACGCTGGGTCAGCCTGGCCGGCGTGCAGTTCCAGTTCAGCGAACTGGCGAAGATCCTGATGATCGTCGTGCTGGCGAACTTCCTGTCGCGTCGAGAGCGGCAGCTGGATGCGCTCTCATCCATCCTGGGCGCCTGCCTGCTGGTCGCGCCGGCTGCCGTCCTCGTGCTGCTCCAGCCCGACCTCGGCACGTCCCTGGTGTTCGGGGCCATCCTGGTGGGGATGCTCTTCATGTCGGGCGCAAGCCTCAAATGGCTCGGGATCCTGGCCGGCTCGGTCGTCGCGGCCGTTCCCGTGGTCTGGACACACGTCCTGCGTGACTACCAGAAGCAGCGGCTGCTGAGCTTCCTCGATCCAACCGCCGACCCTCAGGGCTCCGGCTACCAGCTGCTCCAGTCCCAGGCCGCCGTGTCGTCCGGGGGATTGCTGGGCAAAGGGCTTGCCAGCGGAACGCAGGCCCAGGCCGACCTCCTGCCGGTGCAGTCAACGGACTTCGTCTTCGCGATCCTCGCCCAGGAGCTGGGCTTCGTTGGCGGCCTCGTGGTGTTCGCCCTGTTCGTCGCGCTGTTGTGGCGCGTGATGACGTCCGCCTGGCGATCGCGCGATCCATTCGGGTTGATCATGGGGGCCGGCCTCGCCTCGATGATCCTGTTCCAGCTCGTGGTGAACGTGGGGATGGTGCTGGGGATCATGCCCATCACAGGGATCCCGCTCCCATTCGTGACGCACGGCGGCGCGTCGCTGGTGAGCCTGGCACTGGGCCTTGGGTTGCTGCAGAGCATCAACATGCACCAGTCCCGAGCGGCGTGGTGATCCAACCGCAGGAGCGGACCGTCCCACGGACGATACGCGCGACTGGGTGGACGTCCACCGCCACCTGACGAAGCGTCCGAAGTTCGTCAGCGCCGCCGGAACAGACCGCGTCGTGCGTCTGCCTCGGCCTGTTCGCCCAGCCGCGCGCCCATGCGCCGGAGGAGCGCATCGAGCTCGGCGCGATACGGCCGCCCGATCGGCGTGCGGTCCAGCCACTCGAGGTAGGCCGGGTCGATGCGACCGATCTCGCCCAGCGACCAGCCGCTGTACCGGCCGAAGTTCAGGACACTGCCCGAAGGACGCCCGGGCGGCGGGCCCGCCGATCCAGTCCTGCCGTCGCTCGGAGCGCGCGTCCCGGCGGTCGAAGAGGATGCCGGCGTCCCCGCTGCGGGCGAGGGCATCGGCGCCGCGGATGACCCTGGCGCGACACGGGCACGCTCGCTGTCGTATGCGCTCCTCAGGACCGGATCGCGGAGCACCGCCCACGCAGCGTTGATCTCGACCATGCGGAGCGCTGCGTCCACGCCGGCCCCGGCTTCGGCCCGGTCTGGGTGATACTTCTGCGCCAGCCGCCGGTACGCCGCCTGGATGACCTCGAGGTCCGCCTCGGCGTCCACCTGGAGGACTTTGTAGGCGTCGCGCGGCCCGGTCATTGCAGGCGAGACTAGCAGACGTGTACTGCGCCCCTACCGATGAATCACGATGCCGCTCCAACGCTGGCGCCTGATCGTCGCGCGTTCCGGCGATGCCCCGGACCTTGCCCAGCGAGAGCTTGCTGCCGCATGGGTCGACATGCTGGAAGCGGCCGGTCTCAGGGATCGCATGGCTCCCGAGCAGCCGAAGCTGGCATTCGCAGCGCCGATCCAGGCGGGCCTGACAGCCGACCGGGAGATCGTTGACTTGTTCCTGCCTGAGCGCCGGGCGGCGGCCGATGTTCGTACCCGGATCGCTGCCCACCTGCCGTCCGGCTACTCGCTCGTGGACCTGCATGACGTCTGGCTGGGGGAGCCGGCGCTGCCCGGGCTCGTGGTGGCCGGCGATTACCGCGTCGAAGTGGGCGTGGCGGCGGCCGGCGCGAGCGAAGCAACCACGGGACTGCCACGATCCGGGGTCCTTCGCTCTGCCGTGGCGATGCTTCTGGCCGCGACCACGGTCGAGCGGCCCAATCCGCGGTCGAGCAAACCCCGCGACGGCGATCTGCGCCGGTTGGTGGACGACGTCGCCGTGCTGTCCGAGGGTGAACTGTGGATGCGCCTGCGGTTCGATCCGGCCCTGGGAACCGGCAGGCCCGAAGAGGTGGTCGCCGCCCTGGGCCAGTTCGCGGGCGTGCCTTTGTCCACCGTCCGACGCCATCGTGAGCGCCTGTGGCTGAAGGGCGAGCAGCCAACGCCGGGACCCGTACGAAACGATGCGGCTGGACCGGGGTGACGGCCATGTCCCGGGCCAATCCCAGGCCGGCCATTCCCAGGCGCCCAGTGGGTCAGTTGACGCCTGTCGGCGCGGAATCTACACTGCCGCTTCGCGCCCGGGCCGTCCCGGACGCTCCATGCTGCCCACGCGGCGCGGGCGCAGGCTCACCACGAGCGTCCAGCTGTCACCTTCCTGAGGATCCATGTACGCAGTAATCGAGACCGGCGGCAAGCAGTACCGCGTAGAGGTCGGCACCGAGCTCGAAGTCGAGCGTCTTGAGGTAGAGCCGGGCCAGGCCATCACGCTGGACCGCGTCCTGCTGGTTGCGGACGGTGCCACGGCATCGGTCGGCCGACCGCTCGTCACGGAAGCGGTGGTCAGCGCGGAGGTGCTCCGCCAGGACCGCGGGGAGAAGCTGATCTCGTTCAAGTACCGGCCCAAGGCCCGGAGCCGCGTCAAGAAGGGCCATCGGCAGGAGCTCACCGTCCTGCGCGTGACCGACGTGCGCCTTGGTGACCGGAGCGCCGCGGAAGACGCGCGCCTGGCGAAGGAGCAGCGGGAGGCGGAGGCGCAGCAGTTGCGCGAGGTCGCCGCCCGGCAGGCCGCCGCGGACCAGGAGCTGGCCGCCCGGCTGGCCGCCCAGGCCCCAGCCGTTCCAGCCGCCCAGGCGAAGCCGGCGCGTGGCAGGGGACGTGCGGGCAGCGACGCTGCTCCGGCCGCTTCGGGTAGCGCCGCGGCAGAGACACCGAAGCGGACTCGGAGCACCCCCAAGGCTGCTCCCGCCGAGACAACCACCAAGCCCGCCCGTGCGGCGCGGCCCAAGAAAGAGACCTAGGAGCCGCATATGGCACACAAGAAGGCAGGCTCCAGCGTCAAGAACGGCCGCGACAGCGTCGGCCAGCGCCTCGGCGTCAAGGTCGGTGACGGCCAGCTCGTGAACGCCGGCTCCATCCTCGTCCGACAGCGCGGCATGACGTTCCTCGCCGGCACCGGCACCCAGCTGGGTCGCGACTACACGGTCTTCGCGACGACCACCGGCAAGGTTCGCTTCGAACATGCCCGGCGCGACAAGAAGCGTGTCCGGATCGAGACCGTCGAGGCCGCCTCGCAGGCCAGTCAGACCGCCCCGGCGGCCGCAGCCGAGGCGTAGCGGCGCTTCCATCCCGGCCGGACTGTGCCGGCCATAGCCACGACCACGGCGGGGCGCAGACCTCGACCGACGGCGCGGAGGAGATCACCGTGAAGCCCAAAGGGCATCCCAAGTACTACCAGGCAACCGTCCACTGCGCGTCGTGCGGCAACGTCTTCACGGTGGGCAGCACCCGGCAGGAACTCCGCGTGGACGTCTGCAGCAACTGCCACCCGTTCTACACCGGCAAGCAGACCATCGTGGACACGGCCGGCCAGGTGGAGCGCTTCCACCGGCGGCTGGAGCGTTCCGCCCGCGCCTGACCCAGGACCCGACAGGAATCCCCACGACCCCCGGCCTGCCGGGGGTCGTTCTCGTAACGGGACCATCGGCTGACGGGTCCACCGGGCGACACCCGCTAGACTTCCGGGCATGGCTCGATATACCTACGGCGGCCAGGCCCTGGTCGAGGGCGTCCTCATGCGCGGTCGTGACGCGATCGCGGTTGCCCTCCGCCACCCCAGCGGCCGGATCGTCTGGGCCGAAGAGCGACTCGATTCGGGCTTTCACGGCTCGCGGGCGGCGAAGCTGCCGTTCGTCCGCGGTCTCGTTGTCCTCTACGAAACCCTGATCGTCGGTTCGCGGTGGCTCGTCCGCTCGGCCGGAGTCCAGGCCGAGGAAGAGGGCGTGGAACTGGGCAAGGGCAGCGTCGCGATCATGCTGCTCATCACGATGGTGGCCGTGATTGGCATCTTCTTCCTGCTTCCCCTGCTCGTGGCGAGCGCGGCCACCGGAGGCCAGGGCGACCTCGCCCAGCACCTGGTCGAGGGACTCGTGCGGGTCGTGCTGTTCATCGGCTACCTGCTGCTGATCTCACAGGCCGGCGACGTGAGGCGCGTCTTCCAGTACCACGGCGCGGAGCACATGACGATCCACGCCCTCGAGCGTGGCGATGCCCTCACCACGGAGAACGTGCGCCGGTATCCCACGGCCCATCCGCGCTGTGGGACCGAATTCCTTGTCATCGTGATCATCCTGTCCATCGTGGCGTTCTCGCTGATCGGGCGGCAGGACCCCATCTTCATGATCCTCAGTCGCGTCGCCCTGATCCCGGCGATCGCGGCGGTGGGCTACGAGATCCTGCGGTTCGGCGCGAGGCATCGCGGGAGCGCGCTGATCCGGGCGCTGTACCTGCCGGGCATCTGGGTCCAGATGATCACCACCAAGCAGCCAACGGACGATCAGATCGAGGTCGCCATCGTGTCCATGGAGCAGGCGCTCCTGGCCGACGGCGAGTCGATCCCCGAGGGGAGCGCGGATCTGCCGCGTGAACGGCTCGATGCGTTGAGCAGCCCGAGCAGTGTGCAGGTGCAGCCTCCCGCCGCTGGGTCATGACGGACGGAGATCGTCCGCGCACGGATATCGACGCCAAGCTGCTCGACGTTGCCCGCCAGTACGACGCGCTGAACGTGGAGCTGTCCCAACCCGAGGTCTCGGGTGACCCCGATGCCCTGCGCCGGCTGGGTCGGGAAGCCGCGCAGCTGGAGCCGGTCGTGGACGCATTCCGGCGGCTGGAGGCAACTCGCGATGAGCTGCGGGGCGCGCGAGAGGTGCGTGACACGGAGAGCGACGGCGAGCTGCGCGACATGGCGCGCGACGAGATGGAGCGGCTGGAGACCGACGAGAAGCGGCAGATCGAGCAGCTGAAGGTGCTCCTGCTGCCGCGCGACCAGAACGACGACCGCAACGTGATCATGGAGATCCGCGGCAGCGCGGGTGGCGAAGAAGCGGCCCTGTTTGCGGCCGAACTGCTCCGGATGTACCTCCGTTACGCGGAACGACGACGGTTCAAGGCGGAGGTGTTGAACCTCAACGAGACCGGCATCGGCGGCGTGAAGGAAGCCATCGTCCAGATCAACGGCGATGGGGCGTACAGCCGGTTGAAATTCGAGGGCGGCGTGCATCGCGTCCAGCGGGTGCCCACCACGGAATCCAGCGGGCGCCTCCACACCTCCACCGTCACCGTGATCGTGATGCCCGAGGCAGATGAAGTCGAGATCGCCATCGACGAGGAGCGCGATCTCCGGATCGATGTCAAGCGGTCGTCCGGACCCGGCGGCCAATCGGTGAACACCACGGACTCGGCGGTGCGGATCACCCACCTCCCCTCAGGCCTCGTGGTGGAGATCCAGGACGAGAAGAGCCAGCACAAGAACAAGGCGAAGGCGATGGCCGTGCTCCGGTCGCGCCTCCTGGAAATGGAGCAGAAGAAGAAGCGTGAGGCAGATTCACTTGCCCGGCGCAGCATGGTTGGAGCGGGCGAGCGAGCCGATAAGGTCCGCACCTACAACTTCCAGCAGGATCGGGTCACGGATCACCGGATCGGCCTCACGGTCCACAACATTCCGGCCGTCCTGGAGGGCGGGCTCGACGAGTTGATCGACGCGCTCATCACCACTGACCAGGCCGAGCGTCTGCGGACGCTGGTCGAGGGGGCCGCGTGACAGCGAGTCGATCCTGACGATGGTCAAGGTGGGGCAGCTCCTCGCGGACGCTGTCGCGAGGCTGCGCGATTCCGGCTCGGAGAGCCCACGCCTGGACGCGGAGCTCCTGTTGGGCCATGCCGTCGGCGTTGGCCGGACGGCGATCGTGGCGCACCCCGAGGCTCCCGTCGGCGTCGATGCCGCGGCGGCCTTCGAGCGCAACCTCGTGCGCCGGCTCCGCGGCGAGCCGGTGGCCTACATCCGGAACGTCAAGGAGTTCTACGGCCTTGCCTTCTCGGCGGATTCACGCGCGCTGATCCCCCGTCCGGAGACGGAGGTCCTGGTCGAACTCGCCCTCGAGGAAACCGTGCGGCGGCTGACAGCCGCACCTCGGCCGCCGGGCACGCCTGCGCTGCGAATGGCCGACGTGGGTACCGGTGCGGGCACGATCGTGGTTTCCCTGGCCGTCACTCTGCGACGCCGGGGTGCGGCGGCCGAGGTGTCGCTCTTCGCGACCGACATCTCGGAGGATGCCCTGCAACTGGCGAAGGAGAATGCCGTGGGCCACGGCGTGGCCGATGTGATCCGCTTCGACGTGGCCGACCTGCTCCCGGCGGGGATCGCGCCCCTCGACGTCATCGTGGCCAACCTTCCGTACGTGCGTTCGGAGGTGGTCCCGACGCTTCCGGTCGCCGCGTCGTTTGAGCCGGTGGTGGCGCTCGATGGCGGCGACGGGGGGCTCTCGATCATCGAACGGCTGATGCGGCAGCTCCCGGATGCATTGGCCGCGGGCGGGGTGGCGATGTTCGAGATCGGATCCGATCAGGCCGAGGACATGCGAGGGCTCGTGGGGCGCGTGCTGCCCGGCTGGACCTGTCGAGTGGAGCCGGACCTCGCCGACCATCCGCGGGTGGCCATCGTGTCCCGCGGGGTCGCCTGAGGTGCCGGCGCCGGTCTTTCCGATCCGCTTGCTGGCGCTGGACATCGACGGGACGCTTGTGGGGGGCGATCTCGCGCTGAGGGACCGGACGGTGGCCGCGATCCGCGGCGCAATGGAGCGTGGCGTCTCCGTGTCACTCGTGACCGGTCGTATGGCCACGAGTGCGAGGGACTTTGCCCTGGTGCTGGGTCTCACGGAGCCCATCGTCGCGCAGCAAGGCGCTGTGATCCGCGAGATGCCGGGGCCCGGGGTTCGCGGACCGGGCCGTCTGCTCCGGCACACGCCGCTCGCGGCGGACGTCGCCCGCGAAGCCCTCTTGTGGTCGCGCGACGTCCGCGGGTTCGACCCGCACATCAACCACCTTGAGCGGCTGGTGATCCGTGCCGACGATCCCCGGGCGGACGACTACTCGGCCTTCCTCGGTGTGCGTGCCGTCCTCGCACCGGACCTTGCGGCCTGGATCTCCGGGCCGGTCACGAAGATCATTGCCGTGGGTGACGAGCCGGGGCCCGTGGACGCGCTCGGCCCGGCCCGAGCGCTGTTCGGGGCGCGAGCGCAGCCGACGGTCAGCCACCCCCGGTACCTGGAATTCGTGGCGCCCGGGGTCACGAAAGGCCGCGCGCTGCGCTGGCTTGCCCGGCGAGCCGGGGTTGCGCTCTCGCAGACGATGGCCATCGGCGACCAGTACGGCGATCTCGAGATGCTCGCCGAAGCGGGCCACGGAGTGGCGATGGCCGGTGCCCCGGCGCCAGTCCAGGCAGTCGCGCGGTACATCGCCCCGCCACTCGCCGACGAAGGCGCCGCCCAGATGATCGAGGACCTCATCCTCCACCCCGGCCGTCGACGCGGGGTGGCGAAGGCATCGGCGTGACTGCGCGCCTGGTCATCGACGATGCGGCAGGTCGCCGCGACGCGATCGCCGTGCTGCGCGGCGGGGGCCTCGTTGGGCTCCCCACGGACACCGTCTACGGGATCGGCGTCGCCCTTGATGCGCCCCGGGGGATCGAGCGGCTGTTCGAAGCCAAAGGCCGCCTGCCCGATAAGGCCATCATGCTCCTCCTGGCCGAACTCGAACAGGCGAGCGAGGTCGGCGTCTTCGGGACGGCGGCCCGGGTGCTCGCTGCGGCCTGCTGGCCGGGCGGCCTCACGCTGGTCCTTCGGCAGCAGCCCGGCGCAGCGCTTCCGCCCGTTCTGACGGCCGGAGTCCCGACCATCGGCGTCCGCCTGCCCGATCATCCGGCGCCGCGCGCCCTCGCCGCCGCCGTCGGGCCGCTGCCCGTCACGTCCGCCAATCGCTCGGGCTCGCCCACCGCCGGGACGGCGGACGCGGTGGTGGCCGTGCTGGGTCACGCGCTGGACCTTGTGCTGGACGGGGGGCCTGCCCGGAGCGACCAGCCATCCACTGTCATTGACTGCTCCACGGACCTGCCGCGCCTCCTGCGCGAGGGCGCGATCGCGGCGGCCGCCCTCGCGGCCCTTCTCGATGCTGCGGGCCTGCCGCACGAACTGCCCGGCAGCGATGTCGCACCGGATCGGGGCCCGTCCAGGCGGCACAAGCCCCGCACCTGACGAAGGGATCGTTCCGCGTCCCGCTATCGGACCAGCGGTGCGTATCCGAACCGGGCCAGGAGCCCCGCAACTTCGCGGTGACCGGCCTGGGAGGCGTGGTCGTGATCGGCTGCGAGCAATGAGCCGGCGCTGAGGGTGCCGCTTGGGCCGTTGAACGCGTGGTACACGTCGCCGCAGCGGGCCGAGGCAGCCCGTGCGGCCGCGCAGGTCACCTCCGCGAAGCGTTCGAGGACGGTTTTCGATGCCCGTCGGGCCGATGTCGTCACGCCCGCCTGCCCGATCACCTGGTTCCAGTCGGTCGTGACCTCGATCAGCGTGGGCAGGCCCGCCCGCAGGGCGCGGATCACGGCCAGGATTGATCCGAGGCGGGCCTTCAGCGCGTCGGCCTCCCGGGCCAGGCACGGGCCGGCGTAGGTGGACCACCGGGCGTCCCGGTACGGGGGGAAGAACGCGCGCCGGCCGTCGCACGAATCGTGGCGGCTGTTCCACGGCGTGCCGTTGTGGCCGATGGTGATCGTCACGATGTCTGCGCCCGCGATCGCGCGCCGGAGAGTGGCGCGTGTCCGGAGGTTCTCGAGCAGCCGGGCCGTGGTCAGCCCGGGCACTGCAAGATTGGCGACCGACACCGGATGCCCGCTCTGGCGGGCGAGTGACGCCGCGAGGAACGACGGGTACGGCCGGCAGTACCCGCAGTACGAGCCGCCGTAGGGGATGGAGTCGCCAAGGGCCACGAGGTGCCACGTCCGGGCTGCCGCACCTGCCAGAGCGGCCGGAGGGCCCGCGGCGGCAGTCGGCATCGCGCCGGCGGGCACGACGGCGGCACCGATCGTCGCGAACAGCGCTGTCGCAATGGCGAGGGCAAGGCGAAACCGCGTTGTCACCGGCAGATCATCCTCCAGCCGCGGGAGGGCCGGGAGCCGTGGGAGCAGCAGCAGCGGCTGGGAGCGGCGATGCCGCCCCGCGCCCGGTTGTGGGAGGATTGGCCGGCGCCGATCCGAATGCGGTCGGCATCGCCGGGCGATGGGCGCCCGGATGGCACCGCGGCGGACCCGGAAAGGAGGCCGACCTCGTGATCGCGAATTCCTCGCGCCTCGCCTGGGCGCAGCTCGCCGACGTCGACCCCGCTCTCTGGTCCGCGATGGTGGGCGAGCGTGACCGCCAGCGCTGGAAGATCGAGTTGATCGCCAGCGAGAACTACACGTTCGCGGCGGTCATGGAAGCCCAGGGCTCCTGGCTCACGAACAAGTACGCCGAGGGCCTGCCTGGCAAGCGCTATTACGGCGGCTGCGAGTTCGTGGACGTGGTGGAGCGCCTCGCGCAGGATCGCGCGCTGGCCCTGTTCCCCGGCGCCGAACATGTGAACGTGCAGCCCCATGCCGGAGCGCAGGCGAACTTCGCGGCCTACTTCGCCGTACTTGATGCCGGCGACAGCGTCATGGGTCTCAATCTTTCCCATGGCGGACACCTCACTCACGGCATGGGCCTGAACTTCTCAGGCCGCCTGTACGACATCCATGCATACGGGGTGGACCGCGAGACGGAACGGTTCGACTATGACGAAATCGAGCGGATGGCCGGCGAGGTCCGCCCCAAGATGATCGTCGCCGGCGCCACGGCCTACCCGCGCATCATCGATTTCGAACGGCTCGGCCGGATCGCGCACTCCGCGGGCGCGCTCCTGTTCGTGGACATGGCGCACATCGCCGGCCTCGTTGCCGCTGGGCTGCATCCCACGCCGTTCGGTCACGCGGACATCGTGACCACCACCACGCACAAGACGCTGCGTGGGCCGCGGGGCGGCCTGATCTTCAGCCGTCGCGACCTGCCGGAGGGCATCGACCGGACTCGGTTCCCGCAGGTGAAGACCACGCTGGCAGCCGCCATCGATCGGGCCGTGTTCCCGGGTCTCCAGGGCGGCCCCCTGATGCACGTCATCGCCGCGAAGGCCGTCGCGCTCCTTCTGGCCGATACGGACGACTTTCGGGCCGATCAGCGCCGGACGGTGGACAACGCGCGTCTGCTCGCCGAGACACTCGCGAAGAACGGCGCTCGACTGGTTTCGGGTGGCACCGACAACCACCTCATGCTTGTTGATGTGACCCCCCTCGGCGTCACCGGCCGCGACGCGGAACGACTCCTCGACGAGATCGGCATCACCGTGAACAAGAACACGATCCCGTTCGACGCCAACCCGCCCACGGTGGGATCGGGCATCCGGGTGGGAACCCCTGCGATCACGACCCGCGGGTTCGGGCCGGAGGAGATCGGCGAGATCGGCCGCATGATCATCGAAGCGATCAGCGCGCGCGACGAACCGGCGGAACAGGCGCGCCTCGCGGCCGAGGTCCGCGAGATCTGTGGCCGCTTCCCTGTGCCGGGCCTCCCGAACGCATGATCCTGAGCGACGGTCGCCCCACCGCTCCGGCCGACTGGCGGGCGAACCGCCGGGTATGAGGCTCATCGCCAGCTGGCAGGACGCGGTTCCCCTGATGGCGGTCGCGTTCCTCCTGGCGGCCCTGGCGACCGTGCTGCTCACACCGCTCGTGCGGCGGCTGGCGCACCGGTACTCGGTCGTGGATCTGCCGGGCGAACGTCGGGTGAACGTCGCCCCGATCCCGCGAGGCGGCGGCCTGGCCATTGCGGGCACGTTCGTTGGCGTCGTCATTGCGCTGACGCTGGTGAACCAGCAGCTGGACCTCATCCCGATGCCCGAATCGATTGGGCTTCCGGAGATGGTCGCCCTGTTGGGCGGCGGTGCGGCGGCCGCCGTCATCGGCGCCGCAGACGACTACTTCCAGCTCCGGGCGCGCTGGCAGGGCCTGGGCCAAGTCCTTCTCGCCCTCGGCACGGTCCTCATCGGCATCACCGTGGCCTTCGTGAACAACCCGCTGGGACCTGGGCTGCTGTTCCTCGACGGGTTCGCGGGCGTCTTCACCATGTTCTGGATCCTCGGGATGATCAACAGCATCAACTGGATCGACGGTCTTGACGGCCTGTCGTCCGGCGTAGGGCTGATCGCGGCCGTCACCCTGGGCGTGATCTCGCTCACCGTGGCGGTCGGCCAGCCGTACGTCGCTGTGCTGTGCTTCGCGCTTGCCGGAGCGCTGGCCGGGTTCCTCCGCTGGAACTTCCACCCGGCGACCATCTTCATGGGCACGAGCGGCACGATGTTCGTCGGCTACGCCCTCGCGGTGCTGTCAATCCTTGGGACCGCCAAGGTGGCCGTCGCGATGCTGGTCCTGGGCGTCCCGATCATCGACACGTTCTGGATCATCGTCCGGCGTCTCGCCGCCCGCCGGTCGCCGTTCACGCCGGACCGCGGTCACATTCACCACCGCCTGCTGGACCTGGGGCTCTCGCACACCCAGACCGTGCTGCTCATTTACGCGCTGTGCGTGGGACTGGCAGTCCTGGCATTCGTGCTCTCGGGCGCGGCGCAGGTATCCGCCTTCGCGGCCTTCGTCGTGGTCGCCGGACTCGCCTTCTACGCCGTTTCGCGCCGGTCCGGCGGCTCGCTGCCGCCTGCGCCACCGGATCGTCGCCGGGGCGGCGATGCGCGACGGGTTTGATCAGCCGTGGCAACGGGTTTGATCAGCCGAAAGACCACCTGCTACACTACCCCCGCCTTGTCAGGTCGCCCATGATCGAGCCCGGAAAGGGCGGGGCTTATCTCGCCCTCTTCTCCGAAATCGGCCTCGTTCTCCTGGTCACGACTCTGGTTGGCACCCTGGCCGGTTACTGGTTGGACAAGCAGGTCGGGACCCTCCCCGTGTTTGTCCTGGTCGGTCTTCTGGGTGGAGCGAGCATCGGTGCTCGGGCCGCCTACCGGCTCATCACCAGGTTCCTGGCCAGGTTCGACTAACTGATCGGTGGCGCGGCGATGGTCGCCGCGCTTCCTGTGTGTGGAGCAACGTCTTGTCGAGTGACGAGCGCGCGACGACCGGTCAACGTGAGACCGACGCAGCGCCCCAGGTCCCCGCGGCAAACCCACCGCAGTCCGGCGCGCCCCGCAGCCGGCGGAATGTCGCGCTGGCTCTCATCGGTGCCGTCGTCCTGCTCGACATCGTGGCGTTCCTGGTGGTACCGCCCTACGCGCCCGGCAAACCGGGCCAGCCCGTCGGCGGGATCGCAGATCTCATCGGGGCGAACTTTGAGCTTCCGGCCCCGCACGTCGTCCTGGACCTTGCCCCGGGTGATCCCGTAGCCGCTGGTGCGATCGTCTTCTTCCATCCCAGCATCACGGCATCCCTCCTGACGATGTGGATCGTCATGGGCCTGATCCTCGTACTGGCCTTCCTCGCGACTCGCGGCCTGAAGATGGTGCCGCGCGGGGTCCAGAACGCGTTCGAGCTCGTGTACGAGATGCTCTCGAACTTCGCCATCTCGCTGGGTGGCCCGGGCGCGCGGCGATACGTCCCGCTGTTTGCCGGCGTGTTCCTGTTCGTCCTGCTGTCGAACTGGACCGGCCTCCTGCCGTTCGTCGGGAAGCTGGAGTTCCTCCGCGCCCCAACGAGCGACGTCAACGTCACGCTGGGCCTTGCCCTGGTCAGTTTCGTGATCTTCCAGGCCGAGGGGTTCCGAAGGCTCGGCGTGCGCGGCTATTTGGGCAAGTTCTTCAGCCTGAAGGGCTTCAAGGAGGGACCCGCCGCGGGCTTCATCGCCCTCTACGTGGGCTTCATCGAGTTCATGCTCGAGTTCATCAAGCCGGTCACGCTGGCGATGCGCCTCTTCGGCAACATCTTCGGTGGCGAGCTGGCCATTGGTGTCATCACCGCACTCACCATCGCCGTCGTCCCGGTCGCCCTCCTCGGCCTCGAGGTACTGCTCAATTTCGTCCAGGCGCTGATCTTCAGCGTGCTGACGCTCATGTACACCCTGATCGCGATCGAGAGCCACGGAGACGAGGAGCACGCCGCTCCGGCCGTTGAACACGATCGCGAGGGGGCCATGGGCCTGCCTCTCGCCGGGATGGAGCCGGCCGCGCACCATTGATCACGGGTCCCATCGACCGTCTTCGTCCATTCCAGCGCTGATCCGGGCACCCGCCCGGACGACACAGGAGGAGAACCAGCACATGGAGCACATCGGCGCCGGCCTTGCCGCCCTGGGGGTCATTGGACCGGGCATCGGCATCGGCATCCTCACCGGCCTCTCGACCGCCGCAATCGGGCGCAATCCCGAGGCAACGGCGTCGATCCGCGCCACCTTCATCCTCGGCGCGGCATTCGCCGAAGGCCTGGGCGTGCTGGCGATCGTCGTCGGCATCCTGGCAATCGTCCTCAAGTAGCGCAGGCGGATCGTCAACGTGGATCTGCTAGCCGTCGCCGTCGACGCGGCCGGGGCGGCGAGGGCAGCCCTCGCCGCGGAAGAAGGCGCAGGCGGCGGTCTCCAGATCAACCTGTTCTGGATCATCGTCGCGGCCCTCAATTTCGCGCTGCTGCTGGTCGCCCTGTGGGCTCTCGCCTTCAAGCCCGTATCGAAGATGCTCGACGAGCGTCGTGTACGGATCGAAACGGGACTGCGCGATGCCGAACAGGCGCGGCGTGACCGTGGTCAGGCCGAAACCGAGCGTGTCGCCGCTCTCAGCGAGGCGCGCCGGGAAGCGAACGACATCCTGAACCGCGCTCAGAAGGTGGCTCAGGAGACCCGGGACGCCGACATCGCCGCCACCCGCGACGAACTGGAGCGGATGCGGCATCGGGCCGCGGAGGACATCCAGGCCGAGAAGCTGCGTGCGATGGCAGACCTGCGTGCCGAAGTTGCGAGCCTTGCGCTCGAGGCCGCGGGCAAGATCGTGGGCGAGTCCATGGACGAACCGCGCCAGCGCCGGCTCGTGGAGGAGTTCCTCCGCGAGACCGCCACCCCGTCCGCAGGTTCGAAGAGCTGATGGCCGGGGAGAGGCGCTGATGGCCCGCGGAGGGAGCGCGCCCCGTCGCTACGCCGAGGCGGTCTTCGAGATCGCCGGTCGTGACAACGCGCTGGATCGCTGGCGCGACGACCTGCGACTTGCGGCCGAGGTCACGGCCAACGAGCAGGTCGCCCGTGTCGTGAAGAGCCCGATGAAACCGCTCTCCGAGCGCGAGACGATCGTTGAGCAGCTGCTCGCCAGCCGCATCTCGAAGCCCGCATTCAACCTGGTCCGCCTGCTTGTGCAGCGCGGCAATCTCGACCTGCTGGGGCCCATCGCGGCCGAATACCAGCGGCTGCTCAACCGGGAGCGCGGCATCGTGTCGGCGCTCGTCACCAGCGCCACACCACTCACCGGCGACGAGGACACGGCCATCCGGGCTCGCGTCGCGCAACTCACCGGCACCACGGTCGATGTCCAGACCGCCGTGGATCCCGCGCTCATCGGCGGTCTCACCGTGAAGATCGGCGATCGCCTCATCGACGCAAGTGTGCGGGGCCGCCTGGAGCGGCTCCGGGAGCAGCTTCTGGCAGGAGCCCGCGTCGGCGGCTGATCGCCGCCCCAGCGAGCGCCTGCACCCGATCGGAGAACGCATGGCCATCCGCTCAGACGAAATTGTCAGCATCATCAAGTCGGCGATCGACCAGTTCGACGAGACGACCGAGACGCGCAGCGTCGGGACCGTCGTCGAGGTCGGCGACGGCATCGCGCAGGTCTATGGCCTCGCCGACGCGCTGTCCCAGGAGATGCTCGAATTCCCCGGCGGCGTGATGGGGATGGCGCTCAACCTGGAGGAGGAGACCGTGGGCGCGGTCATCCTCGGCGACGCGACGCACATCAAGGAAGGCGACACCGTCAAGACGACGGGTCGCGTCGTCGAGGTCCCGGTGGGCCAGGCGCTCCTGGGCCGCGTAGTGGACCCGCTGGGTCGCCCGCTGGACGACAAGGGTCCCATCGTCACGACGAAGAGCCGGCCGGTGGAGCGGATCGCGCCCGGCGTCATCGTCCGGCAGGGTGTCGACACGCCGGTCCAGACAGGCATCAAGGCGATCGACGCGCTCATCCCGATCGGCCGCGGCCAGCGCGAGCTGATCATCGGCGACCGGCAAACCGGCAAGACGGCCATCGCCATCGACACGATCATCAACCAGAAGGGCCAGGGGCTGGTCTGCATCTACGTGGCCATCGGCCAGAAGCTCTCCACGGTCGCGCAGACGGTCGCCACGCTGGAGAAGTTCGGCGCGATGGAGCACACCATCGTCGTCGTCGCCGGCGCGGAGGATCCCGCCCCGCTCCAGTACCTCGCACCCTACGCTGGCTGCGCGATGGGCGAGGAGGTCATGGAGGTTGGCGTCCAGCTGGGAGGCCAGACCGTCAAGGACGCGCTGTGCGTCTACGACGACCTTTCCAAGCACGCCTGGGCCTACCGGGAGATGGCGCTTCTGCTGCGCCGCCCACCCGGTCGCGAGGCCTACCCGGGCGACGTCTTCTACCTGCACTCGCGCCTGCTCGAGCGCGCCGCCCGCCTCAACGAAGAGAACGGCGGTGGCTCGCTGACGGCGCTCCCGTTCATCGAGACGCAGGCCGGCGACGTGTCGGCGTACATCCCCACGAACGTGATCTCGATCACGGACGGCCAGATCTTCCTGGAGACGGACCTCTTCAACGCCGGTCAGCGGCCCGCGCTGAACATCGGCATCTCCGTGTCCCGCGTGGGTTCGGCGGCGCAGACCAAGGCCATGAAGAAGGTGGCCGGTCCGCTGAAGCTGGACCTCGCCCAATACCGCTCACTGGCAGCGTTCGCCCAGTTCGCGAGCGACCTCGACAAGGCCACCCGGGATCAGCTGACCCGCGGCGAGAAGCTGTCCGAGGTCATCAAGCAGCCGCAGTACCAGCCTCTGCCGGTCGAGAAGCAGGTCGCCATCCTGTATGTCGCGACCACGGGCAAGCTCGACGACGTCCCGACACCGCGCGTTCGGGAGTTCGAGTCGCAGTTCTACCGCTTCCTCGAGACGGAGCGACCGACGATCCTCGAGGAGCTGGGCCGCACGAAGGCTCTCTCCGAGGACCTGTCCAAGGCTCTCGACGAGGCGATCGTCACCTTCCGCCAGTCGTTCCTGGCCTGACGGCAACGCTGTGATCGCCCCGATACGGCGTTGCCGCCTCCGCTCACTCGCTCACGCACGACCGAGTGCGCACGCCCGCGTGCTCGCCGGCGCCTTGCCTCGGGCCGCCGCAACGTCGCCGCGCGCAACATGGGGCGTTCAGAATGGCTAGTCAGCGGGAGATCCGGCGCCGCATCGGGTCGGTCCGGAACATCCGCCAGATCACGCGGGCGATGCAGTTCGTGGCAGCGTCCAAGCTGCGGCGCGCACAGGATGCGACGCTGGCGTCCCGCCCGTACGCCGAGAAGCTTGACGAGGTCCTTGCCGACCTCGCCACCGTGCTGAGCGGCGAGGAGCACCCGCTCCTGGCCCAGCGGTCCGAGGGCAAGCGCCTCATCGTGCTGATCTCCACGGACCGGCCACTGGCCGGACCGTTCACCTCGAACCTCGTCCGGTTCACGGCACAGCAGATCATCGAGGACCGCGGGAACCTGTCGCTGGTCACCGTGGGCCGCAAGGGTCGCGACGCGATGCGCCGCGCCGGCGTGCCGATCGAGGCGCACTTCGACGGCTTCGGGGATCGGCCGACGTTCGCCGATGTAGTCCCGCTCTCGCGACTCGTCACGGATGACTTCCTGTCCGGCTCGGCCGGCCGGATCGACATCGTCTACAGCCACTTCGTGTCCACGCTCACGCAGCGGCCCACGCTGTACCGCATGCTGCCCATCCAGGCGTCGGGCGACACCTCAGGCATCCCCGGGAACCAGTTCATCTTCGAGCCCAATCCGGCGGCGGTCCTGGAGCAGCTTCTGCCGCGCTACGTGGCCACCCGTCTCTACCAGGCGGTCCTCGAGGCGAAGGCGAGCGAGGAGTCCAGCCGGATGGTCGCGATGAAGAACGCCACGGACAATGCCGAGGAACTGATCGAAGACCTGACGCTCTCGTACAACAAGGTCCGCCAGGCCAACATCACCCGCGAAATGATCGAGATCGCCACAGGCGCACGCGCCCGTTAGCGACAGCCGGGCGCCGACCGGGCGGCAGATCTCGAAGCCGCCGCAATTGCGACCGGGCACAGAAGCAGACACCACGATGAACTGGGTACAGGAAGGAACACTTCGGACATGGCACTTGTGACTCCGAGCCGACCCGACGCCACGGCGGGCATCGGTCACGTCGTTCAGATCACGGGCCCCGTGGTCGACATCAAGTTCCCGCCCGGCCACCTCCCCGCGATCTACAGCGCGGTCGAGATCCTGCGACCCGGCGGCGCTCCGCTCGTGTGCGAGGTGCAGCAGCACCTGGGCAACAACTGGGTGCGGTCCGTGGCGATGACCACGACGGACGGCCTGTCGCGCGGCGTCGAGGTGCGCGATACGGGCGCGCCGATCTCCGTGCCCGTGGGCGAGGCCACCCTGGGGCGCGTGTTCGACGTCCTGGGTCACCCGATTGACAACAAGGGCCCGGTGGAGACGACCCGGACGCTCCCCATTCATCGCGCGCCGCCCCCCTTCGACCAGCAGACCACCGAGGTCATCGTCTTCGAAACCGGCCTCAAGGTGATCGACCTGATCTGCCCGTTCCGCAAGGGCGGCAAGATCGGCATCTTCGGCGGTGCCGGCGTCGGCAAGACGGTCATCATCCAGGAGCTGATCCGCAACGTCGCCCAGGAGCACGCGGGCGTGTCGGTCTTCGCCGGCGTCGGCGAGCGCAGCCGCGAGGGGAACGACCTCATCCACGAGATGACGGAGTCGGGCGTCATCGCGAAGACGGCCTTCGTCTTCGGCCAGATGAACGAGCCGCCTGGTGCCCGCCAGCGGGTGGGGCTCACGGGCCTGACGATGGCGGAGTACTTCCGCGACGAGGAGGGCCGCGACGTCCTCCTGTTCATCGACAACATCTTCCGCTTCACCCAGGCCGGTTCTGAGGTGTCGGCGCTGCTCGGCCGCATGCCCTCGGCCGTGGGCTACCAGCCCAACCTCGCCACGGAGATGGCAGCGCTCCAGGAGCGCATCACCTCCACCAAGAAGGGCTCCATCACGTCCTTGCAGGCCGTATTCGTTCCGGCCGACGACTACACCGACCCGGCGCCGGCCACCACCTTCGGCCACCTCGACTCGACGATCCGCCTGGAGCGGTCCATCGCCGAGTTGGGCATCTACCCGGCCGTCGATCCACTGACGTCGACGTCGCGCGTGCTGGACCCGCTGATCGTCGGCCAGGAGCACTACGACGTGGCGCAGGAGACGAAGCGCGTCCTCCAGCGCTACCGGGACCTCCAGGACATCATCGCGATCCTCGGGATCGACGAATTGTCCGAGGAGGACAAGTCCACGGTTGCCCGGGCTCGACGACTCCAGCGGTTCATGAGCCAGCCGTTCTTCGTGGCGGAGATCTTCACCGGCCGCGCCGGGAAGTACGTTCCGATCAAGGACACGGTGGCATCGTTCAAGGAGATCCTGGAAGGGAAGACCGACACCCTGCCAGAGCAGGCCTTCTTCCTCGCCGGGACGATCGAGGACGTGCGCGCCAACGCCGCGAAGCTCGCGTCGTGAGCGCGGTCCGGCGCGGCAGCGTGCCGCCCGGCGTCCGTGACGTGCGAACACATCGTCGGGCGACGGCCCTGCTGAGGTTGGTCCAGTGACGCTGCATCTTGAAATCGTGACGCCGGAACGCCTGGCGTATTCCGACGACGTGGACATCGTGGTGGTGCCCGGCATCGAGGGCGAGTTGGGCATCCTGCCACATCACGCCCCGCTGCTCACTACGCTCGGCGTGGGCGAACTGCGCATCCGGAAGGGCACAACGGAGGAGTCGTTCGCGATCGTCGGCGGCTTTCTCCAGGTCCGGCCGGACAAGGTGGTGGTGATGGCCGAGACCGCCGACCTTGCCTCGGACATCGATCTCGAGCGCGCCCAGCAGGCGCGTCGCGAGGCCGAGCGGACCCTCGAGACCGCGGCCAACGAGCCCGCGGACCTGGCAGCGGCGCGAGCTGCCCTCCAGCACGCACTGCTGCGCATCCGCGTGGCTGAACGGCGGCACCGGGAGGGTCCGCGACACCGCGGGTAGGATGGCTGACAGGCGCGTCGCCCCGGCCCTCGGAGGGCGATAGCCAGTTCTTCGGGGAGGTTGCCAGCGTATGGCCGAGGCGCGACCGTTCCACTGGGAGTACCGACCGGAACCGGTCGCCCGGGAGGTCTTCCGGATCGACGGCGGTCTGCCCCTGGCAGGATCCGTGCAGATCAGCGGTGCGAAGAACGCCGCACTGAAGCTGATGGCGGCGGCCGTCCTGACGGGCGAGCGCTGCCGGTTCACGAACGTCCCCGAGATCGAGGACGTGCGCGTGATGGCCGAAACACTGCGTCACCTCGGTGTCGTCGTCGACCATCCGGCGCCGAACGTGTACGAGATCGCGTCGGGCGACGTGGACTGGCTGTTCGTCCCGCTCGAAGCTGCCGCGCAGATGCGTGCCAGCTTCATCCTGCTGGGACCGCTGCTCAGTCGCTTCGGGCGGGTGATCATCAGCAACCCGGGCGGCGACCGGATCGGCCGGCGGCCGGTCAACCTCCATGTTGACGCCATGCGCGCCCTGGGGGCCGAGATCGAGTACCGCTACGGCTACTACTTCGTCCAGGCCCCTGGGCGCCTGCGCGGCGCCGCGATCACGTTCCCCCAGGTGACCGTCATGGGCACGGAGAACGCGATGCTCGCGGCGACGCTCGCCGAGGGCCACACGACGATCCGTCCGGCCGCCCGGGAGCCAGAGGTGGACGACCTGATCGCGTTCCTTTGCAGGATGGGCGCCGAGGTGGAGCGGACGGCACCCGACACGATCGAAATCGAGGGCCGGCGACGCCTTCGCGGTGCGGATCACGCGGTCGTGCCGGACCGGATCGAAGCGGGCACCTTCATCGTGGCGGCCGGTGTGACCGGCGGCCAGGTCACGCTCCATGGCGCGCCACAGGCCCATCTCGCCGCCATGCTGGAGACCCTCGACGCGATCGGGCTGCCGGTCCGGAGCGACGGCGACTCCATCCACGTTGACGGCACCGCACTGGAGCGTGGCGGCTATCGCGCGCGCGACATCCGCACCGCGCCCTATCCTGGCCTTGCCACGGACCTCCAGCCGCCCCTGGGCGTCCTGCTGAGCCAGGCCGCCGGGACATCCCACATCGAGGAGACCATCTTCGAGGATCGCCTGGACTGGCTGACCGAACTGGCGCGAATGGGTGCCGACGTCCGGATCATCGACGGGCATCACGCGGCGATCACCGGCCGCAGCCGGCTCCGCGGAGCGGAAGTTGAGATCGGCGACCTCCGGGCTGGCGCTTCCCTGATCCTCGCAGCCCTCGCCGCCACCGGGCGGACCACGATTCACGGTGCGCATCACGTCCACCGGGGGTATGAGAACATCGAACGCAAGTTCCTCGATCTGGGCGCCCGGATCGAACGCGTCGCGGAAGGGGTCCCGGCCACCACTTCATGAAGATCGGCATCGATCTCGGCACGGCCAACGTCCTGGTCTACGTCGAGGGCAAGGGCATCGTCATCCAGGAGCCGTCCGTCGTCGCCGTCAGCGACGACAACCGGATCGTTGCGGTGGGGGAGGAAGCGCGCCAGATGATCGGCCGCACCCCCGGCAACATCCAGGCCATCCGACCCATGAAGGACGGCGTGATCGCAGACTACGTGATCACGGAGGCCATGCTCACCCACTTCATCGGGAAGGTCCGTGGTCGGGCAAGCTTCCGCAAGCCGGACGTGATGATCAGCGTTCCTGCCGGCGTGACCAGTGTCGAGAAGCGTGCCGTCCGCGACGCAGCCCTGAAGGCGGGGGCCCGCGCCGCGTATCTCATCGAGGAGCCGCTTGCCGCGGCGATCGGTGCGAACGTGCCCATCAGCGGGCCGTCCGGGAACATGATCATCGACATCGGCGGTGGGACCAGCGAGATCGCGGTGATCGCGCTCGGCGGCATCGTGGTGTCCCACAGCCTGCGAGTGGGCGGCAACCGGTTCGACGATGCCATCGCCACCTACATCCGCAGGAAGTACAACCTGATGGTGGGCGAGCGCACGGCCGAGGAGGTCAAGATCCAGATCGGCACGGCGCTGCCGCTGGAGCGGGAACTGCAGATGGAGGTCCGCGGCCGCGACCTCATTGCCGGCCTGCCGCGTACGATCCCCATCACCAGCTCCGAAGTCATGGAGGCGATCGAGTCACCCCTGCAGCAGCTGGTAAGCGCGGTCCGGCTGGTCCTGGAACAGACGCCGCCGGAGCTCAGCTCCGACATCATCGACAAGGGCATGGTGATGTCCGGCGGAGGCGCGCTCCTGCGCAACATCGACAAGCTGCTGACCCAGGTGACCGGCGTGCCGTGCCACGTCGCCGAGAACCCGCTCAATTGCGTTGCGCTGGGAACGGGCCTCGCCCTGGAGCACTTCGACTTCTTCAAGAAGTCGCTCACGCTCGCCGTCTGACCCGCGGCGATGATGGCCCAAACGGGGGATCTGCCCGGGCCGCGGGCCTTCGTGGACCTGCACTGCCACACCTCGGCCAGCTTCGATTCGCTTGCGAATCCCCGGTCCGTCGTTCGCGCGGCGGCGGCCCGCGGCCTCACGCACATCGCCATCACGGACCATGACCGCATCGAAGGGGCCCTCCGGGCGCGCGACGTCGCACCCGCGGGGCTCACAGTGATCGTGGGCGAGGAATGCCGGACGGCGGACGGCGATCTCATCTGCCTGTTCCTGGAACGGCCCATCGCCCCAGGGCGGCCGGCCCTGGAGACGATCGCCGAGGTCCGGGCGCAGGGCGGGCTCGTGGGCATTCCCCATCCATTCGACCGCTTCCGGAACTCGATCCTGCGCGACGCCGGTCTGGCCGGTCTCGCCGGCCGGGTGGACTGGGTGGAATCCTTCAACGCGCGCCTGGTCGGGCGCGGCAACGATCGCGCCGCCGAGTTCGCCCTCGCCCACGGGCTCCCGGGGGTCGCCGTGTCCGACGCGCATACAGTCCTTGAGGTGGCCGACGCCTACTCCATTCTCACCGGCGACCCGGGTACGCCCGAGGGCCTTCGTACCGCCCTTGCGGCGGGCGTGACCGTGGTCCCCGGTCGATCTTCGTACCTCGTCCGCCTGATCACCCCGGTCGCCAAGGTGATCCAGCGGTCACGCGGCAACGGCCGGCCGGTAGCATTCGCCGCGGGTCCGGAGGCCGCACAGTGACCGGATCGACTGGCCTGGGAGCGGATGGACCGCACCTTCACCGGCCCGATGAGGAGCTGCTGACCGGCGAATCGGTCCTTGGTGTCATCGACCATCCGCCGGGCGAAGTCTCGCGCGAGGAGATGGCTGACCAGCTGTCGCTGGTCAGCCGCCTTCGCCGGCCGCGGACGATCATCTCGATCGCCGTCCCACTGCTGCTCCTTCTGCTGGTCGTCGTGAGTCTGCCGGGCTTCAAGCTCGGCGAGCTGCCGGGCAAGATTCTCGCTGCAAACCCGCTGCTGCTCGGCGCGGCATTCGCGATCTACTACATGGGCTTCCCGCTGCGCGGCCTGCGGTGGGCGATGCTGATCCGCGGTGCCGGGTCAAGACTCCGAACCCGGGACGCTACGGAGATCATCTTCATCTCGTGGCTGGTCAACTGTCTCGTTCCGGCAAAGCTGGGGGACATCTACCGGGCCTACCTGCTCAAGATCAACAGCGAGGTGTCGCTGAGCCGGACGTTCGGGACCGTGTTCATCGAGCGCATCCTCGATCTCTTCGCGATCGTGCTGCTCGCCCTCGCGTCCGGCTTCGTGAGCTTCAGGGAGGGCCTCACGAACGAGGTCCGCATCGTGTTTGCGGTGGGCATCGGGGTGGTGATCCTCCTCCTCGCGGGCCTCCTCACCCTGCGGAATTTCGGGCGGCGCCTGATCACGCGGCTGCCGCTTCCGCATCGCGTCCTGGACCTCTATGACCGGTTCGAGGAGGGCGTGTTCGGGGCGATCGGGCTCCGCGCCCTGCCCGGGCTCGTGGTCATCACCGGCCTTGTCTGGGCGACCGAGGGAATGCGCCTCTACCTCGTGATCGAGGCGCTGGGATTCCGGGATGTTCACCTTGGGGTGAGCGGCGCGTTCTTCGTCGCGCTGGCCGGGTCGCTGCTCACGGCCGTGCCGCTCACGCCGGCGGGTCTCGGAATCGTGGAGCTTGGCGTGGCCGGGCTTCTGACGGTGGTCTATGGGTTGCCGGCCACGGAGGCCGGGGCGATCATCCTCGTCGATCGCGCGATCAGCGTGCTCTCGATCATCGTGCTCGGGGCGGTCGCCTACGTGGTCTCGCCGCTGCGGCGCGGGCGTGGCCTCCGCAACGCGAACCCGCCGGATACCGTCCCCCCGTCCCGTCGCGCCCCCGCCTGAGCTGCCACCGGGCGGCGCGAGCCGTCCACCCGCCGTCCGCAGCCCCGGAGGTCCGGGTTCCTCACGGCCCTCAACCGCACAAGAGTGTCCCTGGGGGCGGTGCACGACGGCGGTTACTCCGGTACGAACGGGTGATGTCGGAAACCGGGTCTCCTGGGCGATAGTGCGGTCACTGCGGCGGATTCGCAGCGGCGACCAAGTGGAGATTCCCCCAGACGATGACGACCCAGAACGGTCGGGCATTCAACGAATGGCTGCGCGCCCAACTCAAGATCAAGAAGATGTCCCAGCGGCAGCTGGCGCAGCAATCGGGCGTGGACCACTCCACGATCTCGCGTCTCATCCGCGGCGATCGCATGCCGTCCCTGGGCACGGCGACAAAGCTCGCGCGCGGCCTGCGCGAACTCCGCGACGACGCCGACACGCCCCAGTACCTGCGCCTGGTTTCGGCCGGCGCCGTCAACCCGACCACTCGCGTGGAGTACGCGCTGCGCGCCGATGATTGGCTGACCGAGGCCCAGGTCCGCCAGATCATGGAGTACTACCTCGCCGTCCGGATCGGCCGCCTGGGACGCCCGTCGCATGCGTCCGAACCCGTCGAGCGCATGCAGCCGCGCCCGGCAATCCGCGCGTACAGCGCGGGACCGGTACCCGCAGGTGCCGTGGTCCGCGGCACCGAGCAACCGGCGGTCAGGCCGCTCGCGCGCCCCAGTCGCCCGGGCCACTACTAGCGGGTTGGGGGCCGCACGCCCGGCCCCTGTCGCGGTGCCCAATCACGAGGTTCCGGGCCGCAACGTGTGTGTGCGCGGCCACCCGGACTGCCCCGCCGCTCCCCGGGTTTGCTAGGGCGGCGATTCGTCCCCGGATCCTGTCCCTGCGGTCGGCCCCGCTCCTCGCGCGGCAGAGGCCTGATCCTTCGCCATCTGCCTGCGCTGCCCCCGGCCGAGGACCTCCTCGTCCTCGTCCCCGGGCTCCCGGGCGGGCGCGGTGCGCGACCGGCTACCGGGCATCGTGAGCGCTTCCTCGGGCAGGTCCGTGAGCGCCCGGCCGTCCAGGAGGTCCCTGCAGCGTGCCATGTTGATCGCGTCGTAGCCGTCGTCCATCCCGGGCGTCTCGAGATAGCAGGGGGCGTGGAACAGGCGTGGGCTGCGGAGGACGGCCGCCAGGCCGGCCGCGCCGATCTGTCCGGCCCCGATGTGCTGGTGACGATCCGCTGCGGAGCCCAGCTCCGAACGGGAATCGTTGAGGTGGATCATCGCCAGCCGAGCCAGGCCGATCCGGGAGTCGAACGCGTCCAGGACCAGGTCCAGCCGCTCGGGGCTCGAGATGTCGTGCCCGGCACTCCAGAGGTGCGCGGTGTCCAGGCAGAGGCCGACGCGGTCACGAGGCACGCCCAGGGATTCGACCGCCTCGAGGACCATGGCCAGCTCCTCGAATGTGGCTCCCAGTCCAAAGCCTCCGCCCGCCGAGTTCTCGAGTGCAAGGATGGGCTCCGTCGCGCCGTCGCCGGCCGCTTCAAAGGCTCGGGCGACCGTCACTGCCGCCCGCCGGGCGCCCTCGACCGCGCCGGTGCCGCGATGCGAACCGATGTGGACATTCACGAAGGCCGCGCCGTAGGCCTGCGCTGTGAGCAGCTCGTGAGTGAGCACCGCCACGGATTTCTCGTGGAACTCGTCGTCTGGCCCCGCCAGGTTGATCAGGTAGGACGCGTGGATCGCAAGGGGTCCAATTCCGAGGAGTTCGAGCCGTCGCCTGAAGGCACCGAGCTCGGCCGGCGCGGACGATCGACGGCGCCACGCCGTGGGGTTGTCGCTGAACACCTGCAGCACGTCCGCCCCGATCTCTGCCGCCCGGTCGGCTGCCTTCACCATGCCGCCGCCAAGAGGCAGGTGAGCGCCGACGCGACGGGAGATGGGAGGCATCGCTGGATGCTACGCGGACCGCGTCACCGCTGTCGCTGGGGGCCCGTCGCCGGTCTCCGCAGTGACCGCACCCAGCTGATCAGGCCCACCGGAGGTGGCTCGTCAGTGATCGCCCGCCGTCCCGCAGAGATCTCCCAGGCGAGCAGGATGAGCCCCACGAGGTACGTGGGCGGCGTGGCAATCGCGATCACCCAAATCGACAGCCGTCGTGCGGCCGGGATGGCCATTGTGGCCAGGTGGTACTCCGCAGCCGGCCAGAGCAGGGGCACGACAACCCAGCCGGCGGCGCGCACGTCACGCAGGGCGGCCGCCAGCACGAGCAGTGCAACAAGGGCGTACAGGAGAATCCCCGGCAACCACCGGATGAGCCCGTCGCGCGGGAGGGCGTTCCCGAAGATCCGTGGGTCCAGCAGGAGGGTCGCAGAGGTCCCGCCGTGCGATTCCTGCGTGACCCGCGTCGCAATGGCACCGAACTCCGAGATCCAGGTGGCCCACAGGCCCGCTCCCAGGACGACGGACAATCCCAGCAATGCGGCGATTGCAGCAACTGCGCGCCACTCGCGGCGCGCAAGGACGGGCACGATCGCATAGACCTTCATTGCGGTGGCAAGCGCGCGGGCCGCGGGGCCACCGACGATCAGCAGACCGAACAGCACGATCTGCGGGTTTGCGGCGAAGAGCCCCTCCGTCATCGGCGGGAACAGCAGCCACCACCAGGGCAGGCCGAGTCGACGGAGGGCGAGCCACGCCACCCCGGCGCTGACCGCCACGAACGCGGCCATGCCGGCTCCCTCCGGGATGAGCGCGAACGGGACGAACAGCTGCGCGGCGGGCGGCAGGGCGGCGAAGTGCCAGTCCGTGCCATTCCAGCGGTCCGATGCCGCCCAGGGGTTGCCGCCGTTGAGGAGGGCGACTGCGCCGTCGCGATAGATCCGGAAGTCGCGTCCGAGGAACGTGGTGTCCCATCCGAAGCCGTCCCAGCTCAGCTGGTAGACGCGGTTGGCGGACCAGGCGAGGAACCAGAGCGGCAGTGCGAGTGGCAGGCCTATCCGGCCCGCACGGTCCGCGAGCTTCCTCAACACGCGGAGGTGCCGCGTCCCCCGCAGCATCCCGCGGCCTGCCGGCTCGCAGGTGCGGGCCCGTGAACGTGGGCGTGGGCGCGAGCCGTGCGATTGCCTCGCCGCAGTGGACCGGGCCGGGGGATTTCGGCCGCCTGCCGCGTTCGCATCGTCAGGCTCGTTGTGTGCCCCGAGCGGCGCGGGCCGGCGCGTGGCCTTCGATCATCGGCTCGATGACGCCGTAATTGCCATCGGCTCGCCTGTACACGACGTTGATCCGCTCGTTCTCGGCGTTGACGAAGATATAGAAGGCGTGGCCGAGCTCCTCCATCTCCGCGACGGCGTCCTCATCGAACATCGGCTTGATCCCGAACCGCTTGGTCTTGACGATCCGCCGGTCTGCAACGCCATCCGTGGTGCCATCGGCCAGGCGCTCCAGAACCTGGCGGCCCTCCGGGCCGCGCTCGCTGAGGGGCTTCTGCTGGTGGTCAACGGCGCGGCGTTCCACCTTGTCCGTCACAATGTCGATGGCCGCCTGGTGCGTCGGCCCGGCGGCATGGCTGCGCAGCGTCTGGCCGTCGATGACCAGCGTCACCTCGGCGATGTGCGAGGCATCCACGCTCCGATGCTGCTCTACCGACAACTCCAGCAGCGCATCGCTGCGGTCGTCCAGCAAACGCTCGATGCGGCTCAGCTTCCGTTCGCCGTACTCGCGAACACGCTCCGGGATCTCGATGTTCTTGCCCTTGACGACCGTTCTCACGCGTCACCTCCCGTGTCGTCGCCGTACCGGCAACCTGTTCGGGTCACCGGCGTCTGCCCACCGGATCGGAAGGCGGCGTGGCTGGAACCGCTCCCTGACCCGGGCGTGCGACCGACCGCCTGCGGCGGACGAGCCGATCTCGAAACGTCCATCCGCATGGGCCCTTGCCCGTTCGAATCATAGCGCCGGCCTCCACGCCAACGAGCGGGCCACATGGCACGGGCCCCGTGTGGTCAACCCTCCCGAACGCGCAGGACGCCTGGACGAAAGCGCGCTGGACCCCTGGGCACAGCCGCCCATCCACGGACCGATGAGGCCGCGAATCGCTCCTTCCCTCGGCGACTACTGCTCCCTCGCGACGGTCACGGCCGACACCGCCATGGCGCCTGCCTCAAGGAGTGACCGTGCGCACGAGGCCAGCGTGGCGCCCGTGGTGGCCACGTCGTCGACCAGCACGACCCATTGGCCCGCGACGCCGGCTTCCGCGCCCGGCCGCACGGCGAACGCCCGAGCGACGTTCGCCGACCGGTCGCGCCGGTCCAGACGGAACTGTGCGGTGGTCGCGCGCGTCCGCTCCAGCGCGGTTGTCACCGGCAGCCCCAGCCCGATTCCGGCCGGCCGGGCGAGCATCACGGCCTGGTCGTAGCCGCGCTCACGCGCACGATCCCGGTGGACCGGCACCGGCACCAGCACGCTCCCGCCGGACCCGGCAGATCGCCACCGCTGCGCAATCGCCTCACCCAGGACCCACGCCAGGCGGCGTTCCCCACCGTACTTGAGGGCGTGGAGGGCCGTTCTCACCAGGCCCTCGAACGGCGCGCACCACTCGAGCTGAATCAGCGGCTCCGGAATCCCGGCCGGGAGGCCGAGGAGGGTTCCACCGGGCCGCCGGAGCCGCTCGAAGAGTTGCGGACGGCAGCCGGCGCAGATGGGCGCACCCTCACTGCCGCAACCCGGGCACCGGGCCGGAAGCGCGAGGTCCAGGAGCTGTCCTCCGATCCGGCGCGCACGCCCGAACGGGCCCCGAGGCTGTACGGATGAAGCAGCTGGCATGGGCGAACGGTATCGGGCGGCACAACACCGGCACGTATCCGCGACTCATCGGGGACGTATCCGGCGGTCACCGATGATCCTTGGGTCTACGCGACGCCGGCGAGCCGGATCGAGTCGCTCATGGCCGTGCCGGACGCATCGATCGCGCCGGCCGGCAATTCGATCACGCCCTCCGCTCCGCGTGCGAACCAGACCACGCCGGTCCAGGGCCGCATGGACCGCCGGAGCTGGACCACCTGCCGCGTGCCGTCCGTGGCGGCGGCGCCCAGGAACACGGCATCGATGGGAAACCGCATGAACATCATGTGGATGTTGTTGGTGCCGCCGAGCCAGAGACCGGCCCCCGGTGGCAGCGTCGCGCGCCCCATCAGCCCCATGAACTTCGCCCAGAACGACGTGGCGACCTCCAGGGAGGTCGCCAGCGGTGCGTTCCGGGTGACGTTGTGTGCGCTGCCGGGAGCAGCGGTCGTCACGACTGCGAGAAGTTCTGCACGATCAGGATGACCGCCGGACCCAGGATGACGATGAACAGGGACGGGAAGATGCAGCCGACCAGCGGGAACAGCATCTTGATCGGCGCCTTCGCGGCCATTTCCTCCGCTCGCTGGCGCCGCTCGATGCGAAGCTGCTCCGACTGGACCTGTAGCACCTTGCTGATCGAAACGCCCAACTGCTCGGCCTGGATGATCGCCCCGATGAAGTTGGTGAGCGGTGCGACGTCCGTTCGGGGAACGATGTCCCGCAGGGCCTCGCGGCGCTGCTTGCCCACGCGCACCTCGGCCAGGGCCCGACGGAACTCGTCGGACAGGGGCCCCTTGACCTTCTCCACCACTTTGGCCAGCGCGGCATCGAAGCCGAGCCCGGCGCGGACGGAGATGGTGAGCAGGTCCAGTGAGTCCGGGATCATGCGCAGGATGGCCTTCTGCCGGCCCTTCACCCGCTTGCCAAGCCAGAATTCGGGGCCGATGTAGCCGATCCCGAGGCCGAGGCCGCCAAAGGCCAGAGTCATCACGATCGGCATCCCGAGGACGAGGGTGAGCAGGCCACCGATGCCGGCGAAGATGATCGCGAATACCGCCTTCATTCCCAGCCAGTCCATGACGGACAGCTCGGCCGGGTTGCCGGCCATGGCCAGCCGTTTCTGGGTGGTCGCGACGAAGGACGCCGAGGTGATCTTGTTGACCGTGCCCGACAGCCTCGTTGCGAGCGGCCGGATGGTGCGCTCGAAGAACGGCTGCTGGAGCTCCAGCTCCTCCAGGTTTCGGGCCTGCATCGACCCGAGCTGGACGAGCCGGGCCCTGACAGGGTCCATGGGCGCGTTGCCCGCGAGCCCGAGGACGATCAGGAGGATGGCGCCGCCCGCGACGCCTGCGACGAGGATCGGCAGTAGAGCCATCAACTAGACCTCGATGTCCACGATCTTGCGGATCAACATGAAGCCAATGAACATCATGAAGCCGCCGAAGCACAGGCCGACGACGCCGGCCGGAAGACCCAGGACGGCAGGTGGGTTGGCGAACATGGGCTCCATGAAGCCCGGAGCGGCGACGAAGAGGAACCCGGCGAGGCTGATGGGCAGGAAGCCCACCACGTAGCCCGACAGGCGTTGCTGCGCCGTCAGCGTCCGGATCTCGCCCTTGATCCGGATCCGCTCGCGGATCGTGAACGCGATGGAGTCGAGAATCTCGGCCAGGTTCCCGCCGACCGTGTGCTGGATGCTGATGGCTGTGGCCATCAGCTCCAGGTCGTCGGAGCGGACACGACGAACCATGTTCTCGAGCGCGGTCTCGAACGGGAGACCCAGGTTGACCTCGCGGATCACCCGGCTGAACTCGGTGGAGATCGGTGGGCGCGCCTCGCGCACGACCAGCTCGATGGCCTGGAGGAAGGATGAGCCGGCCCGCAACGCGTTCGCGATCAGCATGATCGTGTCCGGAAGCTGCTTGTTGAACGCGTTGTGGCGGCTGCCCTTGCGCCGGCCGAGCCACTTGCCTGGGAGGATGAAACCGACGAAGAGCCCGAACAGCAGCGCGATCGGGCTACCGAGGGCAGGCAGGACAAAGCCCAGCAGCAGGAAGATGAGGGGCACGGCAACCGTGGACCCGGCCCAGATCATCAGGTATTCGCTGACCTTGAGGCGAAGGTCGGCGCGAGCGATATCGCGGGCAAGGTTGGCGCCGAAGTCCCGCTGCTCCATCGCCTTGTTGAAGGTGCTGATCGCCTCGCTCCCGGAGATCAGCTCGCCAAGGTTCTGCTGTGAGGCCGGGCGGGTGACGTCGTCCTTGCTGGAGGCGTACCGCTCCAGGCGGGCATTGATGCCGGCGCCGCCGCCGGAGCTTGCCGCGCCGAAGGCGATCAGGAGAATCGCCAGCGCTGCCACCCCTGCGATGACGAGCGTTGTGGGTTCCATGTCGGGCGTTTCCTCTCCTGACTAGTAGCTGAAGCCGAACAGGCCCGGGGGCAGACGGATTCCCATCGCCTCGAACTTCTCGACAAACTTGGGCCGGATGCCGGTTGGCTTGAGGCGGCCCTGGATGATTCCGTCGACGTAGCCCGTCTGCTCGAACGAGAAGACGTCCTGCATCACAATGGTGTCGCCCTCCATGCCCTGGACCTCCGTGATGGCGACGATCCGGCGGGTGCCATCCTTGAGGCGGCTCTGTTGGACGATCACGTCCACGGCGGACGACACCTGCTCGCGGATGGCCCGCAGCGGCAGGTCCACGCCGGCCATGAGGACCATCGTCTCGAGACGGGCGAGCATGTCGCGCGGGCTGTTCGCGTGGCCGGTGGACATGGAGCCATCGTGGCCCGTGTTCATGGCCTGGAGCATGTCCAGGGCTTCGCCGGACCGGCACTCGCCGACGATGATGCGATCGGGGCGCATGCGCAGGGCATTGCGGACCAGTTCGCGGATGGGGATCGCGCCCTTGCCCTCGATGTTGGGCGGGCGGCTCTCCAGCGTGACCACGTGTTCCTGGCGCAGCTGGAGTTCAGCGGCGTCCTCGATCGTCACGATCCGTTCGTCCGTGGGGATGAACGAGGACAGCACGTTCAGCGTGGTGGTCTTGCCGGAGCCCGTGCCGCCCGACACGAAGACGTTCAGCCGCGCTTCCACGCAGGCCCTCAGGAAGTCGAACATCTCGGGCGTCGCAGTGCCGAAGCGGACGAGGTCGTCCACCGTGAAGGGCGATGCGGAGAACTTCCGGATCGTGATCACCGGCCCGATGAGCGACAGCGGGGGAATGATCGCGTTCACCCGCGACCCGTCCGTGAGCCGGGCGTCAACCATGGGGCTGGATTCGTCGATCCGCCGGCCGATGGGGGCGATGATCCGGTCGATGATCCGCATCACGTGGTCGTCGTTCTGGAACACGACATTCGTGAGCTCGATCTTGCCGCTGCGCTCGATGAAGACCTGGCGCGGGCCGTTGACCATGATTTCCGTGACGCTCTCGTCGCGGAGGAGCGGCTCAAGCGGACCAAGGCCGATGATCTCGTCGGTGATCTGCTCGAGCATACGCACGCGCTCGGCGCGCGTGAGGGCCAGGCCTTCTTCGTCGACGACCTTGCCGAAGATCTCCTCGATCTGGCGGCGAACCTCGACCTGGTTGGACAGGTCGAGCTTGGGGTCCAGGTCGGAAATGACGCGGCCCTGGATGCGGAACTTCACATCCCGGAACGACTCGCGGACCGGGGCCTGGGTGACCATCCGCTGAGCCTGGGTCAGCGTGGGCGGCGCGCCTCCCGGTGAGGACGGGACTCCCGTCGTGACCGGTGTGGGGGTGCCGGGCACACCGGCCGGACCCATGCCGGGTCGGGCGCTCTCGATCCGCTTCAGGAGGGACATTGGTTACTCCTCTACCTCGGGCCAACGGCGTCGCACGGCTCCGCCTTGGACCCTGGTGAGCAATTGCCGGCACTTCGACCGGATGGCATGCATGGTCAGCGCCACGCGAACAGTGACTTGCGGGGAGCAGGCTTTTGGATCTCTTCACTGCTGGGCAGATCGAGCTCGCCGGCGACCGCACGGGTCAGGCTGAAGACGTCCTGAGAGACCTGCGTCTCCTTGCTGGTCAGGACGAATGGAATGCCGCGATTGAGGGCGTAGACGACGCTGCGGCCGTCGCTGACGATCGTGTAGTCCACCTTGCGCCCGATCGAATGTTCGACATCGGCCACGCGAATACCCAGGTTGCCGTCCGCGCGGTTGAGGACCAGCTTGACCTTGCCCTCTTCGTACCCCAGCCGTTCGCTGATCTCGAGGAAGAGGCGCATGTTCTTGATGCTGGTGATCTCCAGCGTCAGCATCGCAAGGATCACGTCGGCGAGGTCGAGGATCGCCAGGTTCGCATCGGTGATCCCGGGCGCGCAGTCCACGAAGACGAGGTCGTGTTCCGCAGCCAGGGCCTCGAGGATCTGCTTGATGTTGGCAGCAGTAATCAGCTCGGCCATTTCGGGTGACGGCGGCGCGAGCAGGACCCGCACGCCGGAGGAGTGCGTAACGACGAACGTATCCACCGCGTCCATCTCCGCGCCGGCCGTCAGTTCCGGCACGAGATCGGCAATGGACATGTTCCTCGGGTTGAGGTTCAGCATGACGCCCACGTCGCCGAACTGGAACGACGCGTCCACCAGGCAGACCCTCTTGCCGAGCTCGGTGACTGCGCTCACCGCCGAGTTCACCGCCATCGTTGTCCGGCCCACGCCACCCTTGGGGCTGAAGAACGCCACGATCTGGCCCCGCCGGTGCGTCCGAGGCCCACTGGCCGGCGCTGCCACCGGTGCCCGCGGGGCAAGGCGGGAAACCTTGTCGCGTTCGCGAGCCCAGACCTGGCGAATGGATGACGACAGTTCGTCGCTGCTGAAGGGCTTGACGAGGAACTCACGCGCCCCGGCCAGCATCGACCGCCGCAGGTAGTCCGCTTCGCCCTGGACCGACATCATCACCACGGCAGTCGTGGGGACGGTCGATGAGAGCTGCTCCGTCGCGGCAATCCCGTCCATATCCGGCATGTTGATGTCCATCAGGACCACATCGGGCAGGAGCGAGGTTGCGAGCGCGATCGCCTCCAGCCCGGAGGATGCCGCGCCAACGACCAGCATGTCGGACTCGAAGCCGAGCAGTTTGGTCAGGTGGTCCCGGGTCTCGGGGATGTCGTCGACGATCAGAACGCGGATCTGGTCAGGCATGCTCGGCCGTTCGGTCCGTTCGTGGTGTCGGGCTGGGTGGAGGAATAGCGCGGGTTCAGGGGGCGGCGGTGGGGAGGTTCTGGGCCGGGATCACTTCCGGCGGCAGCACCCCGAACTTGTCGATGAGGGTCTTGAGCACGACGCCGTTCGTCTTGACCGCCTCGGGCACGATGGGGTTGCCATTCGCGTCCACGAAGTCCTTGGGCGAGCGCAGCACCAGGCTGATGAGCCCGTCGATCTGGGCGAACTTGATCACCTCGGCCTGCTGGGCAGTGACCGCGAGGATCACGAGCTCCTGCTGGCCGGTCAGGCTGGCTCCCGTCGCGGGGGCGGTTGTGCCGGTCCCGGTCGCAGCCGCGGCGGGCGCCGGCGGCAGGAGCGTGCCGATGACCTGCATGTTCTGGAGGAGGACCTTCGTCGTGGTCGGGTTGTAGCCGGTCACGCTTGTCAGCAGCTTCGTCGTGGGGTCTATGGTCACGAGCGGGACCTTGTCCGCGGTGAAGCCCACCACCATGTCCACGCGGTCGCCCACGTTGATCAGTGTGCCGACGCCCGTTGCCTGGTCCACCTGGACCGCGATGGCGCGAAGCCCGGGCTCCAGCAGGCGGGCGACGTCCTGCGATCCTCCGCCCGCGCCGGCAGAGAAGTCCGCCGGCAGCAGCAGGGCTCCCTGCTTGATCTCCGTGCGAACGGTCTTGCCGACCACGACGCCGATGTCACCGAACGCGTCCGTGGGGCGGACGGGGATGGCGAGGTTGCGGGCTTCCACCATGTCCCTGGTGATGACCGTCCCGAGTGCGATGTCCTGCCTGGCGTAGACCGTCGGCAGCTCCGTTGGAGCCGTACTGACGGGCGCAGGTTTCTGGTTGAACAGGACGATCACACTGCCGAACGCGACGACCGCGAGCAGGATGCCGACGAACAGAACGAGGCGATTGGACCGCTTCAAGGCGATTGCTCCCGAGTGGTGTGACAGGTGGCACCAGCGTAGGGCCGGGCCTAGGGTCCGGCACCTATACTAAAGGGCTAGGACCCGCTAGGAAGAAATCGCACCGGCCGGCGGTCGGACGGCGCCCTGGTGTCCAGATCCGCCCGGCTGTGCTCCCCGCGGAAGCTCCTGCGAGAGCCGTGGGGAGGGGATGATCGGGCCCTGTCCGTCCGAATCCGCATCGGGCTTGCAGCGGCTGGCCCGGGAAATGCGAACGGGGCCGTGGCTGAGCCACGACCCCGTGAGTGCTGTTGGCGTCAGAGCGCGACGCCGATCTTGCTGAGTTCTGCGGATACTGTGTTCCCGAGAAAGGCCAGGGCGACGATGGCCACGATCGCGATGAGCGACAGAATGAGCGCGTACTCGACGAGGCCCTGACCCCGCTCGCTGCCCCATTCGCGGATGAGGCGCCGAAGCAAGGGCATGATCGGGGCTCCCTTCGGGATCGACTCGGCCGGCGCGTGGGCCGGCGGGCCTCCCCCGGGTCGTCAAGAACGAGAATGCGCCGGAGGTCCCTGGGGGATCCCCGGCGCCCCTCGCTTGACGGTCCTAGACCGAGGTGCCGACCTTGCTCAGGATCGTGCTGACCTGGCCGCCCAGGAAGATCAGCGCGACGATCGCAACGATCGCGATGAGGGCGAGGATCAGCGCGTACTCGGCGAGACCCTGGCCGTCTTCATCCCGGCGGAACTTGGCGAGGAGCGTGTTCACGAGTGTCATTTCCGGTTCTCCCGATAAGTGCAGTGCCCTCGATCGAGGACGGCATCACTGTCCAACGGGAATCTCGGAAACGCACTAGGTCTTTCGTACGGGACGGTCTTGCTCGCTGGTCATGGGCGCGACGCGTCACGCATCCGTGCCGGTCAGCTCGATGAATCGATTGCCTGGCCGAGCAGACTCAGCGCCACCGCCAGCGCGCCTCCGAAGAACACCAGCGAGATGACGGTGACGAGTGCCGCGAGCCCGAGGATGAGGCCATATTCCACGATGCCCTGCCCCGCGTCGCCGCGGCCGGCCGGCCATCGCAGCTGTCCGCCGATCACGCCCGGGGGGAGCATCTTCATCCCGCGTCGGCCGGCGCCTCGATCACGAGCCGGATCTCGCGACCGTCCTCGGCCAGCTCCAGGACGATGTCGAGGGCGTCGGCCCGCTGCTGGATCTCGCGGTGGATCGCGACCGGGATCGCGCCGACGGCCCGCTTGGCAGCCGTGTCCGCCACGCGGCGGTCCTCGATCATGGCGACGAGCGCCGCCGGCATCGCCTCCGGCGGCTGCTGAGAGGCCGTGCTCCTGCTCCGACGGCGGGAGCCCTCGTCGCGTGCCGCGTCGGCTGCTGAAGCCGCAGGCGACGGCGCATCGGCTTCGAACGGTGCCGAAGCGGGCCGGCGGGCCGCGATCCGTGCCTCCAGCCCGTCGGTCCAGTCGAGCCGGATCGTGACGAGGTCCGGCCGGCCGGCGAGGTATGCGGCGAGTGCCTCGTCGATGATGCGAAAGAGACCGCTCTCAAGCTCCATCGTGAGGCGCCGACCGGTGCCGTAGGACTCGAACTCCACCGGGATCTGGGCGCGACGGCCGCGCTCCCTCGCCGCGCGACGGATCGTGGGGACGAGGCCGAGATCGTCGAGGACCATGGGACGGATGTCGAAGATGAAGGACTTGGTGGCGTCAAGGGTCTGCTGGACCATCGAGATCAGTTGCCGGACCTCCGCTGCCGCGCTGGCAGGGTCCCGGGCAAACAGTCGATCCACGATTTGGGCCTGGAGCACGATGTTCGTGAGGCTCTGGGCCGGACCATCGTGCATCGTCCGGGCAATCTCGCGTCGCAGGTCCTCCTGCGCGCCGAGGAGCATGCGCGACATCGCCAGCGGCATGACGGCGCCACCCCCACCGTCGGCTTCAAAGCCCTGACCGGAGCCGGCCGCGCGGCCGGACCCCCGAGGAGGTCTCGTTCCGGCCGCCCGGCCGCCGGCGCCGTCGCCGCCCAATGCGTCCAGGTCCGCGGCCGTTCGAGCGGACGCATCGCGAAAGCGCTGGAGGACCTTGAGTTTGCCCTCGAGCACGTCCACCTGCGTCTGCATCACCACGGCGCGTCGCGTGAGCGTGACGAGCTGCTTGCTCTGATCTGCGACATCCGCTGGGCTGGTCCCTGGGCTCAGCGCCGCGAAGCGGTCGGCCGCGGCTGACCGCTTCGCCTCGTGCCGCGTGGCTTCCGTCCTGGCCTGCTGGACCAGGAGTTCGATCTCGCTGAGCTCCGTTTCCAGCAGGTGGTGTTCCGCGCGGACCCGCCCCGCAAGGTCCGCCATCGAAGCCCCGCCTGGCGGGTTGCCGCCGGGCTGGGTGCGGCGGGTGCCGGCCGCTCCGTCATCTGCCGGTCCGTCTCCCACCGGCCTCTCACCGGCCGGGGCAGGCTCCCCGTGACCGTCGCTACGTTCGTTCAATCGTCCGGCATCCTGATCCAGCCTTGGCGCATCGCATACACGACGGCCTGCGTCCGGTCGTTCACGGACAGCTTGCGCAGAATCGAGCTCATGTGGTTCTTGACGGTCTGCTCACTGATTGACAGTGCGTAGGCCACCTGCTTGTTTGTCATGCCCTGGGCGATGTTGTCGAGGATCTGGACCTCGCGCGGTGACAGAGGCGCAAAGATGGGCGCCGCATCCTGGCCGTAGACCGCGAGTTCGCGGAACTCCTTCAGGACGCGCGACGCGACGGCCGGCTTGGCGAAGACCTTGTCGTTGATCAGGTACTCGCCGTCGGACACGCGCCGGATGATCGTGACGAGGTCGTCGGGCCCGACATCCTTGAGGATGAAGGCTGCCGCCCCCGCCTTGATGGCGTCGAACAGCGCTTCCTCGTCCTCGGTGACGGCCAGGACGATGATCCCGGCCGGCTGCAACTCACGTTTGATCCGCTGGGTGGTCTCGATTCCGCCCGGTGCGCCCAGGTTGAGATCCATGAGGATGATGTCGGGGCTGAGGTTCACCGCGAGGTCGATGGCACCGCGGCTGTCTGATGCCTCTCCCACGATGAGGAAATCCGGCTCGCGTTCCAGGATGTTGCGCATGCCCACGCGGAACAGGGCGTGGTTGTCCACGAGGAGGATCCTCGTCTGCTCGTCCGGCCCGCGACGGTCGGGTCCACCCCGACGACGATCCGCGCCGCCATATTCCATGCTCATCTGCTCTCCTCTCGCAACGGGATGGCCAGCCGGACGACCGTACCGTCGTCCGGACGGGACCGGACCTCGAAGCGGGCGCCGATGAGCTCAGCCCGCTCGCGCATGAATTGGAGGCCGAAATTCCGCCGGCTCCGGGCGCTGACGTCGTTCGCGTCAAATCCGCGTCCATCGTCGCGGATTTCGAGCATCCATGCGCTGCCGTCAAGGCGACTGCTCACAATCGCGTGTGACGCCTCCGCGTGCTTCCGCACGTTCTGGAGCGCTTCCTGGACGATCCGGAGGACCACGGTCTGTTCGGCCTCGTTCAGGCTCCCGCCGGGAGCGTCGAGGTCCACCTCGATCTGAAGGCCCGTCAGAGCCGCCATGTTCGCCACCGTCTCGCGGATGGACCCGTCGAGTCCCAGCTGGTCCAGCACCCGCGGCCGGAGCTGGCTGATGAAGGTCCGCACGTCGCCCAGCTCGCGGCGGAGCAGCTGGCGGAGGAAGGCCAGCTCGGTCTGGGCCAGCCGGGTGTCGTGATCGATGACCCGCTCGATGTACTCCACCTGGAAGATCGCATTCGTGAGCGCCTGTGCGGGGCCGTCGTGGACCTCCTGCGCAAGCCGCGACCGCTCGTGCTCCTGGGCCTCGACAATCCGGAGGGCAACCTCCGCAGACAACGGAGCTTGGGCACCCTCGGCCGCTGGGGTCCCGTCGCCACCCTCCAGGAAGCGCAGCGCTTGGTCCATGGTGCCCTGGGCCAGCTCGAGGCGGCTCAACTCGGCCTCATGCCGGCCGATTGCAGCGGCGAGGCGCTCCACGTCAATTCGGAGTTCGCCCGCCCGCGCATCCGGAATGTCCGCATCCGGGTGAAGGCCCACCGAACTGCCGTTCCGAACGGACGCCGGCCGAAGAGTACCCATGCCGGCATCGAGTTCGTTGCGCAACGACTGCCAGCTCGCGAACTCGCGGCGGTAGTCGTTGCCGTACTGCTCACGGATGTCACGCAGGACATTCCGGGCGGATTCGAGGGCGGACTTTGCCTCGGCGTGCAGACCGTCGAACCGGCCGTCACGAAGCGTTGTGCTTTCGTGCGCAACGTTCATCAGGTTCGGAGTATACGGAGCGTGTTCATCGGCAGATCAACTCGAATACACGCGTGCCCTGCAGCGCTGCCCGCGTCGCAGCGTCTGCCGGTGTGCCGATGTCCACCTCGCGGAAGCATGCGGCATCGGAGCCGCCCTCGGCCAGGACGCCCGGCCACCGCCCGTGGTCGCTCGAGCTGATGACGAGATACCGCGTGCCGGGGTACGCTCGGGCCAGGGCGAGGATGCTGGACGGTGACTCGTCGGGCAGGCCCAGTGCCGGCGCCCGCTCGCCTTCCGCCCACCAGATCGGGAAGTCCGAGATCACCGGTCCCAGCCGGGCCACGGCCGGGAGCCCGGCAGCCGTCATGGCGGCCGGCAGCGCCCTGTACCGGGCTGCCACGTCACGCGACTGCGCACCGAACTGCGGCACGAACGCGAGGCTGAAGAGCGCAGCGCCGAAGACGGTCAGAGCGGGCCCCAGCCATGCCACTGGCCGAGTCCACCCGCGGAAGCGGCCGATGCGAACGATCAGCCCATCAAGCGCGAACAGACAGCCGACGATCAACAGGACGTGGGCCGCCCCGGCCGCATGCAGGTACGTGCCCCAGGTTGTCGCGACGGGGAACACGAGCGTGGTGAAGGCGAAGATCACGACGCTCACGATGACCAGCGGGCGGAGGACCGCGCCACGGCCGACCTTTGCCAGCGCGAAGAGGCCGAGAAGCCCGATCGGGAACGATGGCAGCACGAGGACGGTCAGCAGGTTGTGCGAGAACCCGTCCACGCGCATCTGGAGCAGCCGGGCCGGGCCGACCGCGAGGTAGCGCGACAGGGTCGGCGGATCCTGGAACGCGAAGATGTCGAATCCGGTCACAGAAAACGCGTTCGTGATGGTCTGGCCGGGCAGCACGCTTCCCAGGACGAGCCAGTTCCGCACGGCCCACGGCGCGAACACGGCCGCCGCCACGAGCGCCGGAACTGCGACGAGCCGGATGGCCCAGGAGAGGCCGATCGCGCCGTCGCTGCCGGCAGGCCGGAGGCGCAGCGCGACCAGCAGCACCCAGGTGCCGGCCAGCCAGATCGCCTCGTTCCGGGTGAGAGCCGCGAACCCGATCGCGAGGCCGAGCCCGATCAGTCGCGGATCGCGGAGCTCGTCGCGCCAGCGGTCCGCCCGCGGACCCCGGAGCAGGCGCGGCATCAGGAGGCAGGCACCGAGCACGAAGAGCGCGAACAGCGCGGTGGAATCGGGCAGCGTCGAATGGACGAGCAGTGGCAACTCCACGGCCGCCGTGAGCCCCGCGCCCAGCGCCAGGACCCGCGCGCGGGTGACCGTCAGTCCGCGCTCCAGGGCCACGTCCAGCGCCAGGCGCCAGGTGAGCACCGGGACCAGCGCGCCGATGAGGACAGCAACCGATTGAGCGACCCGATAGTCGGTCCCGAGGATCGCCATCGGGATGGCCGCCAGCAGCGTCGGCAGGGGCATCCAGACCTCGAAGGCGGGCCGCGGCAGGGCGCTCGCGGAGGACTGGAAGCTCCATGCGGCGTCGCTCACGAGGCCGCGGCCTTCCACGAGGTTTCGCGCGACCCCGTAGTAATAGGCGGTGTCCTCGGGGATGGGGAACGGCACGAACGACGCTGCGACCACGCGGACGACGAGGGCAATCGACCCGACCAGGGCGGCGCTCAGCCACAGCTCGCGCCGGATCATTGCGCGGCCTCCACGGGAAGGCTGCCGGTCGCCGAGCAGCGCGTGTCCGAGGGTTCGAAGCAGACCGGGAAGATCGCGACCGCCGGGTAGCCGGCAAGGATGGGATCAGCCGTGGGGCCATCCTGAGAGAAGCCAGGCGGGCCGATCCACGCTGGGCGCGGCCCGCCCCTCAGGACCGATGCCAGCGCGCGGACGATCTCGCGCCGCTCAAGGATCAGCCAGCGGATGTTGTACGCGCGCGCCACGTCCCGGATGGTATCGATGGGGTCATCCGGCGTGACCACACCTCCATGCCCGGTGTAGTAGCGATACCCGCCCGAATCGATCGACATCAGCCGGTCATCGGGTAAGGCGCCGAGTGCGACGAGTTCTCGCGCAACGGTGAGACGCTGCTGCCGGATCGCGTCCCAGCCGCGGACCACGACGAGGCCGAAGACCACGCTCGTCGCGACCGCGAGCGCCACCGCACCCCCCACGAACACCCGGTTGGCTGTGGCCTCGTGCCAGGACGGGCGCCGGCGCGCGGCCCAGGCGACGACGATGACGATCGCCTCCATCGCAAGTACGTACGAATGCGGGGCAAGCGCCACGGCCGAGTGGATGAACGTGCCGCCCGGGACGTGGACCGCCGAGACGATGGCGGAGAAGGCGAAAAGGATGACGGCGTAGACGAAGAACGGCCCGAAGTCCGCCGATCGCCGTCGCAGCCATGCACCGATCACCATGAGCGGGACCAGGAACACCGACCCCACGAGGACGCTGTAGATCTCGATCCCGGCTACAAGGCCGCCGATCCGGCTCAGCAGCAGGGGGCCGATGCCCTGGCCCAGCAGGTAGTCAAGGGTGGTGGGCGTGGTGATGCTGTTCCACTCGGCGATGTCCCGGATGTACAGCACGCGCCCGGATTGGGATGACGGAAGCAGGCTCCCGAAGACCGACAGCTGGCGGGCGAACCATGGCGCGACGACAACGACGAAGAGCCCGGCGCATGCGACGGCGGC
>JANPDJ010000025.1:0-4127 GCA_031431395.1 Chloroflexota bacterium | reverse complement strand
CGCCGAGCCCCAGGATCCGCGACAGCCGATCGTGGAACTCCGTGGGCCCCTCGTCGAACGTCGTCCCGAGTTCGTTGTAGGAGAGGAATGGCCGGAACGCCTCGACCGCGCCGGTCCAGCCGAGCGTTTCGAGGTCCGCCTTCGACTTGTCGGGGCGGCGAACCGTCGTCTGCGAATCGTTGAGCGCGGCGCCGTCCGCCCAGTGGCGCGCCACCGTCGACACGCCCATCAGGCCAACGATCGCGAACGTGGCCTCGATGGCTGTCCGTGAAAGGTAGTCGAGGATGCGCCAGCCCACCAGCCAGATCTACGAACGCTTCGCCCAGCGCGAGTTGGTGCCCGTGAGCAGGATCTCGACGCCTTCGGCGAACGACGACTTGCCGGATCCGTTCCGCCCGACGACCAGCGTCAGGCCCGGCCCCGGCTGGATCTCGAGGGTCCGCTTCGGCCCGACTCCGCGGAAGCCCTCGACGGTGATCGAGTCGAGGTAGGCGCCGGGACGATCCTGGGGTTCCTTCTCGGCCGTCGCGATCCCGCGGCGCGTTGTTGGGGCCCGACCCTCCAGGACGGCCGTCAGGCTCGCGTCGCTCTCGCACGCACCGAGAACGAGGAGGGACCATCCGTGCTCGAGGGCACCGGTCGCCTCGAGCCGGCGGTCCACGATGCGGAGGAGCTCAGGGGTCATGGGCGGCAACCGTACTACGCGGGGCGAGCCACGAGCGATACGTCTCACGCGTGATACACTGCAGCCATGGCGAATGTGACCATCCGCGACCTTCGGAACCATGGCGGGGAGGTGATCGACCGCGTGGCGGCTGGTGAACATCTCACCGTGACGCGGTCCGGCAAGGCGGTCGCGGAGCTGCGACCGCTCCGACCCCACGCGCTCACGGCGGTCGTGCTGCTGGATCGCTGGCGCCATCTTCCGCCGATGGATGCGGATGCCCTGCGTCGGGACATCGACGCCACCCTCGACTCCGAGGCATGACCTCCCCGGCCACGGGACTACTGGACACGAGCACGCTCATCCTGCTGGGCCGGCTGCATGATCCCTCCGCACTGCCGATCCGCCCCCTCATTTCGGCCGTCACACTCGCCGAGCTGAGCGTTGGCCCGCTCGTAGCAACGACAGATGCCGAGCGGATCGCGCGCCAGGCCCACCTCCAGCAGGCCGAGGCGGATTTCGAGCCGATCCCGTTCGATGCCCAAGCGGCGCGCGCATTCGGGCGTGTGGCGGCCTCCCTTCGACGCTCCGGTCGGAAGCCGGCAGCCCGAGCCTACGACGCGATGATCGCCGCGATCGCGGTGGCCAACGACCTCCCGCTCTTCACGTGCAACCCACAGGACTTCGCCGGCATCGACGGGTTATCGGTGGTCGCCGTCCCGCACCCGGACGCAGCCAGGTAAGCGGAGGACCGCCATCGTGGGTTCGATCCGCCAACGGTGTGCCCTACGTGCTACCCTACATCCATGCGCAAGACCAGCGTCTATCTGACCCAGGATGACGAACGGCTCCTCGCCCGACTTGCCGTGCGGGAAGGCTCGTCCCAGGCGGAGGTGCTGCGCAGGGCCGTGCGAGCGTACGGAGCCGTCGTCATCGCCGACCGTGACTTCGCGGTCGCCGCGTCGGCGGACGGACCGGGAGACTCGGTAGCCGACATCCCGGAAGAGGAGTTGCTCTCGGGCTTCGGCCAGTGACGCTCATCATCGACTCGGGACCGCTCGTTGCGCTGGCGGATCGGCGTGATCCCATGCAGCGGCGCGTCCAGCGGCTCCTGGTTGACGAGCCCGGCGTCCTCGTGGTCCCGGCGCCGATCACCGCCGAGGTGGACTACCTTCTCGGCCGCCGCCTTGGCCGCATCGCGCGCCTCGCGTTCCTCGACGACCTGGCCGCGGGCCGATTCAGCGTCGTCTGCCTCGATGAAGACGAATACGCGTCAGTCCGGACGCTGGACCAGGCGTACGCGGACCTGGACGCGGGCCTGGCCGACCTCTCGATCGTCGTCCTCGCGGATCGCTTTCGGACGCATCGGGTCCTGACGTTCGATGAGCGCCATTTTCGCGCCCTGCGACCAATGGACGGCGCGCCGGCCTTCGAGATCCTGCCATCGAACGCGGGCAGTTGAGCCGACAGGAGGGCTCGTGACCGACTATCCGACGCTATCTGTTGAGCCGACAATCGACTGGGGTCCTGGCTGGGTCATCGTCCGCGACCGGGATCAGGACGACCTCGACGCCGCGCTTGCAGTCCACGAACTCGCGACGGACGGAGGCACCGTCGCGTCCCTCGAAATTTCGACGAGCACGGGCCGGGGACGCCTCGACGTGGCCGCCGGGATCGAGTTGACGCGCGGAGACTGTCTCGCGCTCGCGAGGAGGCTGCTCGAGATTGCTGCCGACGAGGCCTGAGCCATTGAACGTGGTGAGCACGAACGTCGGTCCGACCGATCTACCTGCGCAACCGGCGCGCGGGAACCTTGCGCCGATCGCCTAACCTACTCAGCCACGGAGCCTGCGCCAAGGCCTCGTTCCAAGCGGATCCAGAACGCGACCAGCCCGACGCTCGGTGACCCAATCGTGCCAACGCCTGACGACTTGACCCCCGGTCTCCATGATGCCCTCGTCACTGAGGAGCTGCAGACACGGATTCAGCGCGCGAAGGCTCAGGGCTGGCTCGTCGAGCAAACCACCATCGACGACGGGGCGATGGCTGATGTCCTGGCCCGGCACATCTATGACCAGGCCCATGACCGCTTCGCAGGAGTTCCCGCATCGATCTCGGATCGCCGGGGGGCTCAGATCGATCTCGCCAATCGCGTATTGGAGACCCTTGCCACCTACTCCACAGATCGTGAGACTGCCGACGCGGTTGACCGCGACGCACAGCTGCTTGTCGAAGTGGAGCAGCCGCTTCCAGAGAATCGCACACGCCGCCCGATGGCCAGGCCTGGCATCCCGCTGCGGGACAGTGTCCTCTTGGTCAACGGGCACAGGGACCTGCAGATCGGCACCCAGGTCGCGCTCGAGATCCAGAGCGCCGATCGGGTGGATCTCCTCTGTGCGTTCGTGCGATTTGCCGGTCTCCGTCTCATCCGGCCGCAACTTGCAGAGTTTCTGCTCCATGGCGGCGAGATGCGCGTCATCGCGAGCGTCTATACAGGTTCGACGGAGAAGCGAGCGCTCGATGAGCTCGTCGGCCTCGGGGCGAAAGTCAAGGTCTCCTACGACACGGCACAGACCCGCTTGCATGCGAAGGCATGGCTGTTCGAACGCAACTCCGGCTACCACACCGCGTACGTCGGGTCCTCGAACCTAACGCATTCGGCGTTGCTGGACGGACTTGAGTGGAACGTCCGCGCCACGGAGGTGGACAACCCGGCGATCATTGGAAGGATCCGGGCCACGTTCGAGCAGTACTGGAACCAGGCCGAGTTCGAAACGTACGACCCAAGGGTGGACGGCGATCGGCTTCAAGCAGCATTGGATGCGGAGAGCGGTCCTGGGGCAGTTCCGTCTCCGTATCGGCTGAGCATTCACGTCGAACCGAAACCGTTCCAGCTGGAGATTCTTGAGGCGCTCAGCGCCGAGCGGATTCGGGGCCACTTCCGGAACCTGGTCGTTGCGCCGACGGGCACAGGCAAGACCTGGGTCTCGGCTTTCGACTACCAGCGGTTGCGCAAGGGCGGGTTGGAGCGCGTGCTCTTCGTCGCGCACCGCAACGAGATCCTCGAGCAGAGCCAGGCAGTCTTCCGGCAGGTGCTCGACGATCCAGGATTCGGGGAACGGTTCATCGGCGGCGAGCGGCCACGCCAATGGGATCACGTGTTCGCCTCAATCCAGTCGCTTCACCGGAGCATCGAGGACTTGGATCCGACGCGGTTCGATGTCGTAATTGTGGACGAGTTCCACCATGCCGAGGCGGATACCTATCTCAAGCTCCTCAAACACCTCAGGCCGAAGGTGCTTGTCGGGCTGACGGCAACCCCTGAGAGGGCCGACAGCAAGGACATCCTTCACTGGTTCGACGAGCGCATTGCTTCCGAGATGCGACTCTGGGAGGCACTCGACCAGGGCCTGCTCTGCCCGTTCCACTACCTGGGCATTGGAGATGGGACGGACCTGCGCGG
>JANPDJ010000024.1:0-5364 GCA_031431395.1 Chloroflexota bacterium | reverse complement strand
GATGCAGCTGGACGACCTCGCCGCGTGGCTGCGCGGCCTCGACGAGCCGTCGGTTGCGCCGCTCATCGCCGGACTCCAGCACACGTTCGACTCGTTCGTCGAGATCGGCCTCGGCTACCTCTCACTCGACCGACCGTCGGGCACCCTGTCGGGCGGCGAATCCCAACGGACCCGCATGATCCGGCACCTCGGCTCGTCGCTCACCGATGTGACCTACGTCTTCGACGAGCCCACGATCGGGCTGCACCCGCACGACATCGACCGGATGAACGTCCTGCTGCTGCGACTGCGCGACAAGGGCAACACGGTGCTCGTCGTTGAGCACAAGCCCGAGGTCATCGCGATCGCCGACCACGTCGTTGACCTCGGGCCGGGTGCCGGCTCCGCGGGTGGGCAGGTCGTCTTCGAAGGCACCGTCGAGGGACTGCGGGCGAGTCCCACGCTGACCGGGCGACACCTTGACGACCGCGCGTCGGTGAAGCCGTCCGTGCGGACGCCGTCGGGGCGGCTGGAGGTGCGCGGCGCCAGCACGAACAACCTCCGGGCGATCGATGTCGACATCCCGCTCGGCGTCCTGGTGGTGCTGACCGGCGTGGCTGGGTCCGGCAAGAGCTCGCTCATCGACGGGTCGGTCGTGGGCCGTGACGGCGTGGTGTCGATCGACCAGAGCGGGATCAAGGGCTCGCGGCGCAGCAACCCCGCGAACTACACCGGGCTGCTCGACCCTATCCGCAGCGCGTTCGCGAAAGCCAACGGCGTGAAGCCGGCGCTGTTCAGCGCCAACTCCGAGGGCGCGTGTCCCACCTGCAACGGCGCCGGCGTCATCTACACCGAACTCGGCTTCATGGATACGGTCGCCACCACGTGCGAAGACTGCGAGGGAAAGCGGTACGAGGCAACCGTGCTCGAGTACCGCCTCGGCGGACGCGACATCAGCGAGGTGCTCGCGATGTCGGTGAGCGAGGCCGAGGCGTTCTTCGGGAGTGGTGACGCGCGCACGCCGGCCGCCCACACAATCCTCCGGCGGTTCATCGATGTCGGGCTCGGGTACCTGCGGCTCGGCCAGCCGCTGCCCACGTTGTCGGGCGGCGAGCGGCAGCGCCTCAAGCTCGCCACCCACATGGGCGAGAAGGGCGGGATCTACGTCCTCGACGAGCCGACGAGCGGTCTTCACCTCGCCGACGTCCGGCAGCTGCTCGCCCTGCTGGACCGGCTGGTCGACGCCGGCAAGTCGGTCATCGTGATCGAGCACCACCAGGCGGTCATGGCGCACGCCGACTGGATCATCGACCTCGGCCCGGGCGCCGGGCGCGACGGCGGCCGGATCGTCTTCGAGGGCACCCCCGCCCACCTCGTCGCCGCCCGCTCCACGCTTACCGGCCAGCACCTCGCGGCCTACGTCGGCGCCTGACCGTGGCCCTCGCGGGCAGCGTGCGACGGCCCCCGCTAGGCGGATCGGGGCGACAGGATGACGACCGCGGTCTCGTGTGACCTCCTCGCGGCACAGGCGTCGAGGCCCTTGTCGTACTGGGCCCACCTGGCCCACAGGCGCGGCCGCTCGTCCGTGTTCGCTGCGTGGGCATGGACGGCGCGCGACCCACCGGGCAGATCGACGACGACGTCGGGGTGAGCCTGCAGGTTGAGCCACCAGGCGGGCTCGGCATCGGCCCAGCCGTTCATGGCCATGGTGACCAGGTCTGGACCGTCCTCGTAATAGCCGAGGATGGCTGCTCGCTCCTCACCGGAGCGGCGCCCGACTGTCCGCAGTCGCATCATGCCCCAGCGATCGGCTGTCGCGGTCCGGAGGCCCCGCCGGCCACCTGAGACTGCATAGACGGCGCGCTGCATCGCCCAGAACGAGCGGATGAACCAGCGCGGTGGCAGGCGCGCGGATGACTGCGGCGGTGTGGGGTCGGCCTGTGTGCTCATCTGGATGCTCCTCAACCCTGCCCGGTTCGGGACGGGCGGAATGACGCCGCGGCCGCTCGAGGGTCCCGTCATGAGTTCAGAGCAGCGCGCCCATCGTTCCGTGGCGGCTTGCTGACCGGAGGTGGATACGGGCCCTACCGTGGCCCTTCAGGTTGTCGCGAACGAGTTCTATCGTACAGGGCTCGGCTTCCCTGAGCCGGCAAGCCGGATGGCCCGACGACGACGTGGGCTGCGTGACGGGGCCTTCCGAACGGGCACGGCCCGGCTGACCGCGCCCGGCCCAACGATGCGCGCACGCGCATACTCCCCTCTCGGTCGGCATACGTGCGGCCGCCCATGAGGGGCAGCCGGGGAGGGATTGTGGCCGGGCAGCTTCGGGATCGATCGCGCGCGTTCCTCACCACGGGCAGCACCCTCGCCGCCTTCCGGATTCCGGGCTATTGGGCGCTCTGGGTCAGCAGCGCGGCAGGGGCGATCGGGTGGTCGGTGGGTTTCGTCGCCATGGGCTGGATCACCCTTCTCGTCTCCGACTCACCGTTCGCCGTCGCGCTGACGTTCGCCGCCCGCGTCAGCCCTGCGCTCGTGCTCGGGATCCCGCTCGGCGCAGTGGTGGATCGCTTCGACCGGCGCCTGACGCTCGTGCTTATCCACAGCCTGACCTTCCTGCTCATGCTGTCCATCGCGGGACTCGCCGTCGCCGGGCAACTGGGCCTGATCGCCATATTCGCGACGAGCGTCGTCCTGGGCGTCTTCGACACGATCCGCGGCACGGCCAACCAGTCCTACGCCGTCGATCTCGCGGGTCCGGCCGGAGCCACCAACGCGATCGCGCTCGGGAATCTCGGTGGAGCGCTCATCGGCGCCGGTGGGTCGGTCCTGGGCGGGATCGTCCTGGAGACGTCCGGGGCAGGTGCAACGTTCGCCCTCGCCGCGGTGCCCTCGGTGATTGCGACAACCATGCTGCTCCTGAGTCGCCGGCGCGGTCATGGCCCGCGTGCCACGCCCAGGCTCGCCCCCAGCTTCAGGTCGTCGATCACGCTGATCGTGCGCAATCGCCTCGTCACGGTGATCGCGTTCGTCGTGATCGTGGGCGAGATGCTCGGATGGTCAACGACGAGCCTCTACCCGACGTTTGCCCGTGACGTCCTTCACGTCGATGCGGCGGGGCTCGGCGCGATGTCCGGAGCACGCTCGCTGGGCAGCGTCATTGGGCTCCTGTCGCTCGCGACGCGCGGGTTCGGCGGTCGTGGCGGCAAGCTGCTGTTGATCACCGGCATTGCCTTCGGCGCCGGCCTGGCCGGCTTCGCCCTGAGCACGGTGTTTGTGCTATCGCTCGCCCTGCTGCTCGTCGTCGGGGCCGCATCATCGGCCTTCGACACGCTGGGGCAAGCGCTGCTGCAGCAGAGCGTCGGGGACCACGAGCGCGGCGCGTCGGCGGGCATCTGGTTCTTCGGCACCGGCTTCGGCCCCTTTGGCTCCATGGGGCTGGGCGCCATTGCGACGCTGTTGGGCGGACCGGTCGCGATGTTCGTGAGCGGCGCGCTCCTGGCTACGATCGCACTGGGGCTGACGTCCGTGCGGCGGCTGCGCGACCTTCGGTAGGCGGCTCGCCGCAGGTCGCTCAATCGCCGCAGGTCGCGCCAACCGGCGAGGAAGCCGTGGTGGAGGGCCCGCCGGCCAAGCGGGCTTTCCCCGATTGACGGTTGGCGCGCAGGCGCGTCCGCCGGCGCCGTCGCGAAGCCGGCCGATCTTGGGCACGGCGCCTGTTGGTGACCGGATCGAGAAAGCGCATACTGGCGCGGCACGGAAGGAGTGCCCCGATGCGAAGACACCTGCTGTCGGCGATTGCTGTTGGCTTCCTGCTCGCGGTGGGGAGTGTGGCGTCGGTCTCGGGGGTGACGCCGCCCCGGACCGTCTTGCTCGTCCACGGCTACCAGGGTTCGACAAGCAGCTTTGACCAGATGAAGGCGAGCCTCCAGGCGCAGGGCATTCCGTCCATCGAGGTCGCCCTGCCGGGCCAGGACAACGTCGCGAACGCCGCCTTTATCGGTGCCATCGTCCAGGGGATCGTCACGGCGGGTGGCCGCGGGACGAGCGTCGACATCGTCGCCCACAGCATGGGCGGACTCTCGAGCCGCTGGTACGCGAAGTTCCTGGGCGGCTCGGCCGTCGGCGGTTCGCCACTCGTGGCCCATTACATCTCGCTCGGAACCCCCCAGTACGGCCTGTGGGCAGCGTGCTTCCTGCGCAGCACCAATGGCGGCCAGATGTGCCCTTCCAGCAGCTTCCTCAAGCAGCTGAACGCCGGCGACGACACGACGGGTTCGGCCGGCTACACGACGATCTACAGCACGAGCGACGGACTGGTCCCCACGTCCTCGTCCAGGCTGGATGGCGGGGCGTGCCACGTGCAGGACTCGGGCATCGCGCACGCCGACCTGCTCACCAACGCGACGGTGTTCGCCCAGATCGTCAGCGCCATCAGGGGCACCTGCCCGGGCGTTCTGAAGACGACCTGACGAGCAACGACCACGACGTGGGTGCTGCCCACGAACACCTCGACCGAGGCTCGGTCCGGCCGACCGCACCCGGCCCGGAAGTTCGTGCACACGCATACTCCCGTTCTCGCGCCTCGCCCGCGTCCATGGCCCGAGGCCTGGAGACGCACTTCCCCATGCCCGCGCTTCGAACGAAGGGTGAACACGATGGCGATCCTTGCCAATTCGTTGGCCGTCACGACGGTCGCGGTCACTGACGTCGAGCCGGCCAAACGGTTCTACCAGGACCAGGTCGGCCTGACGGTCCTCGAGGAGACCCCGGCAGGCATCCGGTTCGGTGCCGGCAACGGGTCGCAACTGAGCGTCCGGCGCGGACGGCCGAACGTCGGCAATACCGTCGCGCATTTCGAGGTCGACGACATCGAGGCCGTCATCCGCGAACTGACGTCTCGTGGCATCACCTTCGAGGAATACGAGGCGCCGAAGACGGTCAACTTCATCGCCCAGATCGGTCCGGCCCGCGGTGCCTGGTTCAAGGACCCCGACGGCAACGTGTTTGGCGTACGCCAAGGGCCTGTACCCGCCGCCGGGTAGGGTCGTCGTAGCGGTCGCCGGAGTGGCGGTCGCCATGCGGGTCGCGACGACACGACCGCGTCAGCCAGTCGTCGAGCGATCGAGGCCAAGGCGGTACGCGCCCGCGGGCGCCTGCGACTACGATCCCCGACCGACCCGGACGCTTCGACCCATGCGATCGGCATCGCAGGTACAGTCCATTGGGCCTCATGGTGGCCGTCAGGCACCGCTGCCCGAGGAGAGAGCATTCCAGACGTCGTGAGTTCAGTTGAGGCCCGCGACGGCCCATCGCCGATCGTCGGCCCGCTCTCGCGTCGCGAGGTGCTCCGCGGAGGCCTGATCGCCGGCGGCGCCGCGTTCCTCG
>JANPDJ010000023.1:0-16264 GCA_031431395.1 Chloroflexota bacterium | reverse complement strand
GCCCTCGCCAGGAGGTTGGACGTGCCCCTGCCCGACCCCATTCCCGCTCCACCCGGGGCCGCCGTGGCCACCGGCGGACAGCCCGGCCAGAGCATCGGCCGGGCATGAGCGACCGGTTCGACCTCGTCGTCGTCGGCGGGGGGATTGTTGGTCTTGCCACCACGCTGCAGCTGCTGCGCCGGCTGCCGGACCTGCGCGTCGTCATCCTCGAGAAGGAGCCCGAGGTCGCGATGCACCAGAGCGGGCACAACAGCGGCGTGCTGCACGCCGGCCTCTACTACGTGCCGGGATCGCTCAAGGCGCGGCTGTGCACGGAGGGCAAGGCGGCCGTGGAGGCCTACGCCACCGAGAAGGGCATCCCGTTCGAGCTGTGCGGCAAGCTGGTGGTCGCGCTGAACGAAGGTGAGCTGGAGCGTTTCGAGACGCTGAAGGCACGTGCCACGGCGAACAACGTGCCGGGCCTGAGGGACGTGGGGCCAGACGAGATCCGGGAGATCGAGCCCTACGCAGCGGGGATCCGCGCCCTCCACTCACCGAAGACCGGGATCATCGACTTCCGCCGCGTGGCGCTTGCCTACGCGGACGACGTCCGCGCGATGGGGGCCGAGATCCGCACGAATTCGCGTGTCAGCGGGATCGAGGAGCGCTCCGGCGAGCTGATCGTGACCGTGAGCGGGCGCGACGGCGTGGAGCGCGAGGTGGTCGGGCGCAACGTCATCAGCTGCGCCGGCCTGCAGTCCGACCAGGTCGCGGCAATGACGGGAGCGGGCAGCGCAGAACGAATCGTGCCGTTCCGCGGCGACTACTACACGCTGACCCCCGACGCCCACCACCTGTGCCGAGGCCTGATCTATCCGGTTCCCGACCCAAGCTTCCCGTTCCTCGGCGTGCATTTCACCAAGCGGATTGACGGGGAAGTCTGGGCCGGCCCCAACGCCGTCCTGGCGTTCGCCCGCGAAGGCTATGCGCGCAGCGACATCAGCCCCCGGCAACTTGCCGGAACACTGATGTATCGCGGATTCCAGCGGCTGGCGATCAAGTACCTCAGGACGGGGCTCGCCGAGATGTGGCGCGACTTCTGGAAGGGCGCTTTCCTGGCCGAGATGCAGCGCTACGTGCCGGAGATCCGCGGCGAGCAGATCTTCTTTGGGCCGTCGGGCGTGCGCGCACAGTCGCTGCGCAGTGACGGCAGCATGGTGGACGACTTCTCGCTGGGCGAATCGGAGCATGTGATCCACGTCCGGAATGCCCCGTCGCCGGCTGCCACCGCATCCCTGGCGATCGGTGGCGAACTCGCTCAGCGGGCGATAGCACGGTTCGAGCTGGCCTGACCTACCCGGCGCCAGCATCCTTGCCGGGCGCGTGGCGTGGCCGGGCTGCGCTCACGGCCTCGCGAAAGTCGTCGTGCGCCGTCTGTTCGTCAACCGTGGCGAGCATCCGTTCGGTGCCATCGGGCGCCAGCAGGCGGTGAGCGACGCCCCCGCCCTGCGGCCATGTCTCGGCGATGAGGTGCTCAGCGGCTGCCGCGGCGGAAACGTACTCCAAACGGTAGCGGCGCGGCACCCGCCTCAACCAGTCAGCCCGGCCCGCCGCGACCAGGCACTCCTCGAATTCGTCGACATACGCCGCGCTGTTCATGTGCGCCATCGGGTCGATGTCCACGGAACGGACGACGACCTCCCGCCGGGCGCTATCCCGAGGAGTCGGCGGCAGCGAGACTCGACCAGGCGTGAACGTCTGGACGCGCGCTCCGAGCGGCACGACGAACTCGTCGGGCACACGCGTGGGGACACCGCGCCCGTTCGTCAGCACCCAGTCGGTGAGGGCTGTCGCCACCGGTTCGCCCGAGACGCGCCTGACGTCCGTCCGGCGGCGTACCCACACGCGGCGGTAACCGGAGAGCATGGTGCTGACCGAGACGGTCTCGCCCAGGGCCACTGCCCCAACGACGTTCAGCTCTGCACATCGAACCACCCACCACAGTCCGCGAGCGGCGTACCACTCACGCGTGAAGCCCAGCCGCTCCGAGTGGATCCATGCGCAATCCTGTGCCCAGCGCATGAGTCCGGCGGAACGCAGCGTGCCGTCCGGCCCGCATTCGTCGAAGCGGGCCCGATAGGCGAGGGTGAGACTCAGCGGGTCGCCTGAATCGGCGGCATCCGTTGCCGCCGCGGGCAGGCCGTCCTCATCGGCCGCGTCCGTGGCGGTGGCATCGTTCATTTCCGTGTCCCTGCAAGTCGGCCGAGTGACTCGAGCGTGAACACGCGTGTCTCCGACCGCGGAGCCGTGAGCCGGGCAAGCCGGACCTCGGCGGAACGACGCGAATCGAAGACCACAAGCGCCACGAACAGCTTCTGCTCTTCCTCGGCCGCGTGACGGCGCGCGTCGTCCAGCTGGTGCAGCACGTCGGCGCCGATGCCACGGGCGCCCCATTTGCAGTCGTAGACCTCGGCCCGGGCGCCCAACTCCACGGTCACGTCGTATGGGTGGATCTCCGCGGGAACACCGTCGAAAAGCACCCGGCGCTCCCGGCGGATGGCCTCGGGCGGGACCCGGCGGGCCAGAAGTCGGGCCGTGAGTTCTTCGACGATCGCGCCCCGGAACTGGCTCCGCGTCTGCTCCCCCCGGTCGGCGACCTCGATCGAGGCGGCGAGGAGCTTCTGTGCGTGTTCCCGGCGTTCCGGCACATCGACCAGCTCGACGGCCGCCGGGTCGAATAGCGCCGGGAACATCGCGCGCCAGACCTCGGCGTCCGTGCGCTGGCCATTCATCACGGCCCGCGCCAGGACGAGTTCGGCAGGCGTGGCGTCGGCCAGGAGGTCCGCGATCCGGCGAATGAGCGGGTCCGCCTGGATCCCCGCGTACACGATCGCGCGGCCGTCCAGCGCCGCGGCCTGGAACCGCACGTCAGCCGGCCGCCGTGGGGGGCGTGGCGGCGATACCGACAATCTGCGGGAACGTGGAAAGCCAGTCGATCGCGCGGTGCGGATCCTCGATGAGGCCGATCTCCTCGATCGCGAGGTCAACAGCCCAAACCGCGGCGGCAGGCAGAAGACGCTCCGGATCCGCCACCACGAGCGCGCGCAGATCGGCCGAGTGAACCGCGACCAGGTCGTTCACGTACTGCCACTCGTCCGTGATCTGCTCACCGAGATCGCCCAGCCGGCGGTAGGCATCGAGTGCACGGTCCACGACGAGGGCGACCGATTCGGACACCGCACCTGCGGCGAACTCGCTGTCCATTGCCCCAAGAGTAGCCCGCCCGGTGCCGTTCAGCCGCGATCGTCGCTGCGGCCGGGGCGCTTCGCCGGTCAGCCGGGCGATCGTCGGTGGGAGGCGATGGATCGCCGCAACTGGTGCTCGAGCTCCTCCAGCCGGTGGCGCTGGCGGGCATCCCACGCCCCACCATACGCCGCGAGCGCGGACTTCCGGATCCGGCTCGCCTCACGCCGGCCATCGCTGCGCTCGAGCTCCACCACGAGCGCGAGGATCACGCGATAGAGCGTCGGAACTTCCTCGGTTGAGCCCGTTGTCGGATCCATGAAGGAGATGCTGCGAGACGGGTCGCTCGGCCGCCATCGCCGCGGAGTCCGGATTCGCGGATGCGCTCGGGCCACCCGGGTCTACGGTGTCTGGCGGACAGGTCGTCGTCCGCCGGACGCGCCCTTGCCTGCCAGAACCCGCCGTCGGCCGAAAGATCCGGCGGCGCCGTCTCTCAATCGCCGGGATGCGCTCCGCTGCGGATCGCGAACCCGGCGAAGTCGCCGGAGGCCGGGGTCCACTGGGCGTCGAGATCCGTCACTGTCGCTCCGGGAGGACCGACGGACACGGCGTCCACGAACTGCGCGAGGTCGCCGGCCGGGCCCTCTGCACACACCTCGACCGACCCGTCCGGCCGGTTTGCCACCCAGCCGGAAAGGCTGAGGCGCGTCGCCTCGCGAAGCACGAAGTAGCGGAACCCCACGCCCTGGACCCGGCCCTGCGCCCGGAGGCCCACGCGCGCGGGCCCGGCCCCGGGCGGACGCTCTGCCGGCATCAGGCGGCCGTCGTCAGGCCGCCGTCGTCAGGCGGGGCCACGCGAGCACCAGGACATCCGCGGCCAACTCCGGGTTCGCGTTGGAATCGAGCAACTGCATCGCCCGATCCAGACGGACAAGAAACCGCCCGATGGATCCCGCCGGCAGCTGCGCTGCGAGCCCCGCGTACTCCTCGAGAAGGTCCGGGTCGTTGAGGCTGGCGCGGTCGCCCAGCGCAACCATGGCGAGATCACGCGCCGTCTCGCGCCAGACGTCCAGCAGCCCCGCGGCCGCCCTGCGACGCTCTGCTGGCGACGACTTGCTTCCGCCGGCCGGCACATCCGATCCTGAACGGCCCGCCTCGTCACCCGGCTCGGGGGCCGGCACCGGCGGCAGAGCGACAGCGCCCGCGGACCGCCCGCGCCGCGCCGAAGCGCGCCCCACCATTCCCTGCTCGACGGCAGGCAGTTCCAGGGCCGCCAGGAGTTCCGCTGCGCGGCCCACCAGCTCCCGGACCCGCGTGAGCCGCGCAGCCCGCGACGCACCCAGGAGGTCGAGCAGGGACCGCGCGAGTTCGCCACGGATGACGGCGGCCTCGGGCGACCGCGCGTACGCAATGGCAAGTCCCGGGCGGCCCCCGGCGAGTCGGCCGAGGCGGTTGGCCGTCGGCGGGTCCGCGTCACCCCGGTCCAGGAGCAGCGCCTCGATGTCACGCGGGGAGAGCGTCCCCAGCCGGACTCGCGCAACGCGCGAATGGATGGTGGGGAGGAGGCGGTCCTCGTCCTCCGCGCAAAGGATCATCGTGACGCCGGACGGAGGCTCTTCGAGGGTCTTGAGGAACGCGTTCTGGGCGTCCTCGGTGAGGCGATGTGCCGCTTCGACGATCGCGATGCGCGCGCCGCCCTCGGCGGGCAGGAGCGCCAGTTCGCCGACCAGGCCGCGCACGGCGTCGATCCCGACGAGCCCGCCGGCACCTTCGGGCGCAAGCCGGTGCACATCGGGATGGTGACCTGCATCCACGAGCCGGCAGGCGCGGCAGGCGCGGCACGGCCGGTCGTCCGCATTGGCGGTGCACAGTTCAGCGGAGGCAATGTCGAGTGCAAGCGTCGTCTTGCCGACGGAACGGGGCCCCACCAGCAGGAGCGCATGCGGCAGCCCGGCCGCGATCATCGCCGTCACCTGGCGGACCGCGGCCGGCTGGCCCCGGGTGATGAACCCGGCCATCGCTACTCCGAGGTGGCAGTGCTCCGCGCGGCCCGGCGCCGTGGTGCGGGTGCCACTGCCGCCGCGCCGGGCCCGGACGGGTCACCGCCCGCAGCCGGCGCAACATCCGTGGCCGCTGCGGCGCGCGCGCGCCGAGCGCGAGCAGGTGCAGCAGCCTCCACTGCCGGCGCCACCGGCGCCTGGATCCCAGCGGCGGGAGCCGCCTTCGCCGCCCGCGGACGTCGCACGGAAGCCGGCGGCGCCGAGGGTGCCGGCGGCGCGGCGTCCACGACAGGCAGGAGATCCACGGCCGGTGCGGCCGCTGCCGCCCGACGCCTTCCGGCACGCGGCGCTGCTGCCGCTTCCACAACGGGAGGTGCTTCGGCCGCCGCTGGGGCGACCGCCTCCGCGCCTGTCGGCGCCGTTCGTCGCGTTCGACCGCGTGGGGCCGCGGGACCCGGCGCCTCGACCGTGGGCGCGACCGCGGCGGTCACGCTCTCGGACGGAACGACGGCTTCGGCCACAGGTCGCCCGGGGCGACCCCGACGGCGGCTCGGGGCGGCTACTCCGCCTTCAGGCGCTGCGGACTGCGCGGTGGCCGGCGCGGCCGGCAACTCTGCCGCGGCAGCATGCGGGCCTCCCTCCGGACGTGTCCGGCCCTGCGGCCGGTCACCGGGCCGCGGGCCCCGCGTCGCCATCTGTGCGCGCAGCATCTGCTCGATCTCGGGCGGCACCTCGCTCCAGGGCTCATCCGAGCGCTGCGGCCGCTCCTGCCGGACCACCGGCTGCTGCGGCCGATCGTCGCGACGGGGTTGCTGCGGCCGATCGTCGCGCCGGGGTTGCTGCGGCCGGCCCTGCGGCTGCGGCATCGACGGACGGTTGGGTTCGCCGTAGCGGTTCAACCCGCCGCGCCCGAACCGCTCGCGATCCATCGCGGCCGAATAGCCGGGCCGGACACCCCGACCACCCTGGCCTCCCTGCGCCTGCGGACCGCCACGTCGTGTGGACAGCAGGTACTCCGGAATCTCCGGTTCATCTTCGTCGTCGACGGGCAACGGCCCGAGGCCCGCGGCGGGAGCCGTGGGCATGCCGAGCTGGGAATCCCAGATGGACCCGAAGGGCGTCGGCCGCGGTCCGCGCGGCCCGGCCGGCGCTTCCTCCACGGGGCGAAGAGGACGCTCAGGCCGGATGGCGCGCTCGGGGCGCTCCGTCCGCACCGGCGCCTGGGGCCGCTCGGCAGGTTCGGGCCGTTCCGCCTCTTCGGGCCCTTCGCCGGCATCGGGGCCGGCATCCGGACCGGCATCGGGACCGGCATCAAATCCTTCCTCGGCCCGGCCGCGACCGCGACCCCGGCCGCGACCACCGCGCCGGCGCCGTCGCCGCACTTCGCCTGATTCCATGTCCACACCGGGCAGCGTCCCTGCGGCGTCCGCCGATTCGGTGACCTCTTCCTCATCGGCGACCGATTCGAGTTCCCCGGCGGACGGCGCCGGACGCGCCACTCGGCTGAGCTTCTCTCCGGGGAGGACCGTCATTGGGCTTGCGCCAAGGCCCGAAGCCGCGACGACTTCGCGGCCACCGATCTCGCGATCCGCGGCGATCTCGCGCGTCCGCGGGGGCAGTTCATCCCGGAAGCTTCGGCCCCGCCCGCGCCGCTGCCGCGTGCCGGTGCCCTCTGTCTGCTTGTCCGGGATGTCCGTCAGGGACATGTCGAACTCTTCTTCGGCCACGCGCCGGCCGGACCGCGACCCGCGCTCCACCTTGGCCAGCTGGGTGATGTCCGTGAAAATGTCCGCGACCTCGATCAGGTCCGAGCTGGTGTTCCCGCGGAAGCTGATGACCTCCACGCGCACGCCCATCTCCTGGACGGCGCGGATGGCCGGCGCAAAGTCGCCGTCGCCGCTGATCACGATGGCCACATCGAGGTTCCGGGCCGTCTTCATCATGTCCACGACCAGCTCGATGTCCAGGTTCGCCTTGACCTTGCCGTCGCCGTACTTGCGGATGTCCTTGCTGATCACCTTGTAGCCGTGGCGCGCCAGGAACGAGTGGAAATTGCGCTGGTTCTCGTTCTCCGGGTCGAGGCCGGTGTACGCATACGCGCGGACGAAGTCCCGCCCGGCGATGGCGGCCTTCAGGAGCGTGACGTAGTCGATGTCCACACCGGCCGATTTGGCCGCGTAGAAGATGTTCGCCACGTCCACGAAGATGGCAACGTTCTTGCCCACAAATGGACTCCTCTGATCAATTCGGCCGATCGGCTGGCGCCATCGCGCGGCTCGCCGTCGGGTGTGCTGGCGCCGCGGCCGGGAGATCCCGGGCGGCGAATGGTCTGGTGGTTCGTTCTGACGTGCGGGGGCCGTTCAGCGGGCCACGGCGGCGCGGTCCGCCACCGGGCGCTGGAGGAGAGGATCTGCTTCGGCGAACCCCCCGCGGGTCAACCGGTCGCGTTCTTCGGGATCGTGCGGGCGCACAGCCTCCACGACTGAACAGCCCTTGTTGCGAGCGGACCGCAGGAGCTCATCCAGGAGCGCCTCGGTCACCCGATTGGCATCGTGCCGCCGGTCCACCACCAGCAGGTCCACGGTGCCGACAAACCCACCCGTGCGGACCGAAGGGCGGAGGGTGAGCACGGCGCCACCCACCAGCTCGCGGCCATCCTCGGCGACAAGAACGCTTGCCTGGGGCAGGTAAACCAGCTGACGCAGGAGGTCCGCTGCGACCTTGGGTGTCCGTTCGCGGGGCGAACGGGGGGAATCGTGCGCGAGCGACACCAGCCGATCGACGTCCGTGATGCGGGCCGCCCGAACCAGGTATTCCACGCTGACGGGTCGTTACCTCGTGAGGAGGCGCTGCCGGTGCGGGCTGGCGAGCGACTCGATCGACATCCGAACGAGCACTCACAGAACCAGCCTCAGGGCTGCCGCGGCGACGAGGGCGATGGACGCGTTTCGCATCCACCGGCCACACGACGGCGCCTACGGCAGTATTGCAATCGACTCGCCGCTGCCTATGATACGGCATCGCTCACGGGCCACGCTGCGGCCGCCCAAGGATACAGGCCTTACGTTCGTTCCGGGATGCCCCGACCATCGTCCATGGTCGGCGGTGTCGGGCCCGGGGTGGACTTCAATCGGATGACTTCGGCCTGGTCCCCTTGGCGGTCACGTGGCACCTCGATCGCGTCGGGAGGCGCGCGGTATTGGGAGGAGTCACATGAGGTTCAACAAGGTTGGCGTACTCGTTGCCAGCGCGGTGCTGGCATTCGGGGCCTGCAGCAGCGGCGGCGGCGGCGGCGCGACACCGCCGAACGATCCCCTCGGGGTCATCACGATCCCGGCCGGCGAATCGCTCCACATCGCGTTCTGGGGCGTCCTGAACGGCGCGGACGCAGCGCTTGGCCAGGACGCGCTGTACGGCGTTCAGGTCGCAGTAGACGACAGGGGCGGCAAGCTCCTGGACCACACGATCCGCCTCACCACCGAGGACGGCGGCTGCAAGAATGACGGCGGTGCCACCGCCGCTGCCAAGCTCGCGGCGGACCCCACGATCGTCGGCCTGGTCGGCTCTTCATGCTCGGATGAGACGGTTGGCGGCATCAAGAGCCTGACAGATGCCGGGCTCACGACGATCTCGCCGTCCAATACGCGGCCCGCGCTGACCGCGGCCACACGTGGTCCGGAGTTCGCGGGATACCTCCGCACGGCGCACAGCGACACGTTCCAGGGCAAGGCGGTCGCGGACTTCGTCTTCACGGTTCTGAAGAAGACCAAGGCCGCCACCATCCATGACGGCAGCTCTTACGGACAGGCGCTCCAGCAGGTGTTCGTCGACGCGTTCAAGGCGCTCGGCGGGACCATCGTGGCACAGGAGGCCGTGTCCAAGGGCCAGACCGACATGAAGCCGGTGCTGACCAAGGTCGCAGCTGCCGCGCCCGAGGTGATCTACGACCCCATCTTCACCGCCGAGGGCGGCGCGCTCTGGGCGCAGCACGCGCAGGTTCCGGGCCTCGAGAAGGTCATCATGATCGGATCCGACGGGATGTTCTCGCCGGACTTCATCAAGGCGGCGGGTGCCGGCGCCGAGGGGAACTACCTCTCCAGCCCCAACTTCTCGGCCTTCCAGGGCACCTACAAGGACTTCCTGGTGAAGTACAAGGCCAAGGCCGGCAAGGACCCCCTGTCCGCGTTCCACGCGCACGCCTATGACGCGACGAACATGCTGTTCGCCGCGATTGAGAAGGTGGCCGTGAAGGGCTCCAACGGGGTTCTGTACATCGGCAAGAAGGCCCTGCGCGATGCCATCTACGCGACCAAGGACTTCAAGGGCGTCACCGGAACGCTGACCTGCAGCCCCACCGGGGACTGTGGCGCTCCGCTCATCGCGCTGTACCAGATCACCGCCCGGGAGACGGGCGGCAAGTGGCCGCCGGAGAAGCCGGTCTGGCCGTAGGCATCACCTGGGTCCAATCGAAGTCTGCCGGCCGGATCGGCGCATGAAGGAGGGTCGGGTGGTGTGCTGCCCGACCCTCCTTCAATTCCGGATCTGCTCGAAGGGGAGCGGCTGATGCGGAACAACCTGGTCGAGCGTCTCACCGAAGCCGCCATCACGGCCTTCCTGTTCTTTTTCCGCGTCGCCGTCGTCCTCATCGTGGTGATCGGCTCTGCATTGACGCTCCTGAGCGGCCGCTACTCCGCGGAGACGTGGATCAGCCTCGTGGTGTCGGGGCTGACGCTGGGAAGCATCTACGCCCTCATCGCCCTGGGCTACACCATGGTCTACGGCATCCTGCGCATGATCAACTTCGCCCACGGCGAGATCTTCATGTCGGGCGCATTCGCCGGGTACTTCGTCGCGGTCGGGCTCCTGAGCGTGGGCGTCCTCAACGCCGGACCTCTGGCGACGATCATTTCCGTCGTGGTGATGATTGCCGCCGCCGTGGCGATTGCCACGCCCACCGCGCTGCTAGTCGAACGCATCGCCTACCGGCCGCTCCGCAACGCCCCGCGCCTCGTCCCGCTGATTGCCGCGATCGGTGCGTCGTTCTTCCTGCAGTACACGGTGCGCGGCCTGTTCGGCCCGGGGATCTATGCGTACCCCACCGTGAACATCCTGGAGGACACGCTCTCCATTCCGGGCGTACGCGTCAGGTGGGTGGATGTCATCGTGGTCGTCTCCGCACTCCTGATGATGACCGGCCTCTATCTCTTCGTGATGCGCACGAAGATGGGCACAGCGATCCGGGCCGTCTCCGAGGACAAGGAGACCGCCGCGCTGATGGGCATTGACGTGAACCGGGCCATCGTTACCACGTTCGGGCTGGGCGCGGCCATGGCCGGCGCAGCAGGCGTCCTGTATTCCCTGCTGTTCCGCCAGGTCTTCTACTTCACCGGGTTCGTGCCCGGCATCAAGGCGTTCACTGCCGCGGTGCTCGGTGGGATCGGCAACATTCCGGGCGCCATGCTGGGCGGACTCTTCCTCGGCCAGGTGGAGTCCGTGGGCCCCACGCTCTTCCTTGACGGGTTCGGGGTGCCATCGCCCAACCAGCTCAAGGACGTGATCGCGTTCACGATGCTGGTGCTGATCCTGGTCTTCCGGCCCTCCGGCCTGCTGGGCGAACGCATCACGAGACAGCGGGCGTGAGCACGATGATGAACGTGGCGGCCCCCACGACCGGCGCCGGAAGCAGTACCGTGCGCTCGCCCTGGCGGCCGGCGATCCGCACGGGTCTCCTCGGCGCCCTCGTCTCCGTCTATCTCTGTGTCGTCGGGATCGTGCCCATCTTCAACCAGCGGCCGCTGGTTGCGGGTGGAATGCTGGGCATGAGCGGGCCGCTCATCTCTCTCGGCCAGACGGCACTGCTTCTGACCTTCCTCGGTGCGGGCTTCCTCGCCGCACGCCGCGCACCTTCAGGACGCCGCCAGGCTGTTGCCGCCGGAGTCATCGCCGGCACGATCAGCGGCGTGGCACTGTCCGCGCTGGTCCTGATCGGCAACGCCATCGAGATCCGCAACGTCCTGCTGAATGCGTCGCCTGCGCTCTACAACCTCCTGACCTTCAACAACGGCGTCGCCGGCTTCTGGCTTCCCATCGTGTTCGGCGCGGGAATCGGCGGCCTCGCCGCCGGCCTCTCCCTGCTGGGCCCAAAGCTGCAGCGTTCGCTCTTCGTGGGCCTGCTGTCGGTCGTCGTCCTGGGGCTGTTCGCCGGCCTGGTCCGGACGCCGATGCTGACCAGCCCGCTCGCCGACCTGGGACGCCTCCTGTTCGCCGAGGAGGGCCTGACGGTCTTCGGGGCCGTCCTGTTCGTCGCGCTGGCCGTGGGGTTGCACCAGCTCCAGCGCACCTACCGCATCGACCGGCGCATCGCCCTGATGCCGGCAGATCGCCGCCGGACGGTGCTCGCCCCGGCCGTGATCGTGCTGGCCTTGATGATCCTCGTGCTTCCGGAGAGCCTGGGATCCTTCTTCGCACAGGTCATCGCCATCGTCGCGCTCTACGTGATGATGGGACTTGGACTGAACATCACCCTGGGCCTCGCGGGGCTGCTGGACCTGGGGTTCGTGGCCTTCTTCGCGGTGGGCGCCTACACGGTCGGCCTGCTCACCTCCACTGCCGAGCTGGGAATCGCCGACTGGTCGTTCTGGGCGGCTGTCCCGGTGGCAGTCCTCGTCGCCATGGCGTTCGGGGCCTTCTTCGGCCTGCCCATCCTCGGCATTCGCGGCGACTACCTCGCCATCGCCACCCTGGGATTCGGCGAGATCATCCGGATCCTCGCGGGGTCCGACCTCCTCAAGGGGCTGCTCGGCGGCCCCCAGGGCATCATCAACATCCCGAAGCCCTTCGATGTCCCTCCGGGCAGCTTTCTGGCGGGACCCAACCAGATCTACTACATCGCGCTCATCGGCGCCGCGCTGATCGCGTTCATCGCCTTCCGGCTCAGGGGCTCGCGCCTGGGTCGGGCATGGCTCGCGATCCGCGAGGACGAAGACGTCGCTGAGGCAATCGGCATCAACCTTGTCCAGACCAAGCTGCTCGCGTACATGCTGGGCGCAGCGTTTGCCGGTCTCGGCGGCGCGGTGTTCGCGGGGCTGGTCGGGTCGATCTTCGCAAGCAGCATCGAGCTCTTCGTGTCGATCAACGTGGCCTCGCTCATCATCGTCGGCGGCATGGGCAGCATCCCGGGCGTGATCGTCGGCGCGATCTTCCTGATCGGCCTGCCCGAGCTGTTCCGCGAGTTCTCCGAGTACCGCTTCCTGTTCTACGGCATCGCCCTCATCGCGATGATGCGGTTCCGGCCGGAGGGTCTCCTGCCGTCGAGGATCACGCTGCGCGAGCTACAGGTGGCCGAGAACGAGGAGCCGCCCGGCGGCGCCGTCGGCGGGGTCGTGGCCGAAGCGGAGGCCACCTGATGGCGCTCCTCACCGCCGAGAACGTCACCAAGCGGTTCGGCGGTCTTGTCGCCGTCAACAAGCTCAACTTCAAGCTTGAGCAAGGCACCATTGCCAGCGTGATCGGCCCCAACGGAGCCGGGAAGACGACGTTCTTCAACTGCATCGCGGGCTTCTACCACGTTGATGAGGGGACGATCGACTTCGACGGGACGAAGATCAACACCCTGCGGCCGGACCAGATCGCGCGTCTCGGCGTCAACCGGACCTACCAGAACATCCGGTTGTTCGCCAATATGACTGCCATCGAGAACGTGCTGGTGGGACAGCACCGTCACCTCCACTCGCCGTGGATTGCGGCGGTGCTGAACTTGCCGGGCACCCGGTCCGAGGAGACCATGGCCCTCGATGAAGCCCGGCGGCTGCTCCGCTACGTGGGCCTTCAGGGTCGTGGCGACGTCCTCGCAGGCAAACTGCCGTACGGCGACCAGCGCCGCCTGGAGGTGGGCCGGGCGCTCGCCACCAAACCTCGCCTGCTGCTCCTGGACGAGCCGACCGCCGGGATGAACCCCATCGAGAAGCAGCAGATGACGGAGTTCATCCGTGGACTGCGGGACGACCTGGGGATCACAATCCTGCTCATCGAGCACGAGATGCGCGTGGTCATGGGCATCTCGGAGCGGATCACGGTGCTGAACTACGGGGAGAAGCTCGCCGAGGGGACCCCGCACGAGATCCAGACCAACCCGCTGGTGATCGAGGCCTACCTGGGCCGGAGCAAGGAGTCCGAAACCCCTGGCGGAGCCGCTTCCGCAGGCAAGCCGGCGTCTGCCGAGGGGCCGTCCTCCATGGCCGGCGCGGCGGGGTCCTGACCTGATGGCCCTGCTCGAGGTCACCGACCTTCACACCTTCTACGGCAACATCCATGCCCTCAAGGGCGTCACGCTCAGCGTAGAGCAGGGCGAGATCGTCACGCTGATCGGCGCGAACGGGGCCGGCAAGAGCACCACGCTGAACACGATCAGTGGAATCGTGCGGGCGCGGACCGGGCAGGTCCGCCTGGCTGGGGAGGACCTCACCCACATCCATCCCCACCTCGTGGTGGGCCGGGGCGTGGTGCAGGTCCCGGAAGGCCGGCGCATGTTCGCCCGCCTCACGGTTGAGGAGAACCTCCGCATGGGCGGCTACCCGCTGACGAACGAGGGCGACGTCCGGGCCGGAATCGAGCGTGCCTACGTGATGTTCCCGCGGCTCAAGGACCGACGGGTGCAGGTGGCCGGGACGCTCAGCGGCGGCGAGCAGCAGATGCTTGCGATGGGACGAGCACTCATGACCAACCCGCGCGTGCTCTTGCTGGACGAGCCGTCGATGGGGCTCGCGCCGGTCCTGGTGGACCTCATCTTCGAGACGATCGTGCGGCTGCACGACGAGGGGACCACGATCCTGCTGGTGGAACAGAACGCCCGGATGGCACTGCAGATTGCCGACCGGGGGTACGTGATCGAGACGGGCCAGATCGTCCTCACGGATCGGGCGGCCAACCTGCGCGACAACGAGATGGTGCGGAATGCCTATCTCGGGATTGCCTGAGGCAGAGTCGCACCGCGCGGGCAACAGGCCCGCACACGGCGGATGGAACAGCACGGTGCAGGACCGCGACGCCGAGATCCCCGCGACAACGCCGGTCACCACCCGAGGAACCGGGCGCAGTGCGTGGGTCGCCGCCTCCGTGGTGATCCTCGCGATGCTGGCCGTCGTGGGGGCGGGCACCCTCGGCCGTGCCACGCAGCCAGGGCCCACGGTGCAGCCCTCGCGGGCGGCCGTCACGACGGGGCCCTCGCAGGCCGGCGTGGCCGTCCAGCCGACGGACGCGCCCACCCCACAGGGCAGTGCGGCCGGGGCCTCGCCGAGCAAAGAGCCGTCACCCAGCCCGGCCTTCGGCAGCAGGGCCGGATTCGTGACCGTTGCGGAGGCCGGCTACGAGGTGGCCTACGAGGTCGATGCGACACACCGGCCCGCGGTCCTCTACGGGGGGATGCTCGCCGTGTTCGGATTCGGGCCGCAGACGGACCGGGGCAGCTACGACGGAACCGTCATCGTTTCCGTGGGTACGCCCGCCAGTGGCGCGTCGATGGCGGGCGCAGGCGTCGCCGGCAGGGTCTCCGGCACGGTCTACGGCGCGACGTTGGAGGACCTGCGTACCGCGTACCTGGGCGCGGATCCGGGCCGGGCGGTGTCCCGCGTCGCCCTGGAGATCGGCGGCCAACTCGCGATCATGATCCGGTTCGACGACGCGGGCGGCGCTCGTGCCACGGCGCTGACCGTCCGCGGCGGGCGGAACTTCATCCTGACGGCGAGCGGCTTCCAGGGCCTCTACGGCGACGTGGCGGACAACCCGGCACAGGTGGGCCTGCAGCGGTTCATCGATGGCTTCCGCTTTGGACCGCCGCTGTTCGTCAGCCGGGACCTGGGATTCCAGGTCCCGATGCCCGTGGAGGCAAAGCCGGTGGGCTTCGCGGCCGGCTTCCCGCTGGACGAGGCGCAGGGGCTGGTGGTCCTGGCGGCCGGACGGGCCCAGCCGGACGGCAGCTTTTCGCACTCCATCGGAATCTCCGTCGGGACGGCCCTTCACCCGGCCTTCGTGCACATCCTGCCCACCGGCAGCGGCCGCCAGGCAGCCACGCGGATCTGGGCCGGATCGCTGGCGAAGCTGCAAGCGGCGTACCTGGCGGCCGTCGACGGGTTCACGGGATCCTCCTCGATCCAGCTCGGCGGCGAGCCGGCCGTGCGAATCGAGCGTCCCGGTGGCCTGGGGGCAGCCGTGCTGGCCGTCCATCGCGGCCGGGTCTACATCATCACCACCACCGGCTCCGAGGTGGCGCAGGCAGCACCGGACTTCGAGCAGTTCCTGACGGGGTTCGCCTTCCTCGACTGATCCGGCGCGAGAGCCCGCCTGCGCGCCCGCCGCTCGCCCGGGTCGGGCGCCGGGACCGCGGTGCAGGTCATCGCAACAGCCGCGCCCGCTCCTACACTTGGGGCGTGGAAACCCTGAGGCTGGCCGTCGGGCATCTCATCGACGGCACCGGCGCCGCAGCGCTGCCCGACCAGGCCATGCTCATCGAAGACGGCACGATCGTCGCCGTGGGGCCGGACGCCGCCGTTCCGCGTCCGGCTCATGCGCGGTCGTACGACTACCCGGACGCGACGGCGCTGCCCGGCCTCATCGACACGCACGTCCACCTCGTCATCCCACGCTCCCACGGCAGCATGCTGGATGAGATGCAGGCGCTCTCTGACGACGAGCTGGTCGTCCTGGGCGCCGCCTCCGCGGAGCGATTCCTCCGGGCCGGGGTCACCACGATCTTCGATTGCGGGGCACGCGGGGGAACGGCATTCCGGATCCGCGACGCGGTGAACCGCGGCCTGGTCCTTGGGCCCCGAACCCTCGTGAGCGGTCGGCCGATCACCCGGACGGGCGGGCACTGCTGGTGGTGGGGTGGCGAGGCCGACGGTGTGGACGGCGTCCGCGCGGCCGTGATCCGCCTGCTGGACGAGGAGGGCGCCGACGGCATCAAGATGATGGCCACCGGCGGCTACATGACCACGACCACCACACCGGGCGAGGCCGCCTACCCGCGCGAGGTCTTCGAAGCGGCC
>JANPDJ010000022.1:0-2727 GCA_031431395.1 Chloroflexota bacterium | reverse complement strand
CAGGATCCGGGCACCCGCCGGGACGACCCGTGAGACGTGCTCGTAGACCTTGCCGCGCATCCGGGCCAGGTTCGGATGGTCCTCCCCGAACGCGTCATAGCACGCCGCCGTGCGCGAGAACGCGTCGGCGATCACCTCCTGCCGGGCGGTGGCGTCGGTCTGGGTCGTCGTCACGTGGGTTCCACCACGCGCAGGTCGGAGACGCGCCGGCGTTTCTCGCGCCGTCGCGCCAGCCGCAGGAGCACCTCGTCCACCGGGAGCCGGAGCGCGTCCCGCAGCCGGGCCAGCCGCTCGCGGGAGAGCGGCCGTCGGACGGCCCGAACGAGGTGCGTCGCCATGGAAACGGTGCCGGCCGCCCGCCGCAACCGGAATTCGCGATGGACCACACCGTGGAGGCGGCGGTAGAAGGCTGTCGAATACGGGCCCCGGTAGACCATCGCCAGGTCGTCCGAATCGACCCAGTTGCGCTTCTCGCCCAGGTCCGCACGGACCCGCTCGTAGAAGCCCGTGCCCGGGAGCGGATACGAGACGGAAATGCCGATGTCATCCGGGAGGTTCTCGCGCACCAGTCGCCTGGTGGCCTCGATCTCCGGGCCGTTCTCGCCCGGGTAGCCGAACTGGAGGAAGAAGGCCGAACGGATGCCGGCCTGCCCCAGCAGCCGCCTGGCCTCGACGATTTGGACGACCTGCGTGCCCTTCTCCATCGCGTCGAGGACCTGCTGGGCGCCCGATTCGGCGCCCATCCAGACCGTCTCGGCCCCGGCGTCGCGCAACGCCTCCATCTCGCCCTCGCGAAGGAGCAGATCCGCCCGGCTGAGGCACTTGAACGGCGTCACGGCGCCGGCGGCGCGCGCCGCGTCGGCATACCCCCGCGTCCAGCCGGGCTTGAGCCCGAAGATGTCGTCCACGAACGAGATGTGGTCCGGCCGGTAGGTCGTTCGCAGGTGCGCGATCTCGGCGGCGACGTTCTCCGGGCTCCTGACCGAGTAACGCTGCCCCCAGATCGGCTTGGCGCACCAGTTGCAGTGGAACGGGCAGCCTCGGGTGGTGGCCACGTTCATCGAGAAGCGCCCGTGCCGCGTCCATGCCCTGCGGTAACGCTCCACGTCCACGAGGTCCCACGCGGGCATCGGGAGCGCATCCAGATCGCGCAGGTTCGGCCGGCGGCCCGTCGAGACGACCGTCCCATCGGGTGCCCGTTGCGCGATGCCGATGATGGGCGCGGCCGCTGCCGCGGATCGGTCGCCGAGGCTGTCAAGCAGTTCGCCCAGGGTGACCTCGCCTTCACCGAGGATGACGAAGTCCGCGCCTCGGTCGAGGTAGCGCTCCGCGTTGTCCGTCGCGTCGCTGCCACAGGCGACCGCGGTGCTGCCGGCGTCCTTCGCCATTCGAAGCATCCGGAACGCTGCCTCGCGCATCCGCAGCAGGCACATCTTGGAGAGGTAGTTGAAGTTGTCCTCGAAGAGCACCGCCACGTCCGGCCGGTGCAGTTCGAGCGCCTCCGCCCAGCGGTCCTCCGAGTCCTCCAGCATCGCGTCGAAGAGCGCGACGTCATAGCCGCGCCCCCGGACGTACGACGCTGCCCACAGCGTGCCGAGAGGTGGGTATGGCTGCATCGCCCGGAACAGCTTCGGGTCGAAGCGCAGGTAGTACGACTGCCCGAAGAGGACCCGCGTCATGCCGGGCGCTCCGTCACCGGCGACCGGTCGATGCCCAGGCTGACGAGCCGTTCCTCAAAGGCCCGCAGCGTCCTCCGCCTGTGCTCCTCGAAATGGCCCTTGCACGCCGTGGCATCGAACCGCTGTTCGGTAGATGTCGACCCGGCCGAGAGGCGTGCCACCTTGCGGCGCATCTCCCAGCGCTCCAGGCGATCGATGGGCGAGGCGCGGAGCGCGGCCTCGGCCAACCGCAGCGTGCGTCCGCGTCGGCCGGCGGGAACCACGGGCACGGGTTCGTGGTTCGGCAGGAAGTCGAGATACCACGCGTTCGTCGCGAGCAGATCGCGGTATGCCGCGGCCCCGGCGACCGGCACCATCTGGGCGAGTTCGTGTGCCGTGAAGATGTCGCGCTGGTCCATTCGCAGCGCCGACTCGGCAAGGAAGTAGTTCGGGCAGAGCCTGACGCCGAGCACGCCTGCCGCCCGGACCAGGCCGATCGCGGCTGCCCGTGTCAGCCACAGGCGCCGATCCTCCGTCACGACGAACAGGTCCACATCCGCACCTGGTTCCGCCGCGCCGACGGCCAGCGAACCGGTGACCGCAACCAGCCGTACGAAGGGGAGAGAGGCGACGGCCCGAGCGAATCGGACGGCTCCCGGCCACATCCGGGTGGACGCGGCGGCCCGGCGACGGCGGCTCTCGCCAAGCGACTCGCGGCCGGGCAGGACGAGCAGACCGTTGACCAGCCGCAGTCCGATGGGTTCGGGCGACGCCAGCGCGGCCTCGACGTCGTCGATGGGCGCCGGAATGGGGAGGAACCGGTGGATCTCGGCCGGCGACAGGGGCCAGTCGAAGAGATCGGCGTACGCGACAGCCTCCACGATCGCGTCCGCAAGAGCAGGCCGGGGGCCCATGGGCCTGTCGCCGGTTCGTCCGGGCCCGGCGGGCGCCGCACGGCCACCGACGAGGGCCGACGAGGTCCGGTATCCCTCGGCAACCGTCAACGCCTCTCCTCCCATCGATCGATTCGCACGGCCAACGCGGGACCGAACCTTCGACTCGTGAGCCA
>JANPDJ010000021.1:0-2198 GCA_031431395.1 Chloroflexota bacterium | reverse complement strand
GAGTATACCAATGCTCCTTCGGCCGGCAGCCCGGGTTCAGCCGCCGAGCGGGCGCGGTTCAGCCGCCGAGCGGGCGCGGCTGCGGTCGGCGGGCGCGCGACGTCGTCTTCGGCCCCTGGCGTGTCCACCGCCCGTCCGTTGGCCCGCAGATCTGAATTGCAGTTTCACGCTCGACCCGGAACCACAGGTCTCGCCGCCTCCAGAGCGCGGGATTTCAAGCTGGAGTTACGAAACCGGGCATCAGTAATGCCGCGCCGGCGCTCCGAGGCTTCCCTCGTGAATTCCAGCTTCATTTCGGTCTGGGGAGGTGTCCATGGCCCCCATCTGCGAGGGCCGCGGGGTGACCGTGACAGGGCCGAAGGTCATTGACGCATCGAACATCTGTTCTATTATGTGCCTGTGTCCACCCCCTCGCCCCAGGTCGCTGCCGCTCTCGCCACCCTCCAGGCTCGCTGGGGTGCGGCAGCTCCGCGGGCGATCGGCGATCGCGACGAGACACGCACGATCGGCGCCCTCGCCGCGGTTCCACTCCGCCGGCCGGACGAGGATGATCGGCCGGACGAGGATGATCGGCCGTTTCAGCCGGCGACGGCACCCAGGCCGTTCGACGATCGGCCGCCGGACCGCTCCCGGGAAGCCCATGATGGCCGCATCGTCCATACCGGCTTCGCTGCCCTGGACGCCATCCTGGGGCCGGGCGGCGTTCCCCGGCTGGCCAGCGTCGCCATGCACGGAGACGCATCCAGCGGCAAGACCACCCTGGCGCTGAGCCTGGTTGCGGAGGCCCAGGCCGGCGGCGCCATCGTCGCCTGGCTGGACCTGGCCCGCGCCTTTGATCCCGTTGAGGCCGTGGCGCGCGGTGTCCGTCTGGAGTGGCTCGTGGTCCTGACGCCGGAGACGCTGGAGGAAGGTCTCGGTATCGCGGGTGCGATCCTGCAGGGCCGGGCGGTGGACGTGCTCCTGGTGGATCTGCCCGCGATCCTTCGCCCGGAGGACACGCGCCTGAACCGGCCGCGAACGCCCGGTCACCGGCCACCCGGCGTCGCGGACCGCCTCCATCGTCTCGCCGCGCTCGCGCGCCTGGCGGGTTGCCTGCTCGTCGTGCTGGAGTCGCCGGGCCTCCCGCAGAGTGTCGCGGGCGCACTCGGGGAATCCATCGGACTGCGACTGGAGCTGGCCCGTCGGGCGTGGATCAGGCTGGGCCGTGACGTTGTCGGCCAGCGGACGGAGGTGGTGGTCACCCGGAACCATTTCGGGCCGCCGGGGCGGCATGCAGACCTCCGGATCCTCTATGCCGATGGTGGCCGGCGCGACGCCTGTCTCACGGAGGACGCGTTGCTGCACGAGATCGCACCGCCTCCCGCCGCCGCACCCTCGCTCACCCTGGTAGCGGCGCCCGCTCCCACCGGCCCGTTTGTTCCTGCTGATGCCCCCGATCCCTCACCACGGAACCATCCGCATGCGACTCCTTCATCTGCTCTGGCCGCACCTTCCCCTCCGCCTCGCCCGGCAGCGCCGGGAGAACGCCCGCTCCGGCTCCTCCGCGAGCCCGGAATTCCCGCGCGGTCCCGTCGTCCTGGGCGGGCAGCCGTGGACGGACGGTCCGGTGCTCGACATGAGCCCGGCCGCCCGCGACCTGGGCATCCGCCGCGGGATGCCGCTGGGCTCGGCCCATCGGCTGGCACCGGAAGCGGCCTTCCTCGACCCTGACCCGGCCGCAGATGCGGCGGCCGTGGAGCGGGCGCTGGACCGCCTGGCGGACTTCAGCCCGGGCGTCGCCGGCGTCACGGACCCGGCGGACCCGGCATATGGGCTTCTCGAGATCCAGGTGGACGGCCTCCGGCGCCTGTGGGGCGAGGAGGACGTGCTCGTCCTGCGGCTCCGCGAGGCACTGAGGCCGCTGCTGCCCGGGCGACCCGGAGCCGGGATCGCCGGCACGAGGTTCGCGGCAACACTTGCGGCCGCCCGGGCCGGCGAGCGTCCTGTCAGCGTCCTGCCGGGCGGCGACGCCGGCTTTCTCGCGCCGCACCCGGCGGCGCTGCTCACGCCGGATCGGGCGGTTCGTGGCCGTCTAGCGCGCTTCGGGCTGGAGACCATCGGCGCCGTTGCGGACCTGCCCCGATCCGCGCTCATCGCGCGCTTCGGTGACGAGGGCGGACGGATGCACGCGCGGGCACGCGGAGAGGAACTCACGCCCT
>JANPDJ010000020.1:0-9120 GCA_031431395.1 Chloroflexota bacterium | reverse complement strand
CGTGGTCTCCGAAGCGCTCTACGCCCGGCATCCCGCGGACGACGAGGGCATCCTGTCGGTTCGGCGTGCGGCGATCGTGAGCACGGCCGGCCTGGCGCGGATCGCGGAACGGATGGACCTCGGCACACACCTCCTGCTCGGCGAGGGCGAAGCCCAGCGCGGGGGTCGCTCGCGTCCGGCGCTCCTCGCGTCGGCGTTCGAGGCCGTTGCCGGCGCGTTGTTCCTGGAGCGCGGCTTCGATGCCGCCCGGACGTGGCTGCTTGAGCGGGCCGCCCCCGAGATCCGCGAGGACCTGCCGGAGGCGCTGCTGAAGAGCCCCAAGAGCCAGTTGCAGGAGTACACGCAGCGGACCACGGGCGGCCGGCCCACGTACCGCGTGATCGACGCGAGCGGGCCGGACCACCAGCGTACGTTTCAGATCGAGGTGGACGTGGGCGGCCGGGTCCTGGGGCACGGAACCGGGTCGTCCCGGCGCGTCGCGGAAACCGCCGCCGCGCTCATGGCCCTGCTGGCGATCCGCGACGAGGACCCGGCCGATGGCTGAGGCGGCCGCGGCCCGGTTGCTCGCGCTGCGCCTCCACGGCTTCAAGTCGTTCGCCGAGCGCACGGTCGTCGAGTTCGGCCCCGGGATCAGCGCCGTGGTGGGCCCCAACGGATCGGGCAAGAGCAACCTCGCGGATGCCCTGCGGTGGGCGCTGGGCGAGCAGGGCCGGGCGCTCCGCTCGCGCAAGTCCGAGGACGTCATCTTCGCGGGGTCGGATCGTCGCGCTGCCGTCGGCATGGCGGACGTGTCGCTGGTCGTCGACAACTCGGATGGGCTGCTGCCGGTGGAGTACCGGGTCGTGGAGCTGGGCCGGCGGCTCTACCGCTCGGGCGAGAACGACTACCTGCTCAACCGCCAGCGCATCCGCCTGAAGGACCTCGTGGACCTGCTCGAGAGCGCCCACCTGGCCGACAACGCCTTCCTGTTCATCGGCCAGGGCATGGTGGACCAGGCCCTGGCGCTGCGGCCGGAGGAGCGGCGGCCGCTGTTCGAGGAGGTGGCCGGCGTGCGCCGCCACGAACGGCGCCGGCGCCGAGCCGAGGAGCAACTGGCGGAGGCCGAGGCGAACCTGGCCCGCGTGGAGGACATCCTCGGGGAACTCCGGCCACAGGCACGCCGACTGGCAGCCCAGGCCGAGCAGCAGGCGACGCGCGAATGTGCCGGCGAGGAACTGGCGGCAGGCCTTGCGCTCCTGGCCCACGCGCGCTGGCACCAGGCGGCCGGTCGCGTCGACGAGGCATCCGCGCGATTGGCCCGCGCGCGGGGCGAGGTCGATCGCGGCATCGCCACGCTGACAGATGCCGAACTCGCGACGGCCCACCTCCGCGAGCGACTCGGCGCCCGCGCCGCAGAAGAGCGCGCGCGCCGGCTGAACCTCGACGAGACGCAATCCCTCGTCACGGCGGCACGAATCGCGACGGCCCGCATCGCGTCCGATCAATCGGCCCTGGAGCGGGACGCGGAACGCCTCCACCAGGAGCGCGACGGCGCCGCGACGAGCCTGGACGCCCGGCGGCATCAGCTGGCACAGCCGGTGCCGGAACGCGACTACGCCCTGGAGACGGCCGTCGCAGAGGCGGATCGGGCCCTCGCGGACGCGCAGGGAGAGCTCGCCGGACTCCGGGCGGCCCACGATGCCCACGGCGAGGCGATCCGCGCGGCACGTCGCGCAGAGGCCGCCCGCGAGGCGGAACTCGAAACCGCGCGGCGGCGGGCGTCCGACGCTTCGGGCGGGGCCGCGCACGAGGGCGCAGCTGCCCGCACAGCCGAGGCGCGTCGCGCCGAACTGGCTGCTGCCCTGGAGGCTGCCCGCCTGGACGTGGTCGCGGCCGTCGGCATGGAGCGCGCGGCGTTCGATGCGCGCGAGCCGCTCCGTGCCGCCGCCGATGCCGCCGAGACGGCGTCGCGCCTGGCCTCCGATCGGGCGGCCGAGTCAGCCGGCCGAGTTGCGATCCTTCGCGGCCGGGTTCGTGCCCTCGCGACGCGCCGTGGCGAGGACGAGTCCCGAGGCCTCGCGAAACGGGCTCGACGGCAGGGCGGCCGGCGGATCGACGAGGGTATCGGGCTGGACCCCGACCTCCGCATGGCCGTGGAGGCCGTCCTCGGCGATGCCGCCAACGCGTACGCCGTCCCCGAGGGCGTCGCAGCGTCGCTCGGGGGCGAACGCGGCGTGGCCGTCGTGGACCGGCCGCTTGCTCGACCGGGAGGCTCGGGCGTGGAACGCAGCACGACCGAATTCCTCGCGCGCGTCGCCGATGCCGGCGGGGCGCCGCTCCTCGAGGCCGTCCGCCACGACCCGGCCGGCATTGTCCGTCGGCTGGTGGCGAACGCGGTCTGGGTGCCGGATCTTGCATCACTCCTGTCGCTCCAGCCGCACCTTCCGCTCGGCTGGAGCGCGGTCGTCCGGGACGGTTCGGCCGTTGCGGGTGCGGTCGCGGTTCGGTTCGGACGACCCGAAGGTGCGTTGGAGCGTGCCGCCGAGGAGGAGCGGCTGACCCGGGAGCTGGCCGCGCTGGAGGCCGAGGCCGTCGGCGCCCAGGTGCTCGCCGAGGAGGCCCGCCAGGCCGCGGTGACCGCCCGCTCCGCCGTGGTTCGCGCGACCGAGGCCGAAGCCGCCGCGGGGGCGGCCCGCCGTCGCGCCGAGGATCGGGAACGCGCGGCCGGACGGGCTGCGGACACGGCGGCGCGAGAGGCCGCATGGCATGGCGCCCAGGCTGGCCGGCTCGAGGCGGAATTGCACCGGCTCCGCGACGTTCTGGTCGCGCTCGAAGCATCCGGCACCGGGCCGGCATCCGTGGCGGCCGACGGAACTCCCGACGAGGCGGCCGCGATGGACCACTGGCAGGCGCGCGTCGCCGAGCGACGTGCTCGACGGGACCGCGTGGCCGCGGAGCTCACCGTCGCCGATCGTTCGCGCCGCGAAGCTGAGGCGGCGCGGGCCGCCGCCGAGCAGGGCGCGGCGATGGATCACGACCGTCTCCTCCGCGCGGAGCGCGAGACCGACCAGCTCGCCGAACGCCGCAGAGAGGCGGCCGTCCTTGCTGCAACGACTGGCGCGGATCTTGCGGCGGCCGAATCTGCGCTGGGCGAGGCGCGGGCCGCGCTCGATGCGCTGCTTGCCTCGGACGAGGACGACCGGGTCCGGATGGCGCTGGCCGAATCCACGGCCGTGGATGCCCGGGAGCGGCTTCGGGCAACGGAAGGCCGAAGCCGCGCCGCCGAGGCGGCCGACCTTCAGGCAAGACTGGAACTGGACCTTGTCCGCGAACAGGTCCTCGTCGAGCTTGCCGGACTGGGCGAGATCGGCCTCCGGGCATTGGTGGCGGGCGGCGGAGCCGGCGCCGGCGTGCTTGACGCGGGCGGACATGCCGACCGGTGGTCGCACGTGGCTGTTGATGAAGCCGTTGAGGCGGCGCGGTTCGAGGAGGCGCTGGATGCAGCCTCGGCGCGATGGGTTTCGGCTCCGCCGGTGGCGGAACCACCGGGCAGTTCTCGCCTGGCGTGGCTTCGACGCCGCTACCACGAACTCGGGGCGGCCAATCCGTTGGCGGCAACGGAATATGGAGAAGTCCAGGCGCGGCTCGTCGCGCTCGATGCCCAGGATCGGGACCTCCGCGAGGCCATCACCGCCACCCGGAACCTCATCGCCGAGTTGAGCGCTCTCATCGCGGACCAGTTCCGGACAACGTTCCGGGCCCTTGAAGGCGCGTTCGACACCCGCTTCCGCCAGCTGTTCGGCGGCGGATACGCGAAGCTGAGCCTGACCGACCCCGAGGACCTGTCCACCACCGGCGTCGAGATCGTCGCGCGTCCACCGGGGAAGAAGCAGCAGGCCCTGGCCATGCTGTCCGGCGGGGAGCGCGCGCTGACCGCGGTCGCCCTCCTGTTCGCGATGCTGGAGGTCCGACCGGTGCCGTTCTGCGTGCTCGACGAGGTGGATGCCGCGCTGGACGAGTCGAACGTCGGCCGGTTCACCGACGCTCTGCGCACGCTGGCCGGCACGACGCAGTTCGTCGTCATCACCCACAATCGAGGGACCATCGAGGCGGCCGACGCGCTCTACGGGGTCACGGTGGGCGATGATTCCGTGAGCCGCGTCGTGAGCCTGCGCCTCGATGAGGCCACCGCGATTGCCGGACGAGGCCGCGGCGGCGCGGACCGTGACCCGGAGCTTGTTGCCGCGGGCTGACGGCGAACCACGAGGAGCGTGCCCTGTTCTGGCGACGCAGATCCCGAGACGAGACAACCGAAGGCGACACCCTCGAACCGGGTGAGGCGCCGGTGACTGCAGATCCCGCGTTCGCGACCCTGGCCGACGTGCCGGCGTGGCCCGACGTGGAGGCTCCCGAGCCGCTCCTGGACCGGCCGACCGCCGCCCACGACGCAGTTGAGCTTGCGCAGGGCCTCCAGCGAACGCGCGGCGGGTTCATGTCGAGGCTGCGCGGCATCCTCGGTGTCGGCGGCCCGAGCGATGCCGACTGGGACGACGTCGAGGAGACGCTCATCGGGGGCGACGTCGGCGCCTCCCTTGCCGCGGAGGTCGTAGAGCGGGCCCGCAAGCGTCGTGACACCGGCAGCGCGAGGCTCGCCGTGGAGGCGGAGCTTGCCGGCCTGCTGGTGCCGCGGGAACCGGGGTGGACGCCCGAGCCGGCCGGCCTCGACCAACCGGCCGTCATCCTCATCGTGGGAGTCAACGGAACCGGCAAGACCACGACGATCGGCAAGCTGGCGGCGCGGTACCGTGCGGAGGGCCGCGTGGTGCTGCTCGCGGCGGCGGACACGTTCCGGGCCGCGGCCATCGAGCAACTGCAGCACTGGGCGGCGCGATCCGGCGTGCCGGTCGTGGCCCATGCGCCTGGGGCCGACCCGGGGGCCGTGGTCTACGACGCCCTGGATGCAGCGCTGGCGCGCGGCGTGGACCTCGTGATCGCCGACACGGCCGGACGGCTTCACACGAAGTCCAACCTCATGGACGAGCTCACGAAGATCCGCCGGATCATCGACCGGCGCCTGCCTGGCGCACGACCGGAGACGTGGTTCATCCTCGACGCCACGACCGGGCAGAACGGCCTGGCACAGGCGCGGGCATTCCACGAGGCGGTCGGTCTGACCGGGATCGTCCTCACGAAGCTGGATTCCACGGCCAAGGGCGGGATCGTGTTCGCGATCGAGCGCAGCCTGGGCGTTCCCGTGCGGTTCATCGGCGTGGGCGAGAAGATCGACGACATCCTGCCGTTCGATCCGGAGGGGTTCGTTCGGGCGCTGTTCGCCGACTGAGCGCTAGCCGCTGACGAAACCGGTCGTATCCACCACCTCGAAGTCGGCGCCCTTGACCTGGCCCAGTGCGTGCAGCACGTCGTCGTTCCATTGCCTGTCGGGGGCGCCGGTGATGTAGAGCGGCGAGCCGTTGTCGGCGAGGATCATCCCGTACTTCTTGAGTGCGGTCAGGATCACCTGCGCCTGGGTCCCGTAGGCCGAGATGTTGACGGAGGCCTTCAGCCGGAGGCGCAGTCCCATCGGAGGCGTTGTCGCGCATGAGCCGCTGCCGGCTTGGTGGCGCGCCGGGTAGATGTAGCCGGCGCATGTGGACGGCGCGGTGAAGCGGATCGCGTGGCGGATGGCGCCGGCGGCCACCTCGTCGTAGCGCACGAGTCCCGGGAAGATCGGCAGGCCGGCCGCGTCGGCGCTCGTCCATTCGTCCGGCCGGAGGGCATTCGAGCGGAGATCCCAGGTGGCTCCGGAGCCGGCGCTCCACGCGCCGCCCGAGAGTGACGCGTCGTACAGCTCGAAGAGCCGGCAGGCGTCCGTGTCCACCATGAGGATGTGCCGGTCGGAGCCGCCCTCGATCTTCGGAGAGGCCGGAATCGGGTAGCCGACGTGGTCGGACTCGTCCGGGTAGTAGAACGTAACGGTGCTCCGCGGGGTCGTCGACCCGACGACATTGAACGGGATCCCGTATCCGCCGGCATTGCTGAAGTCCGGGTGGAGGCCGGCCGTCGCCCCGATCGCCGCGATCATCGCGCCCGAGTCCGACCGTACGGGCAGGGTGTCCACCGGCTTGTTCCACACGTTGGTGGCCGGGAATACGGGGCAACCGCCGAAGGACGGGCCGCCGCCGGCCGGCGTCGGCGTGGGCGTCGGCGTGGGAGTCGGGATTGGTGTCGGAGTGGGGCTGGGCGTTGGGGTCGGAGTTGGCGTGGGCGTGGGCGTCGGCTTCGGCGTGGCCGTGGGCCGGGGAGTCCGGCGTGGTGCCTGCACCCGTGGTGCCGCGGCGGATGCGCCCGTGATGGGCGCATGGGCAACGAGACCCCCTGCCGCCAGACGTGGATCGGCCGTTGTTCCCGCAGCTGCAACCTGGAGGAAGCCGGCCACGAGGAACGACGAGACAATCGTGGCGCCGAGGATCGACATGCGTCGCTGGTCCATGCCGGCAGTCTGGACCCGTGGCGACCGCCGGGCGCGGAACGATGGTCCTGTCGCCGGGAGGGAAACCCGTCTCATCCGGCACCACGACCGGCTCTCGTGCACCCGGACGCGCCCGAGGTGATCGCACCGGGACCGGCCCTGATTCGGGACGGCGCACCGGATTCGGTACACTTCGCTCACCTCGGTGCGTCAGAACCCGCGCACCACGCCGGCGCCCCATTCCGCCGCCGGACACACAGGAGTCACCTTCGGCCGTGTTCGACGCACTCAGCGACCGCCTGCGAACCACCCTCGCGACCCTGACCGGCCGCGGGCGGATCTCCGAGGCGGACGTGGACGCCGCCATGCGCGACGTCCGTCTGGCCCTGCTCGAGGCGGACGTCAACTTCAAGGTCGTGCGCGACTTCGTCGCCCGCGTCAAGGAGCGCGCCGTCGGCGGGGAGGTGCTCCAGAGCATCTCCGCCGGCCAGCAGGTCGTCAAGATCGTGAACGACGAGCTGGAGGCCCTGCTTTCGGCCGGTGATCGAACGTTCCGTCTCAGCGGGTCACCGGCGGTGATCGCGATGGTGGGCCTCCAGGGCTCCGGCAAGACCACGTCGTCTGCCAAGCTTGCGCGCCACATCGTCAAGCTTGGGCGCCGGCCCCTCCTGGTGGCCGCAGATCCATACCGGCCAGCAGCGGCTGACCAGCTGCAGACGCTTGGCAAGAGCATCGACATTCCCGTGTACCGGGCTCCGGCTGGGACGTCGGTCGTGGACATCGTCCGGCAGGGCGTGGACGCCGCACGAAAGCAGTCCCGCGATGTGGTGATTCTTGACACCGCCGGACGCCTCAGCCTCGACGAAGCCCTCATGGCCGAGATCGCTGCCGTCAATGCGGCCGTCCGGCCCATCGAGACGCTGCTGGTCGTGGACGCCATGACAGGCCAGGAAGCCGTGTCCGTCGCGCAGGCGTTCGTGAACGCGGTGCCCGTCACGGGCCTGATCCTCACCAAGATCGACGGCGACGCACGCGGCGGAGCGGCCCTGTCCATCAGCGCGGTGACCGGACTGCCCGTCAAGTTCATGGGCACCGGCGAGAAGACGGACGCCCTTGAAGTCTTCCACCCGGACCGCCTGGCCGGGCGGATCCTGGGCATGGGCGACATTCTCACGCTCGTCGAGCGGGCGCAGGAGACCATCGACATCAAGCAGGCCCAGAAGATGGAGGAGAAGCTGCGCAAGGCCTCCTTCACGCTGGAGGACATGCTCGATCAGATGCAGCAACTCCAGAAGATGGGGCCAATCGGGCAGGTCATGAGCATGATCCCGGGCCTCGGCGGGATGGCCAAGGAGGCGCAGAAGGCCGTGGACAGCGGCCAGCTGAAGCGCACGGAGGCCATCATCCGCTCGATGACGCCACGCGAGCGACGCGACCCCACGATCCTGAACGCGTCGCGCCGACGGCGGATCGCGGCCGGATCTGCCGCCACGCTGACGGACGTCAACCGTCTCGTGAAACAATTCGGTGAGATGCAGAAGCTGATGAAGCAGATGGCGGGCGGCGGCGGGCGGCGGATGCCCGCCGGACTGCTCGGCCGGCGGTAGGCACCTCGATGACCTTCGATGAACGCATCGCGGTCGCGGCGGACCGGGCTGAGGCCGGTGCTGAGCAGGCATCGCCCGGCTCACAGCCGATCGAATCGGCCGATCGCCAGCCGGACTTCGCGGCCGGTGTCGCCACGGAACCGGTCCGCGGGATGACGCACGTCCGACCGCGACGAGGACCGCGTGCGCGGTGGGGCATCGCCGCGTTGGTCACGGCCGTCACCGTCATCGCGTCAACCGCCGGGTTCGTGGCCCTCTCGGCGGGCACGCCGGCATCGGCACTCGTGCGATACGTTCCCGCGGGTACGGTGGGCTATCTCGAACTCCGCCTCGATGCGCCGGGTGACCAGCGACAGCAGGTGGCCAACCTTCTGGCCCACTTCCCGGGCTTCGCGGACCAGTCTTCGCTGGGAACGAAGCTCGATCAGGCCCTGGACCAGCTGGTGGGACAGGCGTCGAGCGGTTCACAGACCTTCACCGGCAATCTCAAGGGCTGGCTCGGTGACGCCGTGGCGGTCGCAATGACGCGATTGCCAGCCGCCCGCGTTCCCGGTACCGGTACCCGCCCGTCGGCTGAGACCGGCCTGCTGCTCGTCAGCGTGAAGGACCCCGCGGCTGCGCGCGCCTGGGCGGAAACCACGTTCGGCCCGGGCACCGGGTCGGAAACCTATGCCGGGGTCGTACTCACGACCTTCGAGCACCGCGGCGCGACTGCCGAGTTCGGCGTCGTGTCCAACGTACTGGTGTTGGGCGACACGGCCTCGGTGCACGAGGCGATCGACAGTAGCGGCGCTTCAACGTTCGCCGATAGCGCATCCTTCAAGGCCGCCACGGCCGCCATCCCCGGCGATCGCCTTGCCTTCGGCTTTCTTGATTCGCGTGCGGTGGCGGAGGCGATGGCAGCGGCCCGCCCGAGTTCGGCCACGGGCCTCGTGCTCGGGGCGATCCCGGCCTGGGTGGCCGTCGTCGTGCGCGCGGAGTCGGATTCGGTGAGTGCCACCGTGGCACTGCCAAGGAGCAGCCTTGCGCCCGCCACATCCAACCATGTCAGCCAGCTGGCTGCCA
>JANPDJ010000019.1:0-3227 GCA_031431395.1 Chloroflexota bacterium | reverse complement strand
CGCGTGGTCTCCATGTACGAGTACGACGCCATCAACGTCTACGGCACGGACATCACGGCGGTCCGCCAGGTGGAGGGCCTCAGCGCTGCCAACGAGCGCCTCCTGCTGAACATCCTGCCGCGGTCGATCGCGGAGCGGCTGCGCGGCGGCGAAACCGTCATCGCGGACCGGTTCGACGACATGGCCGTGCTGTTCGCCGACGTCGTGGGGTTCACCGCGCTCTCGTCACGCCTCTCGCCGGCCGAGCTGATCGACCTGCTCAATCGCTTCTTCACGATGTGCGACGAGCTGGCGGAACGCCACGGCCTCGAGAAGATCAAGACCGTGGGCGACGCCTACATGGTCGTGGGTGGCCTCCCGCGCGAGCCCGGGCCCGACGGCATCGCACCGCCGCTCTCCGGCCCGGCCGACGTGGCCGACATGGGCCTGGCAATGATCGAGGAACTGGCGCACTTCCGGCAGACCGCGGGCACGGAGATCGAGGTCCGGATCGGGATGCATGTGGGGCCGGCCGTCGCCGGCGTGATCGGCCTGAAGAAGTTCATCTACGACGTCTGGGGCGACACGGTCAATACGGCCAGCAGGATGGAGTCCACCGGCGTCCCCGGCCGGCTGCAGATCACCGCGGAGACCAGGGAGCGGCTGGCTGACGCCTTCGAGCTGGAACACCGGGGAACGGTCGAGGTGAAGGGCAAGGGCACGATCGAGACGTGGTTCGTGGTGGGGCGCCGCTGATGCGGCGCTGATGCGAGTCGCCGGCCCGCGGCCGGCGACGGCCGGCGGCGCGCGGCGCGGCCTTGCCGCACGCGCGACCCCTGTCGGGCGCGCCATCACGATACGAACCACCTGCCCGCGGCGCGACTGCTGAACAAGCCCGCGACCCATCCCCGCTGTCAGGCAGTCTTCCGGTGATTATTCGGCGCCGATTCGCAGGTGCGCACCGCATCCGGCCGCGCATTCACGCACGGCTTCCGCCCCATTTCCGCCGATCGGGGCCTCGGCGAGCGCATACCAGTCGCCCCATGGGTAGGTGACTCCGAATCGGCCATCCGGGGCGACTACGAGTCGTGCGGCACATATCTGACGAATACGCGACGTCAGGAGGGCAGAAGGATCAGTGAGTCAACGTGTCGCGGCCGCAACATCCCGAAATGGCGCCGGTCCAAGGTTGCCAACTTCGGCTCACCGAGCCGTTCCACGATCGCAAGGACGGCGGCATCCACGAAGCCGATATCCGCGTCCGCATAGCGGTCGCACAGGTCGCGGACGCGAGCGTAGTCCGTCGGGGCGACATCTTCGACGAGATATGCCCCAGCCTCGATGTCGGCCAGCAAGGCGACCAGGGCACCCGGGTGGAGGCGCCGGTGGATCCAGTAGTCGACCTCCACCAGCACCGGGGCGGGGATCAGCAACGGCTCGCGCGCGCCCTCGATGAGCGACCGACAGGCAGCGTGGTCAGCGTCCGACCGGTCCAGCGATGCATAGAGCGGCCCTGTGTCGAGAATCAGCGCCACGTGCGGGGCTCAGGCCGCTCCTCCGCCGTGCGCCGGGCCGTATCGGTCGATCCCGAGGCGCCGATCCCCAGGCTGCGCGGCACTGGCCGAGTCTTGTCAACCTTCTCGTCGATCGCTTCACGGATCAGGGTCGCCATCGACACGCCGCGATCGGCGGCGAGCCGGCGAAGGCGGTCCCGAACTTCTTCGGGAAGCATCAGAGTGGTGCGGTGCATGGTGGCATGATAGCGGTGGCGCCATAACGAATGCTGGCGTACGTCGTCGTCTCGCACATTTCCAGGCTCCTGAACCGGCGCCTCCGGACTGAGTGGCGCTGGCCACCCGCGCAGCGAGAGACGTTCACTGCCGCGGCCACGCCTCAGTGACGGTCGTTGAGAGGCGAGTCTCGATCGTGTGAATGGAGTCTGTGCCGCCCGCGAGACGTGGACACGTCCCGGGTCGACGCCTGACGACCTTGGACGGCGTCACATCGTCCGAGCCCCCAATTGCCGTTGCCCGAGCCGCCCGACTGCTCATTGGTCATGAGCCGGAGCCCCGTCTGGGGGTCTCACGGTGACGAGTCGAGCCAGACGCTCCTCGTCCAGCACGACGATGCCGCCTCCGGGTTGGCGTTTCACCAGACCATCGGATTCCAGTTCGCGCAGCGTCCGGTACATCATCACCCGGCTCGCACCGATCATGGCTGCGAGGTCGGCTCGCCGCGCGACTGGATGAGGCGTGTCGAATATCGCCTTCCCGTACCGAGTCAGGATCGTGGCCATCCGCTGGCGCGCACTCTCGAAGGACCGTTCATCGAGTCGCAGGTTGAGAACCACCGTGAAATCCGATGACTGATCAAGAAGGCCGACAGCCAGCCCGGCGTCCTGGAGCGCGAGCCTCCGCACGAGGTGCGGGTCCCACGTCGTCCATATCCCGTCGGTCAAGGCAACCAACTCGTAGAACGGCTCACCATCCGGGTCGCTGATCGAGCGAAGTCCGCCGAGATAGCCAGGCCCTGCGATCAGCGCGGCACGCACCTGTCCCGTCTCCGCGACGCGGCGAGCCATGACGTGCCCACCGAGCACGAGGAAGGGGGGCAACTCGTTCCCCCGCGCGCGCAACAGGTCACGGTTGGAGAACGGCTGTTGCCGGGCAGCTTGCTCCAGGCGACCCAGGGTGCCGGCGTCAGCGTCCGGCAGCAGGCGCGCGAGATGGGGACCAACCGACTCGATCGCGCCTATCGAAGTCCTTCTCCCATCCCGCCGATCGTACTCGGGCGCACTCCGACGCGTAAGTAAACTCTGACATTGCTCCCGTGGGAACCTCCGGGTAGGTTCTCCGTGCAGGTCCATGCCGCTGGGACCTGCACCGGCGTGCGTCGCGTTGAGCATCGCACGACCCCCTCGCGTGCGTGCGTGCGTGAGAAGAGGGAAATGCAGACGCTTCACCAACGTTTTCCACGCAGCGATGACGAACGGTGACAGACGGCCGGGCGCGCGCGCCGGACATGCAAGCGCGCCGCGCCCTCGGTCACCACGATCGACCCCGAGCCGTGGGCGCCGGCATCGTCGATCTCGTGGCACCGGACTTGCTGCCAGCCCGAAACCGACTGCTGGTGGCGCTCCGCGCTATCGACCCATCTGCCGAGGCGCATCTGCGGAACGGCCTGGAGACTGTCGAGCTCAAGCTCCACACGCGGGTGATGACACCCGACCGGCCGATCCGCCACGTCTA
>JANPDJ010000018.1:0-5776 GCA_031431395.1 Chloroflexota bacterium | reverse complement strand
ACGAGCTCGCGGCGCGCGCGGGCTTCGGCAGTCGTCCTCCTCGCGGCCGGCACCCTGATTGCCCTGGCTCTCGCCTCCACGCCGGACGGGCGGCCGCCGGGCTGGGCATTCCCAACCGCGGGGCCGGCGAGCACAACGGCCGCCGCGGCTCCGTCGAGCGCTCCCCCCGCCACCGCAACCCCCACGGCCGCGCCAACCGTGCCCGCCCCGACACCCACTCCTCCCGCGGCCTCCCCGTCCCCGAGTGTGTCCCCGGTGTCATGGACGGGCATCGAGCACCCGCCGGCCACGCCGGCCGCAGACTTGACCGCGGACAGTCGGGACGGCGCGGGCGTCTCCGCGACGACCACGTTCACGCTCCGCAGCCGCGGTTCGAGCAGCGCCGAAGAGTTGGCGGCCCGCATCGAGACCCAGCCGCTGCTGGCCTTCACGACCGAACCGGGCGCTGACGCTGCCACCATCCGCCTGCGGCCGGTGGAGCCCCTCGCGGCCGGTGCCACGTACCGGTTCCGGCTGAAGACGGCGGGCGGCACGCTCGCGGGCTCATGGGCCTTCCAGACGAAGGCGCCCCTGCACGTCGTGACCACGCTGCCCGACAACCAGGCCACGGCAGTCCCGGTGGACACCGGCATCGAAGTCACGTTCGACCAGGACGGGATCACGGGCGCCGGCGAGCACTTCCGGATCGAACCGGCGACGCCCGGACGCTTCGAACAGCACGATCGGATCCTCGCCTTCGTCCCGCTCCAGGACCTCGCCCCCCAGACGGTCTACACGGTCACGGTCAGCCGGGGTGTCGCGATCCAGGGATCCGACCAGGTCCTCGAAGCCGACGTCGTGTTCGCCTTCGAGACTGCTCGCACCGGGCCGCCGGCATCTGGGCTGGCCGGCATCTTCCTCGGCCGGCCGATCCTCGAGTCCGCCCCGGGGGAGCCACCGGTGGTCGGCGTCTTCGTGACGGCCACCCCGGCGCCCCGGGCGGTCGGCGTCACCGTCTTCCAACTGCCAACGCAGGGGGCCGCGGTCACTGCCGCCCGCGAGATCCTGACCGCGCCCACCTGGGCCCAGTGGTCGTCGGTGGGGCTGGTCTCGACCGCCGGACTGGCGAGGACGCTGGCGTTCGACGGGCGCCTGGAGTCGATCGACCCAGAGGGAGGTCGCGTGATCCGCTTCCCGGTTGCCCTCGACCCCGGCTGGTACCTGGTGGTCCTTGCGCGCGACGGCGGCCGCGACGAGCAGGCCCTGCTCCAGGTGACCGAGGTGGCCGTCTACGCGATGGCGACCGAGACCCGGACCGTCGTCTGGGCGAACGACGTCGCCACAGGCCTGCCGATCAAGGGCGCCACGGTCACAACGACCGCCGGGTCGACGCTCCGGCCCACGGACGCGACGGGGCTCTCCGTTTCGCCCACCCCGCCGGACCTCCGCCAGGCCGACCAGGAGAAGCTGGCAGGCGATCCGCCGATCGTGATCGTCACCGCTCCCGACGGGCGCACCACGCTTGCGGCCCTCGGCATCCAGTCGGGCCCCATGTACGCCGCCGAGGCGCGTGACGTCTCCCGCGCCAACGAGCCGGGTGAGCGCTACTGGCTCGCCTTCTCCACCGACCGCAGCCAGTACCGGCGTACCGACACGCTGAACGCCTTGGGCCTTGTCCGCGAGCGCGCGACGGGTGCGGTTCCCGCTGAAGTCGAGGTGCGCCTCGTCACCGAGTCGAGCCCGGAACAGGGCGGACGCAGCCCGGCCATCGCCGCCAGTACCACCGACCCGGACGCACGCGGCATGTTCGCCGTGTCCGTTCCCTTCGCCGGCCTTCCCCTTGGTTCCTACGAGGTGGAACTCTGGACCGGCGACCAGCTGCTGTCGACGACGTACATCACGGTCGCCGATATCCGCAAGCCCGCCTACGCGATCACCGTCACCACGGATCGCCACGCGTACATCGCCGGCGAGCCCATCGGCGTGTCGGCATCCGTGGCGTTCTTCGACGGCACGCTGGCGCCCGGCGTCGCCCTGTCCATCAGAAACGAGGACGTGGCCACCCGTGCAGTGACCGACAGCCGGGGCGTCGCCACGGCGCGCCTCATCGCCCGGACCCGGGACGCGGGTGGATCCTGGGTATGGAGCGGCGTCTCGGCCGCCCCGGCTGATCCGGAGGAGGGCGAGATCTCCGGATCGATCGAAGTCGCCGTGTTCACCGGCAACGGCTGGATCGAGGCGGCGGGCACGATTGCGAACGGGTCGCTCAAGGTGACCGGCACGCTGAGCACCCTCGACCGGGATCGCCTGGACCGGGAGATCCCGCTGCCGGGGCTCGAACTGCATCCTGCCGGCAAGCCGATCGCCTCGGGCCGCATGACCGCGACGATCTACGATCTCGTGCCGGTCCGCACCGTGATCGGGCGCTCGTACGACTTCATCCGGAAGGTCTCGATCCCGTTGTACTCGTACGACATTCGCGAAACGCGAATCAGCACGACGTCGCTGACAAGCGCGGCCGACGGCACCTTCAGCCTGGCCCTCCCGGTCTCCGCGCCCAGTCACCAGCACCGCGTCGTCCTCGCCACGGCTGACGCGGAGGGACGTCCTGTTCGCTTGACCCTCTGGCTTTCGCCCGCGACGTCGGCCTCCCCGTCGACCGGGACCCGGCCGGTGCTGGCAAACGCGTATTTTTGCGGGTACGGGGAGGCCACCCGGTACGGAATCGACGAACCCCTGCGGATCACGTTCCACGACAACGCCGGGCCGCTGCCGTCGGGTGGCGTGAACCGATATCTCTTCACCGTGTCGAGGCAGGGCCTGCTCGACACCAGGGTCCAGCGGACCTCGACGCTCGATCGCCCGTTCGGTGAAGCGGACATTCCGAACGCTGCCATCGGCGCCGTCTGGTTCACGGGGCGCGGGTACGTGCCCGCGAACAGCCCGGCAATGGCCGCCCTCAGGCTGTCCGAACGGGCGCTGAACATCACGATCACGCCGGACCGCGCGCGGTACCGCCCCGGCGAGCAGGTGTCGCTCGCCGTCCTGACCACGGACCGGCTGGGTCGGCCGGTGCCCGCTTCGGTGATCCTGAAGGCCGTGGACGAGAAGCTGTACGCGATCGGCGGGGCGTCCGATCTCGACCTGCTGGGAGAGCTGTACCGCTTCGTGGCATCCGGCATCCTGGGTACCTCCGCCACGCACCAGCCGCCGTTCCCGTCCAGCGGCTTCGGCTGCGGCGACACGACCGGTGGCGGTGAGAACTTCCGCGACTGGCTCCTCTTCCGCAAGGTCGTCACTGGGCTGGACGGTGTTGCGACCGTGACGTTCCCGCTGTCGGACGATCTCACCTCCTGGCATGTCTCGGCCGCGGGCGTCACCACGCGGTACGAGGCGGGCGCTGCCAACGTCCTGGTCCCGGTCGGCCTGCCGTTCTTCGTGGAGGCGGTGCTGGCACCGGAGTACCTCGCCGGCGAGCAGCCGGTCCTCCGCCTGCGTGGCTACGGAGCGGACCTCCGGGCCGGTGATGCCGTCCGCTTCACCGTAGAGGCTCCCACGCTGGGCCTCGTGCCCGTCACCGTCGAGGGCACGGCATTCGAAGCCGTCCCGGTCTCGCTGCCGGTGCTCACCCTGGGCCAGCACGTCGTGACGATCAACGGCGAATCGGGTACGGGCGCAGACCGGCGTACGTACCGGCTGGTCCGGCGGTTCACGGTGATCTCGTCGCGACTGGCCCGAAGCGAGACGACGATCGCGCCCCTCACGGCCGACTGGCGGCCGGACCCTGCGACGGGCCTGACCACCGTGACGATCACCGATGCCGGCCGCGGACGGTTCCTCGCCCCGCTGTCGGCGATGGCCGGCGGCGGAGGCGCCCGCGTGGACCAGGCGGTGGCCGCAGCCGTCGCCCGGGAGCTGCTCATCGCGGAGTTCGGCCAAACGGCGTGGTCGCTTCCGCCGGCTCCGTTCGACCCGACGCTGTACCAGTCGGAGCGCGGGGTCGCACTCCTGCCCTATTCCGGCCCGGACCTCGCGCTTACGGTCCGCGCTGCGCTTGCCGCGCCGGAGCGCTTCGAACCGTGGCAACTGAGCGAAGCACTCGGCACGTGGGCCGCGGCGCCCGACAGCACGCGTGAGCGGCGCGTGATGGTGCTCGCGGCGCTCGCTGCGCTCGGGAACCCGGTCCTGGCGGAGGCAGCGCAGCTCGCGACGGCAGCGGACCTCACGATCCGTGAGCGGCTCTACCTGGGCCTGGCGTTCGCCGCGGCGGGCGACGACGAACGGGCGCGAACGATCGAGCGGGACCTTCTCGCCCAGCACGGCGAGCGCCTGGGCTCCTGGGTCCGGCTGGAGGTGGGCACGTCGCTCGACGACACACTGGACGCCACGGGGCTGCTCGCCCTGCTCGCGGCCGGAATCGGCGACCCGGTTGCCGCGGATGCGGAGTCTTATGTCGAGGCGAACCCGGGCCACGATGACCTGTTCGTCCTCCACGAATTGGCCTACCTGCGACGTGCGCTGGAGCGATCGGATCCTGCGGCCGGGCAATTCGCGGCGACCGTCGATGCCGTGCGCTCCGTGCACGATCTTGCGCCAGGTGAGAGCTGGAGCGTCGCGCTGACCGCGGACCAGCTGGCAACGCTGCGGCTGGAGCCGCTCGCCGGCGAACTCGCCGTGACCACGACCCACGATGTGGCTTTCGACCCGTCGGCCGCGACCGCGGATCCGGACGTCTCCATCACGCGCACGTTCAGCACGCCGATGGACCCGGTTCCGGCGGACCGGCTGGTTCGGGTGACGATCACCGTTCGGTTCGGCCCGCAGGCCACCGCAGGCTGCTACGAGATCACGGACCGGCTGCCATCGGGCCTGTCGCCGCTCGTTCGCAGCGGGCCGGGACCCCAGGACGACGGCTCGTCAGGCCGGGCCGGGATCGCGCCGTGGCTCGTCGAGGGGCAGCGCGTCTCGTGGTGCGTCGGGCCCACCGCGACGAAGCGCGAGCTGGTGCTTGCGTACAGCGCGCGGGTCGTGAGCCCGGGCACGTATCAATGGGAACCGGCGACCGCGCAGTCCACCAGCGGGTCGTCTCGCGTCAGCACGACCCAGCCGCTCACGATCACGATCCGCTGACGACGCTGCGGGCCGCCGTTGCTCAGGCGGGCTCTTCGCGCCGGACGGTCCCGACGCGATCGATAGAGCGGTCGAAGGATGCGATGACGCCGATCCCGGTTCGCTCCGCGCTGGCGACCAGGTAGGCGTCGGCGAAATCGAGCCGGTGAACGTCGTAGACCTCCACGGCCCGCTGGAGCAGCTGGGCGTCCAGGACGCGGATGGCGGGAAAGGCAAGCACGGCCCGAAGGGTCGTGGCCACCTGCTCTCGCGGCGACTCGCAGTACGACTCCAGGACGTAGGCCACCTCGGCGAGGATGAGATCCGGCAACAGCAGCTCACCGGCACTCGCCAGGTAGCGGGTTGCTTTCGCGGCAAGGTCCGGCGGATCTCCCGTAAGGTGTCTGACCAGGACGTTGGTGTCGACGAATGCGGTCACGGGCGTTCGGCCGCCCGGGTCCGCCTCGTCACGCGCAGGACTTCTGCCCACGGTGTCCCTCGTTTCGCCGCGGGCACACTCACCGATCCGGCCATCGCGAGGAGGTCCGGGGTTCGTGCGAGCACCGCGTGATCGCCCTCGACGCGGAACACGAGGCGATCTCCTTCCACGAGCGACAGCGCCTCGCGCACAGCTCGCGGCACCGTGACCTGGCCCTTGGAGCTGAGCCTCGCCGAGACTTCCATCGTC
>JANPDJ010000017.1:0-3088 GCA_031431395.1 Chloroflexota bacterium | reverse complement strand
GGTGAGCGCCCGGTAGTACTTGCCGGATGCGCTGTCGGGATCCATCTGGACGGTGGCACCCGGTGTCCGCACGCTCGGGAACGCGAACGTGTTGCCCTGGTGGCTGAACGAGTTCGCCCAGATGTTGCCGATCGTGTCGTGTGCGGTGAACAGCGCGTTCACGTAGAACGCCGCTGCGCCACCATACGCCTCCGCGATGACGGCCCCGGCCCCCGCGGCGAGATAGCCCGCTGCGAAGTTGTCCACGCGCTGCTGGGCGACGGCCTGGCTCGGGTCGGCCTTGCCCGGCTCCGACGAGCCGGAGGCGTAGCAGAGGTGGCCCAGGATCACGATGGCCCCGGGAGCGAGCGCGACTTCGGCCGCAAGGAATTGCTCGCCCCAGTACGTGACGGCGCTGTTATCGACTCCCGCGACCGGGTTCAACCCAAGGCCGTCCTGTTTGACCGGCTGGAGCGAGGTCGAATAGGGGCTGGGGAAGCCGCTGCCGTGGCCCATGTTGATCACGATGGATGCGCCCTGGAGAGCGGGCTTCACCACGTCCCACGTCGCGTTCGGGCTGTAGATCGTGACGACGTTGGGGGTGTACCTGCGTGCCTCGGTGGCCGCGGCCTCTGCCTCCGCCCGGTAGGACGTGGTGGACCCGCCCACGGGGCCCACGATGATGACGACCTTGGGAGCACTCGCGGCCACGGCCGCCGGGACGGATCCGGCTACGGGAACGAGCATCCCCGCCAGTGCGAGGACGGTGCCCAGCGCCGCGGAGAGGATCGAACGCAAGGTGACACCACTCCGGGTTCGTCCTGGGCTCGACCGGGAACCAGCGCCCGGGCGAGGAGGACCTGAATGAAGGCCTCACGATCCTCGCCGCGGAGGCACCATGTCACAATCGCGAGATGGTCCCAGCGCCGCATGGGCCCATCGTCCGGCGCGCCGCCGCACCGCTGCCCGCGGCAGCCCGCCGACGGGCCCGGGCGGGGCGCGGCGATGACCGGCGTCGGCTCGGGGCGCAGGGGTCGGTGGACCCGGCGCCGGCCGGAGTCAGCGGCCCGAATCGGCCTCGCGCAACCGGCTGACGAGCTCATCCAGCGGCGGATTGGCCCGGTCGCGATCGGACAGGATGGGCCGTCCGCCGGGCGTGCTGTCGAGCTTGGGCCACGGCACGGCCACCGCCGGGTCATCCCAGGCGAAGCCCAGTTCGTCCGTTCCGTCGTATTCATTGGTCACGAGGTAGAGCAGTTGGAGTGGCTCCAGCGCGAGAAACCCGTGAGCCACCCCGACCGGGATCACCACGGTCTCGTCTGCACCGAGCTCGCGGGTCTCCACGACGGCCGGACCGCGACCGGCGACGACCGGGCGGACGTCCACCAGCGCCACGAATGCCCGGCCCGCCGCGACCACCCAGTAGTCCAGCTGGTGACGATGGCAATGCAGGCCGCGGAGCACGCCCGTGGCCGACGTGGACAGATTGGCCTGGACGAAACGGGCGTCCGGCAGACCCGTCACGTCCTGTGCCAGGGACGGCTGGCGGCTCGCCCGCCACAGCTCGCGGAAGGACCCCCGTGAATCGACCAATCGCCCGATGACGCCGTAGCGGACCCCGGGGAGTGCCGACGCCGGTCGATCGGCACTCACTCCCGTGTCGCCCTGGCTGCAGACGCCGAGGCGTCGTTCACAGGGCTCCCGGCGTTCGTGAGGCTTCCGGCACTCGCCCTCATCGCCGCCCGGTGCCCCCGGAGCAGCGCCGGCGTGTAATCCGCCATCGCGTCCGGCCAGGCCCGCAGCGGCTCCCCGGACGGCAGCAGCGTGGGCTGGAGCACGCCCCATCGCGGCGGCGTGGACGGTCGCGGCCACGTGGACAGAGGCACCTCCACCACCTCGACGTCAATCCCGGCGCGCGCCACGACGGAACGAGCCCAATCGGCACGCGATGCGAACAGGCCGTTGACCAGGTGATGTGTGCCGGCGAGCGAGCCTTCGCCCAGCAACTCCACGATCGCCTCCGCGACGTCTGCCGTGTACGTGGGACAGCCCCACTCGTCGCCGACGACGCGGAGCGGCTCGCCGGCCAGCCTGGCCTTCTCCGCCGCGAGGAGGATCTTCGAGGGGAAGTCGGGCTTGCCGGGCCCGAAGAGCCAGGCGGTCCGCGCGATCGCGAGCCGGGCCCCGTCCGTCTGCTCGAAGGCGATCCCGGCCGCCCGCTCACCCGCGAGCTTGCTTGCGCCGTACGGGTTGACGGGGTTGGGTACGTCGGCCGGGGCGTATCCCTGCCCATCCGTGCGGCGGCCGTCGAAGACTTCGTTCGTGGAGATCACGATCAGGTCAACCCCGTTCGCGGCGCACTCCTCGGCGAGCACGCCTGTGGCGAGGCCGTTGCGGGCCATCGCAAGGTCCGCCTCGCGGGCGCAGCCGTCCACGTCGGTCCACGCGGCGCAGTGCACGACCGCGTCCGGCCGGGAGCGCGCGATCAGATCCGCCACCGCGTCCGGCTCGTCGAGGTCCCACTCGGCCTTCGTCCAGGGGATCGCACCGGCCGGCCCGGTGAACGGAGCGTCATCGAGAGCCGCCAGGACGGCGCGCCCCAGCCGGCCGGCGGCGCCCGTGACGACAACCCGCATCAGCCGAGTTCCGGAACAGGCTCCGATGCCTGCTCCGCGGCGGCCGCCTGCCCCACGGCCGGGCCGGCGCCGGAGGCGGGGCCGAAGCCGACGGCCGCGGCCTGGCCGGACGCAAGCCGGGCGCCGTATTGGCGGGCGTAGTAGGCGTCCCACTCGCCCGAGCGAATCGCCCGCCACCACGCCTCGTTCTCGCGGAACCAGGCGACGGTCCGGTCGATCCCCTGCGAGAAGCCCACCCGGTTCTGCCAGCCCAGCGACCGGAGCCTGGTGCCGTCCATCGCGTAGCGCCGGTCGTGCCCGGGCCGGTCCTCGACCGTCCGCACCAGGGACCACGGTTTGCCCAGGAGCCGCAGCAGCTCGGCGACCCCCTCGCGGTTCGGCAATTCGGCTTCGCCCGGCACGTTTTAGACCTCGCCGGATCGTCCGTTGTGGAGCACGAATTCGACCGCGCCGGCGTGGTCGGTCACGAAGAG
>JANPDJ010000016.1:0-1991 GCA_031431395.1 Chloroflexota bacterium | reverse complement strand
TTGCGTCGCCACGAACAGGAAGCCGGGCCCCTCCTGGTAGTGGTTCCGCCGCGGCAACCGTCGGGGATCGGACTTCAACCCCATGGACGCCCTCCTCGACGCCCACGCTACAGAGTCTCAAACCTCCCGGGGAATCTCACTAATGCGCCCATGCGCGACGAACGCAGTTCGTCATGGTGAGATGCGTTCGTACCAACGCCGGCGGCATTCGCGCCGGGATGGTTCACGGAGTTGCCTGGAGACCACATCGACGCTGGATAAGGAGCCCTGACGATGGATTGTGACTCGTGCGGCCGCTATCGGCCATCTCCCGAGATCGCGCCGGTGCGCATGCCTGACGGTCTGCTCCAAATGGCATGCGGGCGCTGCAGAAGGTTCGTCGCCGGACAACGAGTGCTCAGCGCACCGCGGCCTGCGCCGAATTCGACCCCGATCGCCGGGTAGGACCCGATCGCCTCCTCAGGAAGGAGAACCGTGATCCTCCCTCTGGGCGCGTCGGCGCAGGTGCGCTTGCCGCGGCCGCGCCTTTGTCATCCGGTTTGCGACTCCGTGACGCGGATTGAGGACACGGATTCCCTGTTGGCCGCGGGGTCCTCACCGGCGAGCTGACCGGCATACCGCGCGACCTGTTCGAAGCCATGCGCGTGTGGTGCGAGCGATCCGCACCGGCTGGGCCGGGACGCCTCGCCGACCCCGGAATGCCAGGACCTGGGCAAGATGGGGCACGCCGACCCGCATCAGGTCGATCGCCGGCGTGTCCCGAGCGACGAGGGGCAAGCCGAACGTCCGCTCGAGCGTCTCGTCGTGGAGAACCACTGGCTCGCCGTCGGAGGACGTCCGAACGTCGAACTCCACGCCGTCGACGCCGGGCAGCTGGCAATCGTCGATGAGGGCGTCCGCCGTGTTCTCGATCCAGCGGCGGTGATCGCCGCGGTGCGCCAGAACGAGCGAGCGCCCAAGGGGACCGCCGGAGCCGAGTCGGGCGGTGTTCTCGTTCTTCACGCCGACTCGTCGGCCGCGATGGGGATCGCGAAGGAGAATGTTGCGCCTGCGCCTTCGTCGCTCTGCACCCAGACACGGCCGTTGTGGCCTTCCACGACGTGGCGCACGATGGACAGCCCCAGGCCCGTGCCTCCGCCACGGACACGGGCGCGATCCACCTTGTAGAACCGTTCGAAGATCCGGGCCTGCGCCGCCTTCGCGATCCCGATGCCATGGTCCTCGACGGACGTCACGATCTCACCGCCCTCCACCCTGACGCGGACGGTTACGTCGCCTCCGTCGGGGCTGAACTTGACGGCGTTGTGAAGCAGATTCACGAGCACCTGTCCCAGGCGATCCACGTCACCCCGCACCGGTGCCACCGAAGGCGGCGTGTCGGTATGGAGTGCCACACCCTGCCGCTCGGCAAACAGTCGCAGCCGCTCAGCGGAGCTGATGGCGAGCGCCCGGAGATCCACGTCGTGGAGCAGCTGGATGGGCCCGCCGCTCTCGATCCGCGTGAGGTCCAGCAGCTCGTTCACCATCTGGACGAGGTGGCCGGTCTCCACCTCGATCTTCGCGATGCGGTCGCGCATCTTCGGTGGGATTGGGGCCGGCGCCTGGTCTGCCTCACGCGCCAGCGTCTCCGCCAGGAGACTCACGGTGGACAGCGGTGTCCGAAGCTCGTGGGACAGGTTCTCGATGAACTCGGTGCGGATGCGCTGGAGCATCCGCAACTCCGACACGTCCTGGAGGACCAGCCACACGCCGGACGTAGGCGAGCGTCGCGCCCGGATGGCATACGTCGGCCCCTCGGGCGGACGTATGTGCAGCTCACCGCTGGCGAACCCGGTCTGGCCCGCCGCATGCGCGATCTCCTCGATCCGGCGGTCGATGAACGCCTCGATCGCCGTCTGCCCCAGCATGGAACCGGGCGCCCGATCAAGGAGAACGTGAGCCGTCAGGTTGGCGAATTCCACTCGAGCGTCGTCATTGAGACGGACCACCCC
>JANPDJ010000015.1:0-3687 GCA_031431395.1 Chloroflexota bacterium | reverse complement strand
TTGCGTCGCCACGAACAGGAAGCCGGGCCCCTCCTGGTAGTGGTTCCGCCGCGGCAACCGTCGGGGATCGGACTTCAACCCCATGGACGCCCTCCTCGACGCCCACGCTACAGAGTCTCAAACCTCCCGGGGAATCTCACTTAGCGGTCGCTGAGATCGACGGAACGTTCCGGCACCGGGACGGGGTCCACGATCTGCCGGTGCCGCACCAAGCGGACGTGGGCTTCGACCAGCACCACGGACGCCACCCCCGCGACGGTGGCCAGGATGACCAACTCGTTGCCCACCGCCGGGGTGCCGCCCAGCATGGGGATGTTGTGGCCGGGGCCGATGGCGAGGAGAAGTCCGGCGGCCGCCAGCCTCACGACGGCGCGTCGGCACCGGGTGAGCAGCCAGCCCAGGACGGCACCTGCAACAACCGCGGTTCCGAGCAAGCCGACGACGAACCTGGCGCCAGCCTCCACGTCAGGCACGAGAAGCGTGCCCCCACCGTCCTCGCCCATGGCGAACATCGGCCCCCAGACCTCCGCCAGGGCGAACGCGGGCAGCAGGATAGCGCCCATGACGAGGAAGATCGCGATCGCCGTCCACGGCCGCGGCGGCAGGTGCGGGAGCAGATCCTCGTACGCCGTCCCGACCGCGACACCCCCAACGGCCGCGAGGACGCCTCCGGCAGGTGCGATGAACCACATCGGAACGATCAGGAGGTGGTGGATCAGCAGGAACGCCACCAGTCCGGCGATGCCGGCGAGGACCCCGGCTTGCACCGGGGCCGCCGAGCCCGGCATGACCGGACTAGACACTCGTCATCGATCGCCGGTGTCGCAGGACCGGGTGCGGCTCCGAGACGATCGCGACCAATCGGTCCACCTCTCGGTTCGCGGTGGGACGCGGTTCCCTGTCGATCCAGCGGCGGTCCATCCACCGTCCCAGCGCTCCGAACGGCACGGTGTACTCGGTGAGCAACTCGAGGTCTGTTCCACCATTACGCGGCGCGAGCGTGGCCACGATCCGCACGGCGGATCCAAGCGGGCCCTGGGCTACCGTCTCGTGCAGACGGTGCGGCTCGGCGCGGACGACCTTCGTCCGGAACTTCCACGGGCCCCAGATCACGAGGGTATACGCCGATCCGACTTCATCGAGGGGGCCCGTCGCGCCGACCACTCCGGCCGCCTCCATCCAGTCCGCCACGAACGCAGGATCCGTGAACGCCCGGAACACCCGCTCGGGTGCAGCCTCGATGTGTCGCGTGATGCGATAGCTTCCCATGTCGACCTCCCTGCGTGAGCGTGGGACGAGGGCTGCGTTGCGATCAAGCCCGACCCGCTCGCACCCACTATTATTTAACTTGCTACTATCAGTCAATAGATTGGAGAAGGATGCCGAGGCCGTATCGCCTGGGCGAGCGGACTGCCCAGATGGGCGCGACGCGGGAACGGATCATCGAGGCGGCGATCGAGATCTCTACCGAGCTGGGTGTGTCCCGGATGACGATGCGGCAGGTCGCACAGCGCGCGGACGTCGCGCCCGGGACGCTGCGCAACCACTTCCGGTCGCGCGAGGACCTCGACATCGCCATGGTCGAGCGCCTGACGGACGAGGCGCCGCTCCCGGAGCTCTCGATCTTCGATGCGGCGCGCACGATCGAGGAACGCCTCGGGCGACTCATCCGCGCGACAGGTTCGTTCTTCGACAAGAGCGCGAGGCTCCAGCAGATGTGGCATCGGGAGCGGATGGTGACGGGCGCCTGGGCCGAAGCCGGAGCTGCCTACGGCGCACGCTGGCAGGAACTGGTGCGGCTCGCGCTGGGGCCGCTCGCCGATGATCCCGACGCCGTGGCGGTCATCCGGGGCATCCTGGACCCGGCGTTCTTCGCGAACCTGAGATCAGGCGCCAGGACCACAGACGAGGTATCCGCGCTTGTCACGGCGCTGATCTCGCCCTGGTTTGCGCGTCGCAGCGCCGAGCAGGGAGCGCCCTGAGGGATCACGGAGGACGTGGCCGCTCAGAACGTCGACGGACTGCCGCATCCACGCCATCGCCGTCCGGGTCGTGCGGCCAGCGAGGCGCTGCCGCCTGCCGGGGCCTGAATGGCCAGCGAGGCGGGATCGCTCCCGCCTCGTGCTCATGCGCCGGCGACGCGGGAGACCTCCTCGGCCATGCGGATTACGGCCGCGGAGTAGCCTGCGTCAAAACCCGCCTCGTTCTCGAGGACGCTGAAATACACGACCACAACGCCGGTGTCCGGGTTGGCGAGCATGTACTGGCCCCCATAGCCGCCGTGGCCGACCGAGACGCCGTCGGTCATCGTGTGGTTGCTGTAACGCAGCCAGTCGCGGGGCGCGGCGTATGAGACGCCCGACCGGTGGCGCGTCGTCTCGATGAAGGCGTGGCTGCCGACCGCGTTCCCGTTCACCCCGACGCCGCCGCGGACGAACAGGAGGGCGTAGCGGGCGAGGTCGCGGGCGGTGAGGCAGGCCCCCCCGTTGATGATCGGCGTGCCGGCCCGGTCGGTGCCGATGTGGAAGACCCCCTCGATCCCGGCTGCTTCGACGATGTCCAGCAGGAGGCTCCTGAGCGACCGGCCGGTGATCCGTTCGGCGATCTCGCCAAGGACGTCCGTGTTCGCCGACTTGTACTGGACGAAGCCGGTGCGGTTGCTGACCTCCGCGCTCCGGATGCTCCGGACGAACTCGCGGTTGCTGATCTCCGGCTGTCCCGGCCCGGGCAGCCGCCAGCCGAACGCGGCCTCCTGGACGAACACCGCGGCGTTCGGGTCGGCGTAGTCCTCCGAGTAGTCGTTGATGACGTTCATGTCCAGAACGTCCTGAACCCTTGCCTCCGCGTAGCCCGAGCCGATGTCGGGCAGGTAGTGGCGCACCTCGCGGTCGAGGTCCACCCGACCATCTTCGACAAGCCGTCCAACAACGAGCTGCATCGTGGTCTTCGTGATCGACTGGACGCTGTGCGGCTGGGTCGGGCCGAAGTCCGGCGCGTATCGCTCGAACACCATGACCCCATCGCGGGCGACCACCATTGCGGAGAACTGAGGCGAGGTCGTCAGCCGTTGCACGGCAGGCAGGTCACCGGTGCGATGGTCGATCGCCTTCGTGAACCGCAGGATCGCGGGCGCCCGCAGGCCGAGCGAATACCGGAAGACGCCGGGCATGGCGTGGAACGCGCGGCGGCGCCGATCCGGCTGGTTCCAGCCCGGCCGACCTCCCTCGCCGACGACGAGATCGGGATCACGGTCCGTGGCTCGTGCGCCCGATGGTGTCACGTTTCCCCTCCCGCAGGCGGCTACCTGGTCCCGACGAGGAAGTACGTCGGCATCGAGCCCTTGCCCTTGATTTCGATCTCGCCGCGCGGTGTGAACGTGAACCGGTTGCTCAGCCGGCGATACAGGCGCTCGGTGACCTGGATGTGGCCGCCAACCCCGTGGGATTCCATCCGGCTTGCCTTGTTGACCGTGTCTCCCCACAGGTCGTAGACGAACTTCTGGCGGCCGATCACGCCGGCCACCGCGTCCCCGGTGTGCAGCCCGATCCGAACGGTAAGGGGCAGGTCCAGCCACTTGCTGACCCGATTGAGCGCGGGGATCATCTCGAGGGCGGCACTCGCCATGCGCTCGGCATGGTCCGCCTGCGGCTGCGGCAGGCCGCTGACAGCCATGTAGCAGTCCCCGAT
>JANPDJ010000014.1:0-2143 GCA_031431395.1 Chloroflexota bacterium | reverse complement strand
CGGTCCACCTCCCCGACGGCGCGCCCATGTTCATCTACGACGCTGCGATGGCGTATCGCGACCAGGGCGTGCCGTTGATCATCATCGCCGGCCGGGAATACGGGAGCGGCTCGTCTCGCGACTGGGCGGCGAAGGGGCCTTTGCTCCTGGGCGTGCGCGCCGTGATCGCCGAGAGCTTCGAGCGCATCCACCGCTCCAACCTCGTGGGAATGGGCGTGCTGCCCCTGCAGTTCCTGCCGGGCGAGAATGCTTCGTCGCTGGGACTCACCGGACGCGAGGCCTACACGATCCACGGGCTGGCGGAGGGGCCGACTCCCCGTGGCCGCCTCACGATCATCGCCCGCGACGACGCGACCGGCCTGGCGCGGCGGTTCGATGTGATCTCGCGGCTCGACGGGGCGATCGAGGTGGACTACTACCGCAACGGCGGGATCCTGCCGGCCGTCCTGCGCCGGATCGCCCGGGAGAGCGCCACTCACTGACCCCCGCCGGGCGAACGAACGCCTTCCAGAACGTCTCCGGAGAACTGTTCGGATGAAGATCCTGCGCGGCTCGACGCAAACGGGCAGTCGGCAGAACGCCGCCGTCTTGTTCAGCGAACGGTCTCGGGGGCAACTGGCCCGGGAGGCGATCGACACCGGCTCCATCTATCCGTTCACCGGCGCGACCGGAACGCAACGCCACTGGCTCAAGGGCGAATTCGCCTACCTGGCACCCGTGGCACAGTCGACCGTGCTGAACCGATGGAACGTCAAGCACGATGTCGTGACCGAGGACGCCCTCGTGGCGGGCCTCGATGCCTATGGCACGCTGTTCGTCGCAGGTGCGGGGGCGCTGGCGGAAGGAACGGTCGCAGCCCTGGGCCAGTGGCTGGCCACCCCGGACCGTCGCCTCGTCGTGAGCGGCCGTACCAACTTGCCCGTGACGATGCTCGGGCTCGCCAGCATCAAGGCCGTCACGCCCGAAGGCTTTACGGGCTGGCGCTGGACGCCCAACGCCCCTTCCAGGGAAGACGATCCGTGGGGCGACGTCCTCGTGACCGGAGCAGGCGGCTACCGGGTGCAGCGCGTCGCGGCTGCCCCAGGGTCGCGGGTCCTGGCCGACCTGTGGGACTTCGGCGAGGGCGCCTCGGGACCCGCCGCCACCTCGGCGCGCAGGATCGGAGCCGGCGTCGTGCAGACGGACCGGACGCTGTACCTCGCCAACGATCCGTTCGAACTGCTGGGAGCCGCCCTGCAGGCGCATATCAGCGTGGAGTCCATCCGCGGCTGGCAGGACCCGCTCCACTGGGCTGACGCGATCGCAGCACGTCTCTGGCAGATCCTGCGGCCATGGGATCCCGAGCTGGCGTCGCTGCGCCTCCGCACCTTCGGCAGCCACCGGGGCGTTCTGTCGCTCCGACACGACGTGGACGCCTCCGACGACCTGTCGATCCTCGAGTTCGAGGCGGCAAACCTGGTGCCGGCCACGTATCACGTACTCGATCCGGTGATCTCCGCGGATGCCACGACTCACGACCAGGCCCACAAATGGGTCCGCGAGACCGCGGGCTACGAGTTCCTCGAGGTCGGGCTGCACAACGACAGCGAGCGTCTCGAGTACGTCACGGGAACCGGCCTGTACGACCACGTCCGGGCGACAGAGGCCCGCCTGGGGATCGCCGTCACGAACTGCGGGCGCCACTCCCGGTTCCATGCCCACCCCGAAACGCTCGACGCGATGGACTACTTGTACGACAACTCACCGCACACTCTCGGGATGTGTTCGTTCTCGTTCTTCGGGATGATCGAGTACGGCCATCCCGGCGGCTTCGGCCCGATCGAGGAGGCCCTTCTCACCTACAGCACGGACACGTCGCGGACGATCGCCACGAGCGGGTTCTGGTTCCCGTTCCACCCCGTCCTGACGACTGTCGACGAGTACAAGGTCCTCCGCGGCTGGGACGTCACGCACGAGTACGACGCGGACTACGACCTCGTCGACGCGATCCTCGCGGGCTTCCGCCCGCGTCCGACGGCATCGGGCTCCCCGGTCCAGCCGCGCACGCCTCCGTGGGACTTCGTCGAGCGGCACGCGCCGGCGGACGCTCCCGGGACACCCGAGAACGGGGTCTACACCATCCAGTACCACCCACTCTACTCAC
>JANPDJ010000013.1:0-2880 GCA_031431395.1 Chloroflexota bacterium | reverse complement strand
GGACGTCCGGTCCACGGCAGGCATCGTCGCGCGCCTCGGCGCGACGGTGGAACGCGTTCGCGAAGATGGCCGCACGGTGGACTACCGCATCAGTTCGCCGGGCGCGGACGACCTCCGGGAGCCCGAGGACGTGCTCGACTGCGGGAACTCCGGCACCAGCCTCAGGCTCACCGCGGGCCTCCTCGCCGGACTGCCCATGTACGCCATCCTGAACGGTGACGCTTCGTTGCGCGGCCGTCCGGTGGCTCGTATCATCGAGCCACTGCGTTCGATGGGCGCCGTCCTTCACGCTCGACGGAACGATTCCCTTCCGCCACTCACCGTGGTTGGTCATACCCCCCTCCGGGCGGTCGACGTGACGACGCCCGTGCCGAGCGCCCAGGTCAAGTCGGCCATTCTGCTCGCAGCGCTGCGCGCGGATGGGCGGACAACGGTCCGCGAGTCGGTGGGCACTCGGGACCACACGGAGCGGATGCTGCGGGCGCGCGGCATCGACGTTCAACGAGAATCGGCAGGCAGCTCGGGTGCGGTGGCGTGGAGCCTCGAAGGAGGGAGACCGGTGCTGGCGGTGGACGAGCGGGTCCCCGGTGATGTGTCCGCGGCTGCGTTCTGGCTCGTGGCGGGCTCCATCCACGCCGATGCAGAGCTGACGCTTCGCGATGTTGGCGTAAATCCCAGCCGGCGCGCCGTCATCGACCTGCTGCGCCGCATGGGCGCGGACATCGCTGAGCGGCCCGCAGGCGGAGCACGCGCAACCTTGGCCCGGGCCGACGACGGCGTGGGCGAACCCATCGCCGATCTGGTCGTGCGAAGCGCAGCGCTCGGCGGCATCGACATCGGGCCCGAGGAGGTCGCAGCCGCGATCGACGAGATCCCCATCCTCTGCCTTGCCGCAGCGCGCGCGTCCGGAACGACGCGAATCCGGGGTGCCGGCGAACTGCGCCACAAGGAATCGGACCGCATCGCGGGCATTGCCGCCGGTTTGCGCGCGCTGGGGGCGGACGTCAGGGTGGACGGCGACGACCTCGAGATCCGCGGCGGGACATCACTCGTCGGCGCCGCGACCGATAGCCTTGATGACCATCGACTCGCGATGACATTCGCGGTCGCGGGCCTGGTTGCGGACGGCGAGACCGCCGTGGGCCGTCCGGGCAGTGCCTCGATTTCCTACCCAGGCTTCTTTGCTGACCTCGAAGGGGTGCGAGCATGACCAGGCGCGTTGTCCTGATCGGTCATCCCGTCGCGCATTCGCTCTCGGGGGCGATGCAGCAGGCCGCCTTCGACAAGCTGGGCATCGATGCGCGATACGAGCTGTGGGATCGCAAGCCCATCGAGCTTGCGGAGGCGGTCGCCGAACTCCGCGGCGACGACTTCCTGGGCGCGAACGTGACGATCCCCCACAAGGAGCGGGTCGTCGCCCTCGTGGACCGCCTGACGGAGGATGCGCACGCCACCGGCGCAGTCAACACGATCACCCGCGAGGGCAGGAAGCTCATCGGCCACAACACGGATGTGCCGGGGTTCCGGTTCGCGCTGGACAAGCTCGTCGGCAAGCAGAAGATGCCGCGCCAGGCGGTCGTTCTGGGCGCCGGTGGTGGGGCACGGGCCGTTGTGCACGGGCTCATCACGGAGGGCTTCCAGCGAATCGTCGTGTTCAACCGGCACCTCCATCGCGCCGAGGGGCTGGTCCGGCACTTTGCGAAGAGCGCCTCCCACATGGAACTGCGCGCCATGCCGTGGCACGAATCCGTGATCGAATCGGAGCTCTCCAAGACGCGGGTGCTGGTCAACGCCACCGCGATCGGGCTCACCACCGACGAAACCCCCGTTCCCCGCGAACTGCTGCCACCGGATCTGTTGGTCCTGGATCTCATCTACAGCCGGACCCGCCTGCTGCGCGATGCACAGGCGGCCGGCGATACGGTACTCAACGGCGAGCTCATGCTCCTCCACCAGGGGGCAGCTGCGTTCACGCTCTGGACCGGCCAGCCGGCGCCGCTCGAGTTGATGCATGCGCGGCTCGAGGAAGCGCGGGCAGGTGGCATCGTGTCGGCCGAGGGCGAACCCGCCGGCGCGTCGGCGGCCGACGCGACTGCCGCCGAGTAACGTGGGCCGGTTCCGCTTTCTGACGTCGGGGGAGTCGCACGGACAGGCGCTCGGGACCATCATCGAGGGCGTCCCGGCCGGCCTGCCGCTGACCGCGGACGGGATCGCCGTTGACCTCGCCCGCCGCCAGCGCGGCTACGGGCGCGGGGCACGCCAGACGATTGAGCAGGATCGGGCCGAAATCCTGTCCGGGGTGCGCCATGGCCTGACGCTTGGCTCGCCCATCGGGCTGATGATCCGGAACCGCGACTGGGCCAACTGGACCCAGGTGATGGCCGTGGAACCGCTGACCGACGAGGCGGCGGCCCAGCTGCTTGCCCTCGCCGACGAAGGCAACAAGCGTGCGATGCCCGTGACGCGGGTCCGGCCCGGCCACGCGGACTTGGCCGGTGCGCACAAGTACGGCTTCAACGACGTCAGGAACGTCCTCGAGCGCTCGTCCGCACGCGAGACTACGGCGCGTGTCGCCGCGGGCGCGGTCGCACGGGCGCTGCTCACCGAACTGGGCGTCGACATCTGGTCGTTCACCGCCGAGGTGGGCGGGGTGGCGATGGACCCTGCCCGGGCCACGCGCACGCGGGAGGAAGGCGACGCGAGCCCGTTGCGCACGCCGGATCCTGAGGCCGAGGCGCGCATGATCGCTCGCATCGACGAGGCGCGCTCGAACGGCGATTCGGTAGGCGGAGTGTTCGAGGTGGTGGCGCGCGGCGTGCCCATCGGCCTCGGCAGCTACGTCCATTGGGACCGCCGCCTGGACGCCGCGCTGGCCGCTGC
>JANPDJ010000012.1:0-6953 GCA_031431395.1 Chloroflexota bacterium | reverse complement strand
GGCGCGCTCTGCCGGACGACCTCCGCGTCACCGGCGCTTCGCACCATCAGTTCTACGGTCAGGACCTGGATGGATGCGAACATCGTCTCAATCACCGGGTTGTGCGCCGCCGCGACAACTGCGGTGTGGAACGTCAGGTCGTTGCGGACCCGGTCGAGGGGCGTCGCGCTGGCCTCCAGACGTTCGAGCGCGCCTTCGAGATCCACGAGATCACCGGCGTCAGCGTAGTCGGTCGCGAGCGCAGCCGCCCCGGTCTCCAGCATCAGGCGGGCTTCCGACAACTGGCGGGCCGTCGTGCCGCGGCGGCGGTACTCGAGGTCCAGCGGCTGGAACCGCCGGGGCCCCACGTCGCCGCGAACGAAGGCCCCCCGACCCGGCTCCACGGCGATCAGGCCGCGCTCGCTGAGCGAGCGGAGGGCCTCGCGGACCATCGGGCGGCTCGCTCCGAATGCCAGCGCCAGGCGTCGCTCCGAGGGGAGGCGATCGCCGGTCGCAAGGTCGCCGGAGAGCACTCGCTCGGCCAGGGCGCTCGCAATTGCGTCGCCGGAATGTCGCGGGGAATCCGGGAGCTGGCTGCCGCGGCGACCCCACTGGTCAGGGCGAGATGGTCGCGCTGTCTGGTCGTCCACGGTCCCCGATTCCCCTCGACAAGTGGTTGACGCCACGTTACCCGACGTGGCACGATCCTAGCAGTGGTCTGACCGGTATGACCAGTCAAGCGAGAGGGATGATGAGCGGCACGAGGTCGTGACCGTTGATCTCGGCGCGATCAGCCCGGATCGCGCTGAACGGCCGCTGATCCTCGCGCTCGACGTCGGCTCGTCGTCGGTCCGGGCTGCGCTGCACGACCGTCTCGGGCGGACCCTCATAGGCTGCGCGGTGCAGGTTCCGTATGCGTGGAACGTTGCCGCCGGTGGCGGAGTGCGGCTCTCCCATGAGGCGCTGCTCGACCTGGTCGGCGGGGCCATCGACGAGATCGCGACCATCGCCGGGCCTCTCGCCGGAGATGTCGTCGCCGCCGGCATCTCCTGCTTCTTCCACAGCATCGTGGGCCTCGACGAGGCGGGGCGCCCGATCACGCCTGTGCTCTCATGGGCCGACACCACGAGCGCCGGCGAGGCCGTCGCGCTCCGGGGGCGGATCGACCCGGCGGCCACGCATGCGCGCACGGGAGCTCCCGTCCACGCGAGCTACTGGCCCGCGCGCGTGGTTCGGCTGCGAATGGAGCACGCGCGGATACAGCGCTGGGCCGGCTTCCCCGAACTCCTCGCAGAGATGCTGATGGGGCGTCTCGCGATGAGCCGGTCGATGGCGTCGGGGACGGGCCTGCTGGACCGGGCCGCCGGGACGTGGTCCGGGGCGCTCATCGAGCTGCTGGACATCGACCCGGACCACCTTCCGGCGATTGTGCCGGACGACGAGCCGATCGGCCGGCTGTCCGGGACCGCAGCGCGGCGCTGGCCGGGGTTCGCGCATGTTGCCTGGTTCGCTGCGTGGGGCGATGGTGCCTGTGGCAACGTGGGGCTCGGCGCCGTGGGCCCCGGACGAGCGGCCCTCATGGTCGGCACTTCCGGCGCCCTGCGCGTCATCGTCCCCGATCCCGCCCCCTCGATCCCCGCCGGCCTGTTCGCCTATCGCCTGGGCGCCGGAGCCCTCGTGGGGGGCCAGCTCAGCGAAGGTGGGGGGATGCTGGCGTGGGCCAGCCGGCTTCTCGGGCGCTCTCTCGCCTCCCTGGAGCGATCGGCGGCGGCCATCGACGCGGACGCCCACGGGCTCACCGTGCTGCCGTACGTGTTCGGCGAGCGCGGCCTCGGCTACCACGACACGGCCCGCGGCTCGCTCATCGGCCTGACTCCGGCGACGGACGCCGGGGCGATCTACCGCGCGATTCTGGAGTCCGTGGCGTACGGCTTCGCGGCCATCGGCGATCGACTCTCGGGCGTTCTGCACGGCGCTCCGGCGATCGTGGCTTCGGGCGGGACCCTGACGCATTCGCGGCTGCTCGCACAGGTCCTCGCCGACTCGCTGGGGCGGCACATCGGCGTCGCCTCAGCACTCGAGGCCTCCCGGCGCGGGGCGGCGCTGCTGGCCCTCCGCGGCATGGGCCTGCTGCCGGACCTCGGCGCGATCCCCGGCCCTCCCACGCGGACCGTCCACTGCGACCCCGAGCGGTCGGTTCGCCACCAGGCGGCTCGAGCGCGACAGGCCGCCCTGTACGAAGCGATCCTGGGCGAGGGTCGAACCGTCGGAATCATCTGAAGGGGCCCGCCATAGAGCGACAGGACCATCCGTCCCGCGGGATCGGGCGGGAGAACGATCTGGCGGCCATCCGCGCGTTGCACGGCAGCGAATGGTGGGTATCCCACCGTGGACACAGTCGCTGGTCGGGTCGCCCATGCCCCAGTCGGGGCGACCGCCACGAAAGGAGGATCGACCGGACGAAAACAAGAGAACCCACATTGCTGGATGACTTCGGTGGCCCGGGGCGTTACAGTGCCCCGAAGTGCGGCGCAGTGCGCGCCCGAGCGTCTTTGCTCGTCTTCGAATACTCAGGGAGGGGAATCCGAACAATGTCCATTCGAAAGGTGGCGGCGATCCTGACGATCGCTGCCCTGACATTTGGTGCCTGTAGCAGCAGCGCCACCAGCGCGCCGGGCGGCGCGAGTGGCGGCTGCAAGGTCGGCGTGGCGTGGGCCACGTTCCAGGAGGAGCGCTACGGGCTTCGGGACGAGCCGGCCATCAGGGCCGCCCTGGCAGCCGGTGGCGCCACGTACATCGGAAACTCTGCCCTGAACAAGGCGGACATCCAGACGGCCAACGTGGAGTCCCTGATTGCAGCGGGCATCAAGGTCCTCGTGCTCAACTCCACGGATCCCAAGGCGATGCTGCCGTCGGTCAAGAAGGCAGTTGATGCCGGCATCGCGGTCATCGCGTATGACCGCGAACTGGAGAGCGCGAAGGCGCTGTTCATGACGCACGACAACGTTGAAGTTGGACGAATGATCGCGGAGGCGGTTACCAAGGCGCAGCCAACGGGTAACTACGCGATCATCCTGGGCGACAAGACCCAGACAAACCCGGTTTTCCTCCGCACGGGCATGGCGAAGGTTCTCGACCCTCTCATCGCCTCCGGTGCGATCAAGATCGTTGGCGAGCAGAACACCCCGAACTGGGCGGCTGACGCCGCACAGACCGAGATGGAGCAGATGCTCACCGCAGCCAACAACGACATCCAGGCGGTCCTTTCGGAAAACGACAACATGGCGACTGGCGCCGTGGCGGCGCTCAAGGCCCAGGGCCTTGAGCTCAAGGTCAAGATCGGGGCTCAGGACGGCGACAAGGCCGCCCTCAACCGCGTGGCCCTGGGGACGCAGGTCGTGAGCGTCTGGAAGAACTCGGCAGACCTCGGCACCGCAGCCGGCAAGGCCGCGCTGGAGCTCTGCAAGAACCCCGATATCTCCAAGGTGACCGGGGCGAAGGCGGTCAAGACGTCGGGGGGCCTCGACGGCTATGGGGTCAACCTCAATCCGGTGCCGATCACGCAGGACAACCTTCAGGTGGTTCTCGACGCAAAGTGGATCACCGTTGCGGAACTCTGCAAGGACGTCAAGCCGGCGTCTGTGAAGGGTTGCCCGTAGTCAATCGCCGATCCGGTTTCTGAACGCGCCCTGCGCTCGCGGTCATCCCGCGGCGCAGGGCGTTCCCCTTCTCCATGACCCCCACTGAGGCGTCGTGATGACCGAGGCAAAGCCGCTCCAGGCGAACGTCACCGGCGGCCCAACGAAGCGATCCGCCCGATCCGTGTTCGCGGGCCTGGAGATCGACGGCCGCCTGTTCGGCATGATTGCGGCTCTGGCCATCCTCTGGGTCGCGTTCAACTTCCTGTCCGACGGCCTCTTCCTCTCTCCGCGCAACCTCTGGAACCTGTCTGTCCAGTCCGCCGCGGTCGCCATCATGACGTGCGGCATGGTCCTGATCATCGTGTCGCGCAACATCGACCTGTCGATCGGATCCATCCTGGTCTTCGTGGCCCTGATCATGGGGCTGATGCAGACGGAATGGATCCCGAACACGCTGGGGTTGGGCCTGAACCAGCCCTACACCTGGATCGTCGTGGTCGTCGTCGGGATCGCCGTGGGCGCGCTGATCGGCGCCCTCCACGGGTTCCTGATCGCGTACATCGGCATCCCTTCCTTCATCGTGACCCTGGGTGGCCTGCTCATCTGGCGTGGCGCTGCCTTCCTGCTCGCGAGGGGCCGGACAATTGCCCCGCTCGATACGACGTTCCAGTTGCTGGGCGGGGGACCCAGCGGATCACTCGGGGAGACCCTGAGCTGGCTGATTGCGGGCCTCGCGATCGTCGGCCTCATCTACAGTCTCCTCGCAAGTCGCCGTCGTCGACGCCGCTATGGATTCCCTCTTCGCGCGGTGTGGGCGGACGTCGCACTCGGGACGATCGGCAGCGTGGCGGTCGCCGGCGCCGTATGGGTGGCCAACAGCTACCCCTGGCCTCCTGCGCTCGCGGCGGCATACGCGCTTGAGCACAACATCCCAGTGCCGCCCGGTGGCCTCCAGATTCCGACCGGGATCGCCATTCCCGTCCTGATCGCCATCGGCATCGCCCTGGGCATGACGTTTCTTGCCAACCGCCGCCGGTTCGGGCGGTACGTGTACTCCATCGGTGGCAACCCGGATGCCGCGGAACTGGCCGGCATCAACACGCGGTGGACGATCATGAAGACCTTCATCGCGATGGGAGTGCTCGCGGCCGTGGCGGCGGCTGTGACCGCGGCACGCCTGAATGCGGCCACGAACGGTCTGGGAAGCGGGGTGGAGCTGCAGGTCATCGCGGCGGCGGTCATCGGTGGCACGTCCTTCTCCGGAGGAATCGGCACGATTGCCGGCGGAGTGCTGGGCGCGGTCGTCATGCAGTCGCTCTCGTCGGGCATGGTCCTGATCGGTGTGGACACGGCGCTGCAGGACATCGTCCTCGGCCTCGTGCTGGTCGCCGCGGTCGGGCTCGACACCGTCCTTCGCCGCCGCAGGGCCTGAGGCATCTGGAGACGATCATGAGTGCCAGCGAATCTTCGAATGCCATGACGGCCTCGCCGCGCACGCCCCTCGTGGAAATGCGCAACATCCGGGTCTCGTTCGGTGGCGTCCATGCCGTTGACGGCGTCAGCGTCGATCTGTACCCGGGCGAAGTGGTCGGGCTTGTCGGCGGCAACGGAGCAGGAAAGTCCACGCTCATCAGGGCTCTGTCCGGCGCTCACCAGGCAAACGAAGGCGAGATCTACATCAACGGCCAGAAGGCGACGATCACGAATCCTCGCGACGCCAAGACCTACGGGATCGAGACCATCTACCAGACGCTGGCGCTCGCCGACAACGTTGATGCGGCGGCCAACATGTTCCTCGGCCGTGAGATCACAACGCGGCTTGGCTCGCTGAACGACGCCGCCATGGAGTCTGCGGCCCGGGAGGTCATGCGCCGGCTCAACCCGAACTTCAAGAACTTCAAGGTCCCGGTCAAGTCGCTGTCAGGTGGTCAGCGCCAGTCCGTCGCGATCGCCCGGGCGGTCCACTTCAACGCGCGGATCATCATCATGGACGAGCCGACGGCCGCCCTGGGTCCGGCGGAGACCGCCCAGGTCCGTGACCTCGTCATGCAACTGAAGTCCGAGGGCATCGGGATCTTCCTGATCAGCCACGACATCCACGATGTCTTCGACCTGGCCGATCGAATCAGCGTGATGCTTCAGGGCAAGCTCGTGGGGACGGTCGAGAAGACCAAGGTGACCAAGGACGAGGTCCTGGCGATGAGCATCATCGGCAAGCTTCCGCAGGAAGTGTCCGAGACGGAGATGGCCTCGCTGGTCAACTGACCGCAGGCGTGTGCTGCTGCGCGGCCAGCGAGAAACACGGAACGCCGCCCCGGGCGGGACGGCGTTCCGTTGGATCAAGCGACCTTCGGGTCGCCATCGTCACGCGGTGTGCGAGACGAGCCGGCGACGAGAGCGTGCGACGCGCTGAAGCATGGACAGCTTCGGCGAATGCGAGCGATCGGGCCGGGCGAGCCGGGACAGCGAAGCGCGATCCATCTCGCGCCGTCGCTCCTCGATCTGCATCTTTGCAAGTTCGTAGAGCACCTGGCTCACCTCCTTTCCGTTGAACATGGCACGACCGCCTCGATGCGCCGCTCAGGGCGGATTCGGGCGGTCGCGTTCTTGCCTTGCGTGGTTGGACGGCCCGGAGCGCACCTTGGCACCGGGGCGGAACGTCTGTCCCAGCAGCAGCATAGCAGAAGTTCATTGCATCCGCAACTACCGGTGCCGCCTCGGGATCGCCCCGGGACAACGGCTCAGGGTGAGATGCGCAAACGTGGAACAGGAAACGCCGACCCTGGCGGGAGGGCCGGCGCAAGAAGCAAGCGGTGTGGTGGAGATGGGGGAGAGTCGAACTCCCCGTCCAAAACCCTTCGCCAGGGACCAACTACGAGCGTGTCCGATGCTTTGTCGTCAACCGGCTGGGCTCCCATCGGCAGGATCCCTTCCGGTCCAGTCACGTGTCCCTAGATTGGGCTTGCTCTCCGGCTACGTTACGCTCGCCGGAGCTGCATCCTCCCTGAATGACGCTTCCACAGCCCGGGAGGATGAGGCTGCTTCCACGCTCACACTAGCTGCTTACGCAGCGAGGGCGAGAGCAGGCTGGCGGTTGCCAGTTACTTCTTTTTGCCGCCTTTTAACGAGGCCCGACGGCACCTCGGCTCGCGTTCCCTGACAACCAGGCCCTGTCGAATCCACGCATCCCCACGGGTTCGACGCTCGGCGTCAGACACGGACTGTACCAGAACGGACGTTCGACGGCAACCTGGGCGACGCCAACCCGGGCCCGGACGCACCCCACGCGCGGCGTTGTCGACCCTACGTTGCGTCCACCTCGATCCAGACCAC
>JANPDJ010000011.1:0-7300 GCA_031431395.1 Chloroflexota bacterium | reverse complement strand
CCGGGGGGTGGTGGCCGCGTGGGGGGCCTACGCGGAATCCTTGGGCACGGCCACGCCCGCGACCGCGGCCGCAGCCGGCGCAGCCGATGTCCGCAAGCAGATGGAAGACGTCATCGCGGAAGCGCAGAAGAAGGGCTGCCCGCCGTTCGGGACCGTTCCGGACCCCATCATCCGGACGTTCGACCTTGTCGCGTACGGGCTGGGCGCGGAGCGCAACCAGGGTGGCCCGAATGTCCACAAGCGCACGATGTCGGGCAGCAACGAGTGGGTGACGGACATGTTCAAGGCGGGCTCCAAGGGGATGCTGGCATGAGTGCCCGGCAACATCGGACAGGGGGATCACGGCATGGGTGAGAAGGAGATCCGGCCAGGACCTGTTCCAGGGCACACGGTCGATGTCGCCCCGAAGCCCCCCATTCCCACCACCGTGGAGAAGCCGGGCACGAGTACGTCGCTCGACGAACAGCTCCGGCAGATGGGCCTCGGCGGCGTCGCCGACATGCTGAAGGCCGGCGCGGACGCGGAAAGCGCGGCCGCGGCCAAGAGCGGCGTGTACGAGAGCCCTCCACTCAAGGGCGGCTGGCGCGTCGGGCGGGACGCGAACGGGAAGGGGTACGCCATCGACCCGCAGGGCTACCGCGGCAACTGGAACGGCACGGCGTTCGTGGATCCTTCCAGTGGCAAACCGTTCCCAGGCGGATGGGGCAAAGGCCTGACGCCGTAGACCGCTACCCCGGCGGACCGCACCGCGATGACCGCCCCGTCGGCGGACTTCGGGAGCGCCGAGCTCGCGAGTGAGGCCTTCGCGCGCCTCGTTGCCGGCCCCGTCCGGCCTCGATCGGGAGTTGCACCAGCCTCGCTGATCGGCCTTGAGCACGAATTCGTCGTCACCCAGGCCGGCCACACCATCGACTTCCGGAAGGTCATCCGGGATCTGCCGCTGGACGGACGGCGGCTGGATCCCGGTGACGTCAATGCCACGCGCTGTTCGTGGGGCGGCGTCGTCACGGCGGACGACCGCGAAGCAGAGATCGCAACGCCGCCGATCGCACGTCGTCCCGGGTTCACGGTCCGGCTCGAGCGCGCAGCCGCGCTCGGGAAGGAAGAGCTGCAATCAGCCCTGGCGCCGTCCGTCGAGCTGAGCGGGTATTCCACTCACCTCAGCGTCGCGATGGACGCGGACCTGAGCCCCGGCGCGTGCCAGCTGTTCCTGGCCACCTTCGCGCCCGGCTTGATGCTTCTCACGGATACCCCCCAGTCACCGGGGCTCCTCGTGCGCCCGCGCTCGGGACGCATGGAGGTTGCCTTCGAGTACGTCGAGGGCGCGGACTTGCGTGCGGCAACGGCCTACACCGTCGGTGCCGTCATGGCCGTCGCCGCGTCGATCCGGAGCGTGGGCACCGCCGTGGCCCTCCCTCCGCGCCTCCTCGTGCATGCCGTCACCACTGCGGACCGCGTGGGTTGGGGCTTGCGACGAACCGCGTTCGGTGAGGACCTGTTGCGGACGGGCCGGGCGGCGGTGGTGAGAACGGCCGACGGCGACCGGATGACGGCCGGCCAACACCTCGCGATCGCGTGGGAGATCGCCCGGCGGACTCTCGGCCGGTCGGCGGGACCCGCAGATCTGGCCGCCGCCGACGAGCGGGTATCGAGCGCCGTGCGACTGCCGATGGAGCGCGGTACAGCGTTCACGTCCGGCGATGGCGTGCCTGTCTCCACGTCGGCGGCCACCGAGCTGGGGGATGTCCGAGGCCGACGGACCCGTGGCGGCGGCGTCCCGCGCAGCCCGTTCGGCGACGTGCTCCGCGCTCGCTCACGCGGCCCGCTCCGGGTGGAGCCCGTGATCGCGACCTGGGACACGACCGTCTTCGCCATCAGCGGTGGCGTGCGGAGCATCTACGCCGCGGTCCCGCGGGCCTCGCTGCGGCGCTTCCTCGATGGCCTCGATCGCGGGCTGATGGATGCCGTCCTGGCCGCATACGAGAGACACCCCTCCGGTCGGCGGCTGGACGGCTGGCTGGAGGCCGTGCGGCCAGGCTTGTACGACGACATCGCTGTGGCTACCAGCTTCATCGCCCCAGAGTTCGTCTACGACGCGACGACGGGCCTTCCCGTGGTGTCGACCGTGCCTGCAGACCGCGGAGGGGACGACCGTGCCGGCAAGCCGGCGTTCATCGTCGAGGAGCCAACGACCGCCATGCCGAAGAAGCCGCGCCGGCCCTGGGTGCCCTGGATCGTGGGGACGCTGATCGGGCTGACGGTCCTCGTTGGCGGTGGACTCGTCCTGACGGACGGCGGGCGGCCCGGACTTACCCCGACGCCATCGGCGCCGCTCCTCGTCACCCCTGCGCCAAGTCCCGGGATCCCATCTGCTCCTCCGGCGACCTCGCCATCTGCGACCGGGCCGCAGACCGCGACTCCAGGCCCCACGCCTGCTGCGCCCAGCGAGGCTCCGTCACCGGCAGTGTCCTCGCCATCGCCCACGCCCACGCCGGCCACGGCCACGCCAACAGCGGTTACGGCCACGTCGACACCGACACCGGCAACCGCAACCGCCACTCCAACACCCGCAGCCGCGACGCCGGCTCCCACGCCCGTCACGCCGTCGCTGCCGCCTCCGGCCGTGCCGACGGAGCCCGTCACGTTCTCTGGCCGCGGGCAGTTCCAGGGCACGCTCGTCGCGACCGGCGGCAATCTCCAGCACGAGCAGTTCGGCAGGATCGCGGGACCGCGGACCATCGTGGCGGAACAGACGGACATCAAGCTCACGAGTGGCAACGGCTGGATCGCGGTCGTGGGCCAGCTGGCGACGAACGGGACGTTTACGGCGACCGGTTCCGGAACCTACGCGGGGTTCCCCGGCGTCGGGGTCCGGTTCACCGGGACGATCACGTTCAACAAGCTCGTGGGTGACTACGTGGTGGGCACCGCCGGCGAACTGCCGGGCGGCCAGTCGATCACCTATCACTTCGTCGGAAGCCGCACGGACGCTCCTGCGCTGCCCGTGCCGTCGTTCCTCGAGCGCTTCCTCGCCGCGTTTGTTCCTGCGCAACGGAGCAACGACTCGACTTACCTGGTGGACCAGCTGCACCCGGCGGTGACGGACCTCTACGGCCTCACCCAGTGCCGGGCGTCCATCGATGCCGCGGCGCCGGACCCGTCGTACGCGATCACCGTGTCCAAGGTGACGGGTCCCGGCTCGTGGGCGTACAACCCGGACGGCCGGTCGATCCCTGTCGCGAGCGTGTACACGGTCACGGCCACGGTCACCTCCGGGGGACAGAAGGCGTCCCGTGTCCTGCACTTCGGCTGGGTGGACGGAGAACTCCGCTGGTTCACCGATTGCGGGGCGCCGCTTCCCTGAGCTGGCGGCATGCCGGCCGTCCCGGTCTCAGGCCCGCCAGAACGATTGGACCAGCCTCCACGGTACAGTGTCATCGTTGACAATCGGCGGACCGTCGCGGACGCTTCTGGTTCGAGTGCCGGCTCCCCGAACTGGGTCGGGCCGTATTGTCCCGCTACACCGTCACCCGGAGGGATCACGCTCCCAATGTTCCGCACCTTCCGTCGCCCGCTTGTCCTCGTCGCCGCTGCGACCGTGGCCATCGCTGCCTGCACCACCAGCACGCCCGCCGCGCCCGCGCTGACGGACGCTCGGGAGATCCTCACCCGTTCCATCGGCACCTTCAAGGACGTCAAGTCCCTCCATCTCCATGCAGATGTCAGCGGCCAGGTGAAGATCGACCTCAGCGGCAAGGGCAATGGTGGCGCCGTTGATCTCAAGGGCACCACGGCCGATGGCGACATCGACATCACGAACAAGAAGGCTCACCTGTCGTTCGGCGTGCCGCTCCTGTTCGGGGTCACGGGCGACCTGATCCTGATCGACCAGACCTCGTACATGAAGATCAGTCTCTTCGGCCCCAAGTACGAGAAGTCGGAAGCGAAGCCCGGGCCCTCGGCGTCGGCGCCGGCCATGGATGTCCAGAAGGCCATCGACGAGGTGGGCAAGTTCCTGGACCAGCCGGGGGTGTCGCCGACGAGGCAGGCAGACGAGAAGTGCGGCGACGGTGACTGCTATCGCGTGTCGCTGAACCTGACGAGCGACCAGCTCGCGAGTGTCACGAGTGCCCTCGGGACGGCTCCGCCGAGCGGCACCGGCACCGTGGACGTGTGGGTCCAGAAGAACGACCTGCATCCCGTCAAGATGACGATCGCAGCCGAAGGTGGCGACCAGGGCACGATCGCGGTCACGCTCACGTTGTCGAACTACGACGCCCCCCTGACCATCAACGCGCCGCCGGACGCGGAGATCGCGCCCGCCGCGACCTGAGGCTGGCCCGGCCGAGACGCGCGGTTGGAGGCGGAACTCGCGCCGGCCTCGACCTGAGGCAGGCCGGTGCCGCGAAGCACGGCCAGGGACCGTCGCCGGACCGGCCCCGGGCCGTTCGAACGGCGCCGGAGGGGGCCGCGGGCCGGGGCCCGGTTGAGTGCCGGTGAAGTCTCGCCGCCTACAATGGGCCCGTGAGTCCCGCGATGGGCCGCAGCCGGCGCAAGCTGCCGTCACCCACCTTTGACGAGTCCGCCGATGCCCCGGGGCTGTGGTCGCAATCGCCGGATTCAGTGCCGGAAGAGCCGGCCTTCCTGAGCGAGCCGCCGCCCCCGGAGTTCAGCCCGGGTGAGGCTCCCGTGGGCCGGGGAAGTCTCGCCGCGCACGGGGACTGGAGCCCGGATCGGGGCGAGCCGATCCCGGGCGGCGAGCGCGAGCCCAGCTCGCCTGAGGCGGCGGAATCCGGACCGGACACGGCTGCCGTCGCGGCCCTGGAGGCGCGGATCGTGTCCCGCCTGAACCCCGAGCAGGCCCGGGCTGTCACCACGACAGAGGGCCCGCTGCTCATCCTGGCGGGCGCCGGCAGTGGCAAGACGCGCGTGCTTGCGCATCGCGTGGCGTACCTCATCGGCGTCCGGGGGGTTCGGCCATGGCAGATCCTTGCGGTGACGTTCACGAACCGCGCCGCGGCCGAGCTTCGGGAGCGGATCATCGCCCTGGTGGGCGATGCTGGCCGGGACGTCCAGGCCGGCACGTTCCACGCCATCTGCGCCCGCGTGCTCCGCCGGGATGGGGCGGCCATCGGCATCAGCTCACGCTTCGTGATCTACGACACGGACGATCAGGCCACCCTGATGAAGCAGATCCTCAAGGCGGAGGACACGCCCGCAACCGGGGAGTTCCGGCCGTCGGTGATCCTGGGCGCCATCAGCCGCGCCAAGAACGACATGCTGGACCCGGCGGCGCTGGACCTGACGGCCGCCAACCGTCACGACCGGCTGGTGGCACGGTTCGCCCGGCTCTACAACGAGCGCCTGCGAGCCGTGGGCGCGCTCGACTTCGACGACCTGCTGATCGAAGCCGTCCGCCTCTTCCAGGAGTCCCCGGAAACGCTGCGCCGGTACCAGGATCGATGGCGCTTTCTCCACGTGGACGAATACCAGGACACGAACCGCCCGCAGTACCTGTGGGTGAAGGCCCTGGCCGAGCGGTACGGCAACCTCGCCGTCGTCGGAGACGATGATCAATCCATCTATTCGTGGCGGGGAGCGGACCTGCGGAACATCCTCGACTTCGAGCGCGACTACCCAGCCGCAACGGTCGTGAAGCTGGAGCAGAACTACCGCTCCACGCAACTGATCCTGGATGCGGCCCACGCCGTCGTGAAGCACAACGAGTCACGCAAGGACAAGAAGCTCTGGACGGAGAACGAGGGCGGCCGCCCCATCCAGCGCTTCGAGGCGTACGACGAAGAGGAAGAGGCCGAATGGATCGCGCGCCAGATCGACGCGCTGATCGGCGGCAAGGGATCGCTGCTCACGCGGCGGGCGGACGACGAGGACGGGCCGCTCCGGCCGCAGGACATCGCGGTGATGTATCGCACCAACGCACAGAGCCGCGCCATCGAGGAATCGTTCCTCCGGTACGGCATCCGGTACCAGCTGGTGGGCGGAACGCGGTTCTACCAGCGACGTGAAGTCAAGGATGCCCTTGCCTACCTGCGGATCCTGCGGAGCGACACGGACGTCGTGGGATTCGAGCGGATCATCAACGTCCCAGCGCGGTCCATCGGGGACCGCACGCTGGAACAGCTGCGGGCGCACGCTGCGGCAGCCGGCGTCCCGGCCTGGGAAGCCATTCTCGCGGGCGCCGACGGGCGCATCCCGGACCTTGGCCCACGCACGCGCAACGCCCTTGCGGCGTTCGCCGATCTGATTCTCCGCCTCCGGGCGCGTATCGGGCTGCTGCCGCTGCCGGAACTGCTGGACGCGGTCATGGAGCAGTCGGGCTATCGCGCCATGCTCGCGGATGGCTCGGAAGACGGCGAGGAGCGCTGGGCGAACCTGCTCGAGTTGCGGTCGGTCACAACGCGATACGACGATCTCTCGCCTGAGGACGCACTGGACAGGCTGCTCGAGGAGACGGCCCTCGTCGCGGACCAGGATGCGTACGCCGGCGGCAAGGACGCGGTGACGATGATCACGCTGCACGCGGCGAAGGGCCTCGAGTTCCCCGTCGTCTTCATTTCGGGCATGGAGGAGGGTGTCTTCCCGCACGCCCGTGCGCTGGAGGACAACCGCGAACTCGAGGAAGAGCGGCGGCTGGCCTACGTCGGCATCACGCGGGCGAAACGGCGTCTCTTCCTCTCGAATGCCTGGCGGCGCGCCACGTGGGGAATGGGCCAGGTGTCCGTGCCGTCGCGCTTCCTGCTGGAGATCCCCGCGGAATTGATGACGGGACCCCAGTTACGCCGCGACGATCAGCATGCGGACGACGATGCCGTGGACCTCGATCTCGCGTTCGGAGCGCGACAGGCAACCCGGTTCGGACGGCCCATTCGCTCCGGCACGAGCGGGGGAGCCTGGCGGCAGGGCAGCGGGCGGCCCGGCGCGCCGCAGCCCGGCGAGAGCTTCCGGCCGACGAGGGACCTCGCGGCCAGGCGGGATGCCTACGAGGCCGGGGCGCCGTCTGGGACCTTGCCGTCGGCCCGGGACGCCGGTCCGGTCGCTCCGCCGGTGCGCCCTCGGCCACGGCCCATCGTGCCGGGTGAGCGGCAGTTCCGGGACGGCGACCGTGTACGCCACGGCCGCTGGGGCGATGGGATCGTCGTCAGTTCGAAGCTGACGCGCGACGACGAGGAAGTGACCGTCGGGTTCCGGGACTCCGCGGCCGGCCGCAAGACGCTCCTCGCCAGCCTCGCGAACCTCGAGCTGATCGGGTAGCCGTGTCCGAGGCGCTGCCGGTTGATGC
>JANPDJ010000010.1:0-4665 GCA_031431395.1 Chloroflexota bacterium | reverse complement strand
TAGACCGCGTCGGTCATGCCGAACCAGTTCTCCGGCTGCGGGAACGTGCGCTCCGTCACTTCCCGGACGTACGCGTCCAGGCCCTGCCGAATGACGGCGCCGGCGTCGGCGAAGACCTTTGCCATGCGCGGCTTGAACTTGGGGTAGAGCGCGAATGCGTCGTGGTAGATGAGGAGCTGCCCATGCGCGTCCGGGCCGGCGCCCAGGCTCATGATCAGGCAGTCCTGCGCGCGCTCCGTGATCAGCCGGCAGACGCGGTCAGGGACCAGCTCCAGCAGGATGCAGGACGCCCCGGCCGCCTCGAGCGCCTTCGCGTCATCCACGATCTTGCGGGCCTTGGCGGCGGTCTTGCCCTGGAGCCGAAAGCCGCCCTGCGCCGACGCGCTCTGGGGGGTGAGCCCGATGTGGCCGAAGACGGGGATCCCCGCCCGCGCGATGCCGGCGATCCGGTCGGCCATCTCCGCACCGCCCTCCAGCTTCACGGCGTCGCAGCCTGCCTCGGCCATGAACCGGCCGGCGTTCCGGATCGCCGTTTCGACGCTCGGCTGGTAGCTCATGTAGGGCATGTCGCCGACGACCCAGGCGTTGGGGGCACCCCGGCGCACGGCCGCCGCGTGCCGGATCATGTCCTCCATCGTCACGGGCAGCGTGCTGTCGAACCCGAGCATCGTCATGCCCAGGCTGTCCCCGACGAGGAGCATGTCGATGCCCGCGGCGTCCTGGAGTACGGCGGTGGGATAGTCGTAACAGGTCAGCCACGTGATCGGGACGCCATCCGCGGCCTTCTGGAACAGCATCGGGAGCGTGACGCGCTTCCGTTCGGCCATGACCGGTCTCCTCACAAATCCTCGGGCTCCGCGGCAGCTCCCCGACCGTGTCCGGGGTCCGCGCAGCCGCCACGATCGTCCCGTCGCCCGTCATCCGATGCGGAGGCGATGGCATCCGTCGTGCGTCGCGTGTGCAGGGAACCTACCACGGGCCCGGCCCGCGGCGGCTCACGAGGAGCCACGTCAGTCCCCTGCCCCAGCGCCGCCGCTCCGGCGGATCGACCACGGTTGGCGCAAGTGCGCGAACCTGCGACCCCAGGATGTCCTCGAACCGTTCGGTCAGGCGTCGCGCCACGTCGAGTTCTGCCCGCGAACCCGCTTCTGGCGGCATCCAGTCCGGCCCCTCGCCGAGCAGCTCGCCCGGGCTGGTCGGCGACAGCAGCCGGGTGGCCATGCGGCGCCCCAGGTACAGCTCGTCGGATCCGGTCATGGCGAACGGGACGATGGGCACACCCGTCCGGAGTGCGATGAGCGCGGCGCCGAGGCGGAACGTGGACAACTCGCCTGCCGGTCCGGCAATCCCGCCTTCCGGGAACAGGACGAAGACGCCGCCCGCGGAGAGGACGGCCCGAGCCGACGCAAGGTGCTGGTCGACCCCGATGCCGCCACGCCAGACGGGCAGGATCCCGCCCAGGCGCCGGAGCAGGAATTCCTTCCACGGCCGGTCGAATGCCGACGCACCGCTTCCCAGGAACCATGGCCGGGGCTGCATCGGAAGCGCGTGGAGGACGAGCAGCGGGTCCATCCAGCCGCGGTGGATCGCGCCCACCAGCAGGTATCCGCCGCGCTGCTCCAGGGGTCCCAGCAGGTCCAGGCCACGAGCATCCACGCGAAACCGGAAGACGACGAACAGGAGGAACCGGACCACGAGGCCCGCCATGCGGTAGAACAGCGACGCGCGAGCGGCCGGCGGATGACCCAGCCAGTCGAGACCCTCGCGAGCCCTGCCGCGCTGCCGCGCCAGCGCCTCGGGGCTGACCCGGGCCGCCTGGGGGCGGCCGCGGCGCGGACCGCTCAGGTGGACGGGGACCTGGCGCCGGGCTCCGCGGAACCGGCATCGGCCGCCGGGGTCGGCGCGTCGGCGGCCTGAGATGCGGCGTCGTCCGCGGCAGCATCAACCACGGCCGACGGCCCGTCGTCATTCGGGGATTCATCGGGCATCGCCCCGGACCGGTGCCGATAGGCAAGGACCACGAGCGCGAAGGCCACGAAACCGAGGGAGGCGAGCTGCGCCGTGGGGATGCCGAAGAACGTCCAGTCGTAGCCCTCGCGCATGTACTCCAGCCCGAACCGCACCAGCGAGTACCAGGTGATGAACACCATGGCGAGATCGCCGGGGCGCAGGCGCCGCGCGTACCGGCGCGCGAGGAACAGCAGCGTCAGCGCGCCGATGAGCCCCGACACCGATTCGTACAGGAACAGCGGCTGGAAGTGCTCGCCGAGCGTGTCGGTGGGCAGACTGCCGGGCGGACAGGCATAGGCAGCCACCCGGTTTGCGCACTGGATGGCGATGCCCCACGGCAGGTTCGTGGGGGGGCCGTACAACTCCTGGTTGAAGAAGTTGCCCCACCTGGCGACGGCCTGCATGACGAACACGCCGGGGGCGGCGATATCGAGCCAGGTCCAGAAGGACAGGTTCTTCCGGCGCGTGTAGAGGAAGAGGGCGATGATCCCGGTCGCCAGGCCACCATACGCACCCAGCCCGGAGTACGGCGGGAGGACGATCTTCAGGAGGTCGTCGCGGTAGATCGACCACTGGTCGATGACGTGGTACGCCCGGCCCCCGATGAGCGCAGCGATGGACACCACGATCATGCCGTTGGGAACGATGTCCGGATCGAAGCCGCGGCGCTTCGCCTCCCGCATGATCACCCACGCCGCCAGGAACAGGCCAACGGCGTAACCGATCCCGTACCACGGGAATGTCACCGGTCCAAGCTGGAGCGCGACGGGCCCCGGCGTAATGTCGATCATGGGCTCGCCAGTGTACTCGCGGCCATCGCGAAACCGGGACCTGCGGCGCGCCGTCGCACGGATGCACGGTGACCGGCAGCCGCCCGGCCACGCCTATACTTTCGGCCGCATGAACGCCACCCGACGCCCATGAACGCCGAGTTCAACTGGTGGCTCCTCATCGTCGGACTCGTCGTGGGGGCCGGGCTCGTCTGGCTGGTGGTCGCCGACTGGAGCCGCCGGGAGCAGGATGTCTCGGACGAGGAGCGCTCCGCCGAATCGGCCTGGATCGCGCAGGAGATGCACCAGCGCGGCGAACACGTGGACCCGGAGGCCGCACACGAGATCCTCGCGTTGCACCGGGAGTACCTGCGCCGCACGGGCGACCTGGATCCGCCGGAGGACTCGCCCGACTCGGACGACAGGGCGTGGCCCGACGGATTCAGCGATTTGCCCGAACCGGACGACGGACCATCATGGCCCGCGGACGGCGGATGGGACACCCAAGCCCCGGGTCCGGCCAATCGCACCCGGGCGACCGATGACGAGGCCGACTGGAACGTTCGACGCACGTCCGCGGAGCACCGTTCGGTGCGGTCCGGGCCACGATCGCTGCGCGAGGAACCGGCCCCCGGTCCCGACTCGGATCCGCCGTCCCCCTGACGATCCCGCGTCAGCGCGGTACGGGTCCGGGCACACGCCCCCGGTGGATGGCCACGGCACCCAGGGCCAGCCGTCGAAAGCCCACCTCCGTGAGGCCGGAGCGGCGCATCGTCGCCGCAAGCTGCTCCGGCTGCGGGAAATCCACGAGCGAACCGGGCAGGTACGCGTAGGCGCCGCGGCGGCGGAACACGGAACCCAGGAGGGGCGCCGAACGCGTGAACAGGGCGTGGTACACGCGGCCCCATGCCGGCGGTCGCGGCATCGACAGTTCCAGGCAGACGACGCGACCACCGGGCCGGACAACGCGCAGCAACTCGCGGAAGCCCGCCTCGAAATCGGCCAGGTTGCGCATCCCGAACGCGATCGTGGCAGCGTCGAACTCCCCGTCGGCTGCGGGCAATTGCAGCGCGTTGCCCACCTCGAACCGGAGCTGCACGAGGTCCGGGTAGGCCCGTCCGGCGTACTCCACCATCGCCGGCGAGAGATCCACGCCCAGCACCTGCCCGAACGGCCCGACCCGCTCAGCCAGCGCCGCGGTCAACTTGCCGGTGCCACACGCAACATCGATCACGGAATCGCCCGGCTTGAGGCCGCTGGCGTGGACGGCGCGGCGGCGCCACCGACGGTCAGAGCCCAGGGTCATCAGGGTGTTCATCCGGTCGTAAACCGGCGCGATGTCGTCGAACATCGCCGCGACGCGCTCCTCGGGAACAGCGTTGCCCGTCCGCGCAACCGGGGCGTCCGAACGCTTCGGGGTGGTCATCGCCGGGCGCTCCGGGCTCGACGGACCGTCACGTGGACCGCAGCGCGCCCGAGAGTACCGCCGGCCCTGCGCCCGCCGGGTTGCCCGTTTCGGCAAGGCTCACGCCAAAGACGCTCCCGCTTGGAACGGCGGCCAACGCGGGCGCATCGCCAACCCAGTAGGCAAGATCACCGCTGAGGTACATGCGCCCGAGGCGCTGGCGCGCTCCGGCGATCTCCACCCAGCACCGGTACTCCTGGCCGGCCGGCGGAACGGTCAGGCCCTTCGCAACCACGACCATCTGGCTCAAGCCAGGCGAGAACGTGAGCGTGCCCACCTCGGTCGAGCCCCCATCAGCGGGCGTTGCCGCCAGGGTGATCCGCCGCACGTCCGGCTGGGTGTCGAGCCGCAGGGTCCAGGTCGCGACCTCCGCGAGACCCTCCAACTGGAGCGATGCCTGCCGGGCGGCTCCGTCTTTCA
>JANPDJ010000009.1:0-11810 GCA_031431395.1 Chloroflexota bacterium | reverse complement strand
GGGCGAACGGCCTCCCGCGTGCGGCCAGCACCGCTTCCGGGCGTGCAACCATGGGAACGCAGCCTCGCCGCGCTATGTGCTGGACGGACCGGGCGAAGCCGGCGAGGAGGCGCCCGGGTTTGCCCCGGGCACAACCGGCAGGACGAGGCCAGGGTGGATGGCCAGCGCGAGATCCCGCAGGCCCTCCACGAGCCGTGGACCGGGGCGCGTCACCACGGTGTCGTTGACCGGCCGAATCGCCCCGGCCTTGACGGCTGCCATCGCGTTCCAGCCGGGTCGCGCGGCCACGATCTCGGGCGTCGTGCCGTATGCCGCGTCACCCAGGACGATCACCTCTGGATCGGCCGCGATGAGCCGTTCCAGCGGGATGCTGAACACGGTTGTACTGCCGGTCGTGATCGGCGTGCCGCCGGCGAGCGCGATCATCTCGGCGATGAATGACCGGTCGGCCGGGCCGTAGATCTCCTTCGTGGCGTCCAGCTCGTAGAACACCCTGGGGTGCGGCAGGCGGGCGGTGGCCGCGCTGATCGCCGAGAAGGCAGTTCGCATGTCGGCCACCAGCGAGGACCCGCGAGCGGCCACGCCCACTGCCCGCGCGATCAGCTCGATGTCGTGCAGTACCCCCTCGATGTCCGCGCCGTAAACCACGAGCACCGGGATGCCGAGTCTGCGCAGCTGGGCCAGCGAATCGGGCTTGTTGAAACCGTTGCCGCCGGCGATCACCAGGTCCGGATCGAGGCCCACGATCTTCTCGACGTCCACGGAGCTGTACGTCGCGACGTGCGGGAGCGCGGTGACCTGGGGCGGGTAGTCGTCCGCGTCGGTGTTGGCGACCAGGCGGTCACCAACGCCCAGGGCGAAGAGGATCTCGGTGGTCGCGGGGGTGATCGAGACGATTCGCGCGGGCGCGGCCGCCAGGACGACCTTGTTCTGCTCGTCGTCGATCAGGGTGAGCGGGTACACAGATACGGAAGCCGGCGGTGTGGCCGGGGGTGGCGGCGTACCCGACGGCGCCACGGACGAGGGAGCTGTCGCGGCGGCAAGCGCCGATGGGGGTGCCGTCACCGGTGCCGGGGAAGCAACCGGAACGACCGTCTGCGGTGCCGCAGTGCCTGCGCCGACACTGGGTGCCGGTGTGACTGCACCACTCGCGCCCGTGCAGCCCGACGCGATCAGCGCAACTGCAAGGGCCGCCAGGAGCCGGGCATGAATCGACCCCTCGGTTCGGGTGGAACGAGGGGCCTGAATGGATCGCATGGGTGGTGCCTACCCCTTTCTCTCGAGGGTTCGAGCATCACCGCAAGGCCGGCGACCGGACTTCCGCCCGGCTCCCAGGGGAGCAGGGCGGTCACCGTAGCGGGACTGTGCCGGAATTGCACCGGCTTCGCGACCAGGCGGCGTGGATCTGAAGTTGTCGGCCGAGAGCCTAGCACGCCGGGGGCGGCGCGGGAGCCGGCAGGCGCCGGTCCGGCGGCCGCCGAGGGCCGATCTTCCGGGCCGCCGCCGAGGACCCGCTTCCGTCACCTATGCCCGGGGTGACTGGTAATCGAGCCGAGCTGGCGTTCCGCCACCACCAAGTCGCCGGATGACTGGTATCCGCGGAACCCACGCCATGATCTCGGTCCGGGCCAACCCAACGGCAGCGTCACGCACGGATCGTCGGCGAGGACGAGGTGGCGGTCCGAAACCCGGCGCGTACCAGTCGTGGCACGACTACATGGCAGCTTTTGGCGCGGGTCAGCCGCCCGTCGGATCGGCGGCCGGGCGTGAACCGGCCCTGGGATATCAGGCCGGGACGGTCGCCCCGGTGTCGGCGAAGATGGCCACCTGGGCCTCCTCGGGCAGCATCACTCCGAGGATCTTCTGCAATGCGAGCAGGTGAGCGCAGGGCCGGGAGCTCTCAAAATGGTCGCAGGTACATTGCCACGACCCGGCGTCGAGACTGACATGGTGCGTGTCGTTGTCGCCGCGGAACGTGAGCGAAAGCCGGTCAATCGTGATCCGGTCCAGTTCGCGGGCGTAACGATTTGCCTTCTCGACCTTGCCGATGAGAGAGCTGTGCATCGTCGCACTTCCTCCGTCGCCACAGTGGGCGTTCTTGAGGCCGCCGTCCGGTCATGCACGCGACCTTCGATGGCGGTCGTGCTCTCACTGTACACCAGCGACCTACGGGGCGGTGGTCCCCCGACGCCCGAAGTCGTCCTCGATCCGGACAACGTCGTCCAGCTCCGGGCTGCTGACCTCCAGCAATTCCGCGCGGTCGATCGCCTCGAACCGGTGGGTGCGCCCAACCTGGATCAACCGTGCCTGGCCGGGGCCGAGCTCCTCGATCCGGATGTCTCCATCGTCTCCTTCGAGCCAGAGCCGCAGGCGGCCCGACAGCACGAGAATCGATTCGAGCTTCCGCTCGTGATACTGCAGGGAGAGCCGGCGGCCGGTCTCGATGACGAGCACCTTGCCGGCGTAGCGGGCCGTCTCGGCCCAGATGAGCTCGTGGCCCCAGGGCTTCTCCACGCGCCGGACGCCCGGTGTGGCCACGTCCAGGGGGCGGGTCACGCGCCGCGCACGAGCTGCTCGCCGGCGCGGATGATCGCGTCGGCGGCGTCCTGCGAGGTGGCCTCCGTGTAGACGCGGACAAGCGGCTCCGTGCCGCTGAACCGCACGAGGAGCCAGGACCCATCGGCGATCGAGAACTTGAACCCATCGTTGGTCGTGAGGGCATCCGTTCGTGTCACCGGCTGTCCGGCCAGGTCCGACGGGGCTTTCACCTGGAGTTCCTGGAAGAGCCGGGTCTTCAGAGCCGGGTAGAGGTCGCGGTCGACGTGCACATCCACGCGCTGGTAGAAGGATGGCCCGGCAATCTCGTGCAGGTGCGCGATAGCCCGGGAGACCGGCCAGCGACCCAGTGCCTTCTCGCGCAGGAACAGGTCCAGGAGCATGAGGTCCGTGTAGATCCCGTCGCGCTCCGGGAGATGCATGCCGAAGCCAAAGCCGCCGGATTCTTCGCCGCCCATCATGGCGCCCGTCTCGATCATCCGTGGGCCAACGTACTTGAAGCCCACCGGGGTCTCGTGGACGGCGACGCCGTACCGGGCGCCGAGACGCTCCGCCATGGACGTGGTGTTGACGCTCTTGACGACGGGTGCGCGCATCCCCCGGTGCTCGAGCAGGTAGTACATCAGCAGCCCGAAGACCTCGAGCTGGTGGATGAACCGGCCGGTCTCGTCTGCGGCGCCGGCGCGATCTGCATCACCGTCGAGGAGCAGGCCCATGTCGTAGCCACCCCGGCCGAGGATCCCCAGGGCCTCGTCGATGTTCGGGCGGATGGGCTCAGGGTTCACGCCACCGAAAAACGGGTTGCGCTCCTGGTGGATCTCCGTCACGCGGATTCGCCCGCCGGCGAGAAGCCGCGGGATCCAGCCGGCGCCGGCGCCCCACATGGGCTCAACGAGAACGTCGAGGTCGGCCGCCTTCAGCGCGTCGAGGTCCAGGGTCCTCCGGACGAAGCGCTCGTACCCCACGTACGGGTCGTAGCGGTCCACGAGGCCCGCGGCCTCCGCGTCCGCGAACGGGCGCCGCGGGATGGCTGCGCCACCGTTCTGCGCGATCCGCGCCTCGAGCACCTTGAGGATTTCCGGGCCCGCGGCGGACCCCTGGGCGGACTTCACCTTGAAGCCGTTGTCCGTCCACGGGTTGTGGCTGGCAGTGATGACGATCCCGGCCGCCGACCCGCGCTCCACCACCTCGAAGGACGACATCTGGGTGGGCACGGCCTCCGTCGCGAAGGCAACGGGGATGTCGCGGGCGAGGATCACCTCCGCAGCGGCCACCGCGAAGTGCTCGCTCGCGAACCGGCGGTCGTAGGCGATCACGACGCCGCGGGCCTGCTCGCCGCGGGCCGCGACGTATTCGGCGACCCCGTCGGCACAGCGCCGCACGGCCTCGAACGTGAACTCGTCCGCGATCTTCGCCCGCCAGCCATCTGTCCCGAACACGATGTGGGCCGGGGCGGGAGTCTGCGCGATGACCGTCACGATTCGTGGGCCTCCAGAGCGGCGACGCGGGCAAGGAGCTGCTCGACCTTATCGCGATCGGGCGCGGCGCCGACCAGCAGCGCGGCCGGGCTGTCCGCGTGGATCGTACTCGGCCCCGACGCGATGGCGAGACCTCCTGCTAGCGGGACGATGGCGAGGTCCTGGGCGCCGATGACGGCGTGGTCGTCCGGCATGACGACCCGACCCGTCCCGCGCGCGCCGATCGCCCCGAGGAGCGCGGTCCAGCCACCGATGTCGCTCCAGCCTACGTCCATGGCCGCCATCAGCACGCAGCCGTCCGCGGCTGCCGGCTCCATGACCTCGTAGTCGATGGAGCGGGTCCGGAGCGTCGCGTAGGCGAGCGCCAGTTCCTGGGCATCACCGGATTCGACGGCAGGACCCAGGGCACCGATCAGGTTCGTGTACCGGTTGAGCACCTGCCGGATCGCGCGACGCCGCCACAGGAACATGCCGGCGTTCCAGGCGACACCCGACTCTGCCCACAGCGCCACGGCCCGCTCCGGCGTGGGTTTCTCCTCGAACGCCAAGAGTGGATATGCCTGCAGACCATCGAGATTGGCGCCGCGGTGGAGGACCGGCTGCAGGTAGCCGTACTCGGTGGCGGGTCGATCGACCTGGATGCCGAGCGTCACCAGCGGATCTCCGACACCGAACGCGCCAGTCGCAAGGGAGCCCGCAGCCGCCGCCACGACCCGTCGGAAGCCTTCCTCGTCGGCGATGGCGTGATCTGCCGGAAGTACGACCATCACCTCGTCCCCGGGGCGGTCGATGGCGAGCGTGGCGAGTGCGATCGCGGCCGCAGTGTTGCGTCCCTGGGGCTCCTCGAGGATCGTCGCGCCGGGAACCTGGGCGTGAATGAGGGCGCGGTACCGGCCGTCCGCCACGACCCACACGCCACTCACGCTGGAGGGCAACCGGTCCACGGTGTGCTGGATGAGTGTCCGACCGTCCACCAGCGGCAGAAACGGCTTCGGGCGATCGTCCCGGCTCAGCGGCCGGAGACGCGTGCCTCCGCCGCCCGCAAGGATCACCACGTACATGCCGGGCATTCTAGGGTGGCCGGACCGGTGCAGCAGCCGGGCGTGGATCCGGCCTGGACGTGGATCGGCGCCATCGGCGTGTGCAGGCCGAGGGATCCGGCCCGGCGGGATCGCCGCGTGCACGAGCCAGCCGTTGTGCGCTCAGTGCACCAATGGACCGGACGGACGAGATCCACGGCGGATTCTGTGGAGCTGCCGCATCGCCAGGACCGTGATCAGGCCGGAATCCGTTACTGCGGTGCATGAGAGGCACAGATCAGCCGACGTGGGCCTCCGTGGCGGCCCACTCGTGCATGGGGCGCACAGGCGGGCAGACCCGGCCCCGGTGATGGCCCGATGGCGGCCCACTCGTGCATGGGGCGCACAGGCGGGCAGCGCACCGCCCGCGCACGGCCCGCGACCGGCCCCTGGGTCGGGCACCACGCGCGTGCGTGCTACCCTCGGCCGACCGCGGACCTGCCAGGAGATCCATGACCAGCATCGTCGACGCCGCCCAGTACCTGTTCACGTCGGAGTCCGTGACCGAGGGTCACCCGGACAAGATGTGCGACCAGATCTCGGACGCGATCCTCGACGCCATCCTGCACGAGGACCCGGCAGCGCGTGTCGCCTGCGAGACGGCCACCACCACCGGGCTGGTCGCCGTGCTCGGCGAGATCACGACGACCACGTACGTTGAGTTTCAGGCGGTGGTGCGCGACACCGTCCAGGACATCGGGTACACGGACGCGCGGTACGGCTTTGACTATCGCACCTGCGGGACGCTGGTCTCGGTCCACGAGCAGAGCCCGGACATCAGCCGGGGCGTGGACGAGGCCCTTGAGACCCGCGGCCGCGGCGATACGAAGGACCAGGGCGCGGGCGACCAGGGAATGATGTTCGGCTTCGCGTGCCGCGAGACGCCCGAGCTCATGCCACTGCCGATCTCGCTCGCGCATCGCCTTGCTCAACGCCTGGCCGAGGTCCGCAAGAACGGCACGCTCCCCTACCTCCGGCCGGACGGCAAGACGCAGGTGACCGTGGAGTACGCCTACGGCGTGCCGGTGGCCGTGCGCACGGTCGTGGTCGCCGCCCAGCACGACGAAGAAGTTGCCACCGAGCGGCTGCGGGACGACATCATTCACTCCGTGATCCACGAGGTGATCCCGCCCGCGCTCCGGCGCGTCGATCCGGTCACCCACGTCAATCCAACGGGACGATTCGTGATCGGCGGACCCATGGGCGATGCCGGCCTCACCGGCCGCAAGATCATCGTGGACACGTACGGTGGCATGGCACGCCATGGCGGAGGCGCGTTCAGTGGCAAGGACCCGTCCAAAGTGGACCGCTCGGCGGCGTATGCCGCCCGCTGGGTCGCGAAGAACGTCGTGGCTGCGGGGCTTGCAGACCGCTTCGAGATCGAGCTGTCCTACGCGATCGGGGTCGCGCGACCGCTGTCAGTCTCCATCGAGACGTTCGGCACTGGCCGGATCCCGGACGAGCGGATCCTGGGGCTGGTGGATCGCCACTTCGATCTCCGGCCGGCCGCCATCATCGATGCCCTGGACCTGCGACGGCCCATCTTCCGTCAGACCGCGGCATACGGGCACTTCGGCCGGCCGGAGCTGGACCTGCCGTGGGAGCGAATCGATCGTGCGGCCGCACTCGCGGCGGATGCCAGCGTCCGCCTGCCGGATCCCGTGACGGCGGCCGGCTGACCGGGTACGCCTGGTGACGCACGGCGCGCCGTCCATCGGGCCAATTACGGGCGCCTCGGGCACCTCGGGCGCCTCGGCCGCCTCGGGCACCCCGGCCACGCTCGCCTCGGCCACGCCCGCCGCCTCGGAACGCGTGAGTCCGGGCACCGTGCGCCACGAGGACCTGCTGCGCTACCGCGCGGAGTTCCCCCTCCTCTCCGCGTCCACGTACCTCAATACGTGCTCGCTGGGCGCCCTCTCCGGCCGGAGCCGCGCGTCGCTGGACCGATTCCTGGGCCAGTGGGACAGCCTCGGCGCACGGGCGTGGTACCGGCACTGGCTCGACGAACTGGCAGGCCTCCGCGACGACTTCGGCATGACCGTGGGGCGACCAGGCGCCGAGATCGCCCTGGCTCCGAACGTTTCCACCGCCCTGGCGACCTTCGCGTCGGCGGTGGACGGCGTTCATCGCGGCGACGATGCCGTCCTGGGGGCGCTGCGCGCGGCCGGGCTGGCGGCCGGCGATCGCCCGCGGACCCGGGTGATCACCACCGCGCTGGATTTTCCGACGGTCGGCCACCAGTGGCTGGCCCGCGCGCCGCTCGGCGTGGAAGTCGTAGTGCTTCCCTCGCTCGACGGCCTGAGCGTCCCCCTCGAGGCATTCGCAGCCGCCATCGACGAACGGACGGCGCTCGTGGCCACCGGGCATGTCTACTTCACGACCGGCGCCGTCCAGGACATCGCGGGCCTGGCACGGCTGAGCCACGCGGGCGGCGCCCTCCTGGTCATCGACGCGTACCAGGCAACCGGCCTCATTCCCACGGACCTCGGGGCGGGCACGCCCGATGAGCGCCCGGATGCCTACGTCTCGGGCACTCTCAAGTGGCTGTTCGGGGGCCCGGGCAACGCCTTCATGTGGGTGCGGCCGGAACTGCACGCCGCCCTGCGCCCCACCACCACCGGCTGGTTCAGCAGTGCCCGCCAGTTCGCCTTCGACGTGGCATCGCTCGAGTTCGCACCGGACGCGCGCCAGTACGAGCTGGGCACACCCGCGATGCCCTCGGCGTTCATCGCGCGCGGCGGGCTGGACGTCGTCCGCGAGATCGGGGTCACGCGATTGCAGGAGCGGACGCTGGACCTGGGCGACCTCGCCATCCGGGAGGCGGACGCCCGTGGATTGCGCGTCCGGGCCGTCCGCGATTCCGCGGGCCGGGGCGGCATCGTGGCCGTGGAGGTCGCGGATCCGAAGCCCGTCGTGGACGAGCTGGCACGGCGCGGGTTCATCGTTGACTTCCGGCCCGGGATCGTGCGACTGTCGCCGGCTTTCTACAACACGGCGGCCGAGGTGACGGCCACCATCGAAGCGCTGGCCGAACTGGTCCCGGCCACGGACCGCGCTTGAAGCGTGTCGGCCCCAGACTCCATTCCCACTAGGAGCAGTGACCTGACCGCCACCCGCGACTCCGGGCTGGACCTGCGGTCGCTGGCCGACGATGTGGTGGAGGGCCGGCGGTCGCTGGACAACGTCATCGACCAGATCGTGGTCGCCACGCCGGACGACCGCGAACGGCGGCGCTCCGTGGCGGAGCTGCAGTCACGAATCCTCGCCCTGACCGGCGCCCGCGCCGATGCGGGCGCCATGCCGGGTCCCCCGACCGATGCCGATTCGTCGCCGGACGACCCGGACCCCATGGCCAGGCCGCCTCGCATCTCGACACGGCTCTGTCGTCTGGCCGGGCGTCCGACACTCGCGGTCGGGCTGATCGTCGTGTTGCTGGCCCTGGCGGCAGCCTTGGTGGGCGGACTCGGCTTCGCCGGCTGGGTCGCCGGAAACTGATCCAGGTCAGCGCTTCGCAGAAGTCGCGCGCGTTGGGCTCGCGGGCGCCCTCATCGCTCGATGACGACCGGCTCGATCGGATCAGCGGGAGTGAAGCCGAAGACCTGTCCGTAGAAGGACAGCTCGGCCTCGAACGAGCGAATGATGTTCTCGGCCTTGCGGAAGCCGTGATCCTCGCCCTCGAAGTAGATGGCGGCGCGCGGGACCCCGTTCGCCTCGAGGGCGGCCATCATCGACTGCGCCTGGTCCGGCGGGACAACGCGATCGTCGAGCCCCTGGAGCAGGAGGACCGGGCAGCGAATACGGTCCGCGAAGAACAGGGGCGAGCGTTCCCGGTACAACGCCTCGTTGCCCTTGTGCGGCGCGACCAGCCGCCACGTATAGCGTGACTCGAACTTGTGCGTGTCGCCTTCCAGAGCGGCAAGATCGCCGATGCCGAAGTAGCTGACGCCCGCCCGGAACACGTCCCGGAACGTGATCGCGCAGAGCGTGGTGTAGCCGCTTGCGCTGGCGCCCTCGATGGCGAGACGGTCCCGGTCCACCAGCCCGCGCGCGGCAAGCGCGAGGGCGCCGTTCACGCAGTCGTCGACGTCCACGACGCCCCACTCCGCATCCAGCCGCTGCCGGTAGGCGCGCCCGTACCCCGTGGATCCCCCGTAGTCGATGTCCAGCACCGCGATGCCGCGGCTCGTCAGCAGCTGGGTGCTGACCGACAGCGCCGACGATGCCGCCGCCGTCGGGCCGCCATGACTCGTGACTACGAGCGGCGGCAGTTCGCCGGCCGGACCACGGAACCCCCGGTTCCCGGGCGGGTAGTAGAGCCCGTGGGCGGTCTGGCCGTTGGTCGTCGGGAACTCCACCGGCTGGGGCGCGGAGACGTCGCCCGGAGCGAATGCGGTGGACTTGGTGTGCCGAAGCGTCTCCACGGCGCCGGTGGCGAGATCGACGAGGACCAGCCGCCCGAAATCCGCCGGGCCGGCGCCGACGAAGAGCGCCCGACCCTGCCGAACGCGCAGCGGCCCGATCTCCGTGAACGGCTGCTCGACGCGCCCTGGCGCCGACCCGGCGCGAAGCTCCCAGAGCGTATCCCGGCCGTCCGACCGGCCGACGGCCCAGATCGTCCCTCCCTCCCCGAACGCGTACGACGCCGGCCCGAACTGCCAGTCGGGGTCCGCGAACTCAGCCTCGACCGGCGTCAGGAGCTCGTCGCGACCATCGACCCGGCGATAGAGCTGCAGCCAGCCCGACCGCTCGTTGGCGAAGTGGAGGACGCCGTCGGACGACCAGGACGGCGCCGTGGTCCACTCGGACGCACTTCCGGCAACATGCTCGGCGGCGGTCGGCCGGCCGTGCTCGTCGAAGCGGGCCTGCCAGAGGTCCGTGCCGTCCCAGGGCATGTTCGGGTGGTTCCAGGACAGCCACGCAAGGCGTGACCCGTCCGGCGACGGCCGCGGCGAACTGACGAAGTCCGTGCCGTCGATCAGCACCTCCACGGCACCCGAGGCGTCGAGAGGGATCGCGACGATCGCGTTCACGGCCTCCCCGCCGCCCGTGTGGTCCTCGCGAACCGCAAGAATGCGTCGGCGCGCCTGGTCGAACGTCAGGTCCGCATAGCGCCAGGCGCCCTCGGGCGTCAGTGCGGTCGCCTCGCCCCCGTCGGCCGCGATGCGGTAGACGCGTCCGTCGGCCCAGTTGGAATAGACGACCAGGCCGGCATCCACCGCCCAGGCGCCGCCGCCGTACTCGTGGACACGGGTGCGGACGTTGACGTCCGGCGGCGTGACGTCCGCCATCGAGCCGTCCGGATGGCGCCGGACCACGACCTGCCGGCCCGCGTCCACAGGGCGGCCCTCCTGCCAGTAGATGTCGTCGCCGTCGAATGCCGGCGCGCCGAGGCGGACGGTGCCGGCGACGAGCGCGCTGATGGGGATCGACGACGCCCACGACCCGTACGGCGCCTCGATCAACGGCCGGCCGGGATCGTCCGCCGTGGGCGTCACGTCCCGTGCTGCCACGAGGTGACGTACGCCTGCTGTTCGGGGGTCATGGCGTCCAGGGTGATCCCCATCGCTGCCAGCTTGAGACGCGCAACCTCGGCGTCGATGTCCTCCGGTACCACGTAGACGCGACGTTCGAGTTCGGTCGCATGCCGGACCACGTACTCCGCCGAGAGGGCCTGGTTGGCGAAGCTCATGTCCATCACCGCCGCCGGATGGCCCTCGGCAGCGCCCAGGTTCACCAGCCGCCCCTCGGCCACCAGGTTCAGCCTGCGGCCGCCGATGTCGAACTCCTGGACGTTGTCCCGGACGTCCCGGACATGGCCCTCGGCCAGCGCCCGCAGTGCCTTCAGGTCCAGCTCAGCGTCGAAGTGCCCGCTGTTGGCCATGATCGCCCCGTCACGCATCGCCTCGAAGTGCTCCCGGCGGAACACGTTGACGTTCCCCGTGGCGGTGATGAACAGCTCGGCCCAGGGCGCGGCCTGGCCGACCGTCATCACGGCAAACCCGTCCATCAGCGCTTCCAGCGCGCGGACCGGATCCACCTCGATCACAGCCACGTGGGCGCCCATGCCGTGCATGCGCGATGCGATCCCGCGGCCAACCCAGCCGTAGCCGGCGATCGCGACCTTCCGGCCCGCCAGCAGGATGTTCGTTGCGCGGAGGATCCCGTCCACGGTGGACTGGCCCGTGCCGTAGCGATTGTCGAAGAGGTGCTTCGTCAGGGCCTCGTTCACCGCGATCACCGGGAACCGCAGCGCCTTCACGGCCGCCATCGCCTTCAGGCGGATCACGCCCGTCGTCGTCTCCTCGGTCCCGCCCTTCACCTCGCCGAGCTGGTCGGGCCGCTCGCGGTGGAGCAGGTTCACGAGGTCGCAGCCGTCGTCCATCGTGAGCGCCGGGTGGGTGTCCGCGACGGCGTTGAGGTGGCGGTAGTAGGTGGGGGTGTCCTCACCGCGACGGGCGAAGACGCTGATCCCGTATTCCACGACCAGGGCGGCGGCGACGTCGTCCTTGGTTGACAGGGGGTTCGAGGCGCTCAGCACCACCTCCGCGCCACCGGCCTTGAGCGTTCGGGCGAGGTTGGCGGTCTCCGTCGTGACGTGGAGACAGGCGCCGATCCGGATGCCCTCCAGCGGCCGCTCGCGCTCGAAGCGTTCGCGGATCAGGCGCAGGACGGGCATCTCGCGTTCGGCCCAGGCGAT
>JANPDJ010000008.1:0-5137 GCA_031431395.1 Chloroflexota bacterium | reverse complement strand
ACTCCGGCAGTTGTGGCGAAAGGCTGGAGAAGTCGCGCGTGGCGGCTGTCCCCGGCGGGATGATGCTGCGCGCGACACCCAGATCCGCCGGCAGTTGCCGGTCGCCGAATCCACTCCGGTATCCGCTCATCACGTCACCGTTGAAGTCGTCGACGTACTCCTCCACGTCGAACGCCGTGGTCGCAAGTCCAAAGATCGAGACGTCGGTTTCCTTGGGCTCGCCGGCCTCCTTGCCGAGCCCGGTCACCGCGGCACGCGTGGCCGAATCAGTCACCGTCGTCCTCCACGAGCATCCGGACAAGATCCGTCATGGAGAGCACCCCCACGGGCGTCCGACCATCCGACCCGACGACCACCAGGCGATGGATGTGTTCCCGCTCCATCAGCCGCGCGGCCTCGTCGAGACCGGTTTCCGGGGTCACGGTGATCGCGGGCGACGTCATCAGGTGCCGCACGACGAGGCCCGGCCAGCCGGACCAGAGATGCCGGGACGCCGCCGCGCGCACGAGATCTGTCTGGCTGATCACACCGACAACGCCCCCGTCCTCCGCCACGACGGGCAGACCCGTCACGTCGAACGTGTCCATCAGCTCTGCGGCATCGAGAAGCGGCGCCGCCTCCCCGATCACGAGCGGGTCCCGGGTCATGAGCTGTCCGACACTCCTTGTGATCCGCTGGATCATGTCCCCTGCCCTCCCGTCCGCTCCGGCAGCATGCCTGCGGTCACATCGATGAGCGCGTCGTACGCCGCAGCGATCACCGCCCGGTTCGCCTCCAGGACGCCCGCGCCCCGCTTCCCGAAGAACCGGCCCAGGCGGGCGTCCGCGGCCTCGAGGAGTGCGTCCCGGCCAAGGCCCGCGGACGCGGCAAACGGAGCGATTCGGAGGAACACGCCGACCAGTGCGACACCCTGCATCCGCAGCACGAGGTCCGGCCGCGGTGCGTGCCGGCGCGCCATGGCGGCCGTGTCCAGGGCGAACACGTGGATCCCTCGCGCGAGGATCTCCGCGCGTGCCTCGGACGGCAGCGTCGCCCAGATGGCCGCGGCCTGGTCCTCGCGCGACTGCACGAACAGCGCGCCGCCGTCCACGAGGCCGGACAGCGGCCGACCCTGGTGGAATGCGCTGACGTCGTGGAGCGAGACCAGGTCCACCTGGTCCAGGTCCGCGTGGCCGCGGATGCGCTCGTCGGCGATGGTCAGGTAGTAGGCCGTGGGCAGGCCCTTCTTCTCCGAGCCGTAGCGGGGATAGGCCTGCACGTACCGCCCGAACAGCTCGCCCACCAGCGTGGCGAGGAGCCGGTTCGTGGTCACGGACCCGAATCCCCCGATCGAGTGGCCGCGCACGCTGTACGCGCCGGCTGGGCGCAACTGGATGCGCTCGCTCTCCAGCGCGAGGGGATGGCGTACGCCCAGAACGGCATACGGGCCGTGGTGCGTCCCGCGCCCCACCAGCCACTCGAAGACGGCCATGAGGTCACCCGCGGACACATCACGCGAACCCAGCCCCGCCGACACGGAGCGAACGCGCGGGACGGGCGCGCCATCCGCCGCGAGGGCAAAGAGCGCGGCCTTGATCTCGCGCGTCAGCGGGTTGTCGGCGGCGGCCGGGTCGTCCGTCCGCTCGACAACCGCCACCGCGCGAGCGCCGCGGAGGGCATCGGCAACGGCCGCGGACGGGAACGGCCGGAAGGAAGTGATCGCGAGGCAGCCCACCGCGCGATCCTGCGCCCGGAGGTGGTCCACCACGGCGATGGCCGTATCTGCCAGGGTGCCCATGGCGACCAGGATCTCGTCGGCGTCATCGCAGTGGTAGGCGTCGACGAGGCCGTACTGGCGGCCGGTCAGGGCGCCCCACTGCGCCATCGCGTCCAGCAGCTCGTGCGGCAATCGAGCGTAGAAGCCCCGTTGCCCGATGCGCCCCTTCATGTAGCTGTCCTGGTTCTGGACGACGCCGGTCATGAGTGCTTCGGCCGGATCGAAGTAGTCGCGGATCCGAGGTCGCGGGTCGCCCACGAACTCGCGCAGCAGGTCGTCCTCGGGCAGGGCGACGTTCTCGAGCGTGTGCGTCGTGAGGAATCCGTCCTGCACGCAGAAGAACGGCGTCTCGGTGGCCTCCGCCACCCGGCGGGCGATCGCCGTGAAGTCCGCCGCCTCCTGGGCGTTCCGGGCGAAGAGGATGCCCCAGCCCGTGTCGGCCACACCCATGACGTCGTCGTGACCGGCGTGGATGTTCAGCGCCTGGCTGGTCAGGGCGCGTGCGCCCACGTGGAACACGGCGGGCAGCCGCTTGCCGGAGATGACGTACAGGACCTCCTTCATCAGGATCAAGCCCTGGCCGGCCGTGAAGTTCGTGACGCGGCCCCCTGCCAGCGCGAAACCCTCGGCCGCGCTGGCGGACGAATGTTCTGACTCGGGCTCCAGGAATCGCAGCGGCGTGCCCCACAGGTTGGTCTTGCCCTCCGCCACGGCCGCCTGGTAGATGGCCGCCATCGTGGTGGACGGCGTGATCGGGTACGCGCATGCCGCCTCGCTCACGCGGGTCTCGACGTGGGCGATCGCCCCGGAACCGTCTACGATCGCCGGCCGGCCCGGGAACCGCGGAGTGGCTCCGCCGGCCGGCTTGGCCGCGGCCGTGCGTTCGGTTGTGCCGGCGGCCACCTCGGCGGATGCGCCGGCGGCCGGCTCCCCGGAGGGAACGGCGTCCGCGTTCCGGACACGGGGAAAGGTGGGGGACGTCATGGGCGGAGGATCACCCGGCTGCCTCGACCGGGCGGAGAGCCGGAGTGCCCAAACGGGTGGACCGTTCGGCCCACCCGGGCGGGACCAGTCAGCGGCGAGGTCGCCGGACGGCCGGCCAGGTTCTACGCGGGAACGGCGACCGCCTCAGATGTGCCCAGGGCCCACGACGTGGCTCGCTCCCGTCCGCCCGCCATGGGTCGTCCCGTTTATTCAGCGAAAGCGAGGGTCAAGGAGACGGTGCGCGCCCGTGCCCGCCAGCTCGACGGGATCGGCCTGTCGAGGTGCCATCTCAGACGAGAAGCCGGTAGAAGCGCCAGAAGTCGTTCTCGATCGGCAGGATCTCGACGTCCCGGAAGCCAGCCGCGAGGGCATAGCGGCGCAGCACTGGCGGCCGCAAGACGCTGCCAGTGCCGGCTGACGGCGACTCGGCCATGCCCACGGGCAGGCAGTGCAGAACGCTGAAGCCGTACATGAAGCGCTCCGTGGGGTCGCCGATGGCCCCGAACGTGTCGCCCACCCGCTCATCGGCGATCACGACCGCACCGTCCTCGCCCACCATGGCGCGCAGGTTCGCGAGCGCTTCAATCGGCCTGGCCATGTCGTGGATGGTCTCGAACGCGGTCACGAGGTCGTAGTTGCCGGAAAGGCCCGACCCACCGGCATCGACGAGCGTGAACCGGACGCGGTCTGCGAGGCCGGCCGCGGCCGCGTTGGCCCGAGCGAGCTCGATCGAAGCCGGGTCCACGTCGAAGCCATCGACACGGACGCCCGGGTAGGCCCGGGCGATGGCAATGCTCGACCAGCCGGAACCGCAGCCGACATCCGCGACACGGGCCGAAGGGTCGGCCCCGAGACGAGCGTGAACGTCGGGGATCGCCGGCAGCCAGGCCGTCCCCAGCAGGTTGATGAACATCGGTCGGTTGCCTTCGGCGATGCCCTCACGTGCGTCGGCACCGTATTCCGGATAGGCCACGCCGCCGCCGGTGCGAAACGCGTCAAGGATCGCCGGGAGCGGCCGGGTCACCCCGACCACCTGGCGGAGGAACGGCACGAAGAACGACAGGCTGTCACCGTCCAGGAGCACCTCGTCGTGTCCGGGCGGCAGCCGGTAGCGGCGTTCCGAGCCGTGGGTCGACACATCGTCGACCTCCACGAAGCCGGTCGTAGCCTGCTGTTCCAGCCATTCGTGGACGTAGCGCTCGCTCAGGCCAGTCTGCACAGCCAGCTCCGACGACGTCATCGCGCCAGAGGCGCCCAGGGCACGATAGAGGCCCAGCCGATCTCCGAGGTAGACCGTGAAGAGGTCGAACGTCCCGAGTGTCGCCTCGAAGAGTCGTCCGACGAGCGCGTCGCGCCGCTCGGCGTGCTGCGCCTGATCTACGCCCACGTCGCACCTCCCCGACCGAGGCGTGTTCGCTGGCTGTCCTGCCCGTGCCTCGACGCCGCGCGATCATAGGATCCACGTGCTCGCGGCGCCATGGAAATGACGGCCGACCCTGGGACGGCCGGGCCGACGCCGACGCCGGGGGCAGGGCGCTGCTCTTCCTGTCACCTAGAACTGAGCGGACTTGTAACCGGCCCGCCACCACGCGTCAACGTGTCCGACCGACCTCATCGTGCAGGAGCGGCGCGCCTGATGGCACCTCGCGGCGGCAACCAGGCGGATCGCAGCCCCTGCAGTTCTGGGTGGGGCCCAGAGTGCCGCGGTGGGTCCATATGAGTCAGCACAGTTCTACGGAGCAGCATCCGAGCCTTGGCGGGTCCGGGGGTCAAGAGTGGGCGCCGGGCGTCCCCACCGACGCCCACCCTGGTCCAAATCCTCGGCCCGTGATTCGCGGGGCGGGAGGGCCGAATGGCCCGTTTGCGTCCAGAGGTCCGGCCCGTCGAACCAGCGGTTTCGCGCGTGCGAGGCCCGTGGGCCCGCGCCCGAGCCGGGCCGACATCCTCGACGCGGCGCCGGGACGGAGGCGCGCAGGATCCGCGGGCGCGGGACGACAATGGGCGAGATGGCAGACCCGTTCGCGCAGTCCGTCGCCGCCGTCGCGGAAGCAGCCGGCGTTGACCCGGCGACCGGCTTGTCCGAGGCCGAGGCCGACCGGCGACTCGCCCTGTCCGGCCCGAATGCGCTCCACCCCGTCGAACGCGAGCCCGTCTGGCGGATGCTCCTGGAGGCGGGGACCGAACCGTTCGTCCTCCTCCTCGCGGCGTCCGGGATCCTGGCCATCCTGGTCGGCGAGCCGCGCGACGGCCTGCTGATCCTGGCGGGCCTGATCCCCATCGTCGGTGCCGACGTCGTCACGGAGTACCGGGGTGAACGTGCTCTGGAGGCCCTGCGGGCGGCCGTGGCGCCGCGGGCACGGGTTCGCCGGTTCGGGCGGGTGATCGAGATCACGGCGG
>JANPDJ010000007.1:0-7711 GCA_031431395.1 Chloroflexota bacterium | reverse complement strand
GTGATGTGGAGCGAGCACTGCTCGTACAAGAGCTCCAAGCCGCTGCTGGCCACCCTGCCGACGCGGGGAGAGGGCGTCATCGCCGGCCCGGGCGAGCAGGCGGGCGTGATGTCCATCGGCGGTGGGCTGGCCGTCGCCTTCAAGATCGAGTCCCACAACCACCCGAGCGCCGTGGAGCCCTACCAGGGCGCGGCGACCGGCGTGGGCGGCATCCTGCGCGACATCTTCGCGATGGGTGCTCGGCCCATCGCCGTCCTGGATGCGCTCCGGTTCGGTGACCCGGGAGACGCCCGGACGCGCCCCCTCGTCGATGGCGTGGTCCGCGGTGTCGGCGGCTACGGCAACTGCGTGGGTGTTCCCACGGTGGGGGGCGAGCTCGTCTTCGACCCCTCCTACCAGGCCAACCCCCTGGTCAACGTCATGGCGATCGGCCTCCTCGAGGAGCACCGGATGATGCGGGCTGCGGCGCCCGGTCCGGGGAACCTGGCCGTCCTGTTCGGGTCCACCACGGGGCGCGACGGCATCGGCGGGGCGTCCGTTCTCGCTTCGGCGACGTTCTCGGATGACGACCCGTCCAAGCGGCCCAGTGTCCAGGTGGGCGATCCGTTCGCCGAGAAGCTGCTGATCGAGGCCAGCCTGGAGCTGATCGATCGCGGACTCGTGGTGGGGCTTCAGGACCTGGGCGCGGGCGGCATCTCGTGCGCCACGTCCGAAACCGCGGACCGGGCCGGCACGGGCATCGCCGTGGACCTCGACGCCGTGCCCAGGCGCGAACCCGGGATGGCGCCGTTCGAGGTCATGATCTCCGAGAGCCAGGAGCGCATGCTCGCGATCGTCGAACCGCACGACTATCCCGCCGTCGCCGAGATCTGCGCGCGGTGGGGCCTGCCATGCGCCGTTATCGGACGCGTGACGGCGGACGGCGACCTGACGATCATCGAGGGCGGCATCGAGGCCGACGGTCGGCCGCGGCCGAACGCCCGCGAGATCGCCCGCATTCCGGCTGCGGCCCTGACGAGTGATGCCATCGTCCACCAGCGGATTGGCGCCCCGCCCGCCCGCCGCCGGGCGGCTCCGGCGCCCGGCCTGCCCGCCTCGGCCCACGGCGATCTCCCGGAACGGGGAACGGATCCGGGCGCCGTTCTGCTCGGCTTGCTGGGTTCGGCGAACCTCTCCAGCCGGCGGTGGGTCTTCGACCAGTACGACAGCACGGTCCAGACCAACACGATCGCGGGGCCTGGCGCCGGCGCGGCAGTGCTCCGGATCAAGGGGACTACCAAGGGGCTGGTCGCTTCCGTGGACGCGAACCAGGGAGTCGCGGCCCTGGACCCGTGGCGGGGCGCAGCGTTCAGCGTCGCGGAAGCCGCCCGCAACGTGGCGATCACCGGCGCCCGGCCGCTGGGCGTGACGAACTGCCTCAACTTCGGGGATCCCACCCGGCCGGAGGCGTTCTGGCAACTCCAGGAAGCCGTTCGCGGCCTGGGCGATGCCTGCCGGGCCCTTGGTCTGCCGGTCACCGGAGGCAATGTCTCGCTGTACAACGAGTCGCCCACGGGGGCCATCGTGCCCACGCCCCAGATCGGGGTCGTGGGCCTCCTCGACGATGCGTCGATTGCCATCGGGCCCGCCTTCGCCGCCGCGGGCGACGTCGTGGTCCTGGTGGGCGAGGCGACGCCGGGCCTCGGCGGCAGCGAGTACGCCCGCCTCGCCGGCGGCGGCGACGACGAACCGCCGGCGATCGACCTCGTGCGTGAGGCGGCGTTGCAGCGCTTCCTGCTCGAGGCTGTCGGACGGGGCCTCGTGGCGTCTGCGCAGGACGTCGGGGGCGGCGGCCTCGCCGTGGCGCTCGCGGAGTGCGCGATCTGGGGCTCGATGGGCGCTGCATTGCGGGTCCACGTTGCCGGATCGCCGGCCGTGGAACTGTTCGGCGAGAGCCCGTCGCGCGTCGTTCTGACGACGCGACCGCGCCATGCGCCGGCCCTCATGCTGCTCGCGCGCCAGCACGGACTCCCGGTCGCCGAGATCGGCATCACGGGCGGCGACGGGCTGTTCATCGATCTCGCCGGTGAAGGAGCAACGGGGGCGGCGGAAGGCCGCGGATCCCGGGTCGCCGATGCAGTCGAGGTTCCCGTCGCGGACCTGCGTCACGCCTGGGAGAGCGGGCTCCCGCGGGCGCTGGGCGAGCAGGGGAGCGAATCCTGATGTGCGGCGTGTTCGGCGTCGTCCTGCCGGCCGGCGTGGGATCGGAGGCCGCCAGCCTCGCCTCGCTGGGCCTGTTCGCGCTGCAGCACCGTGGCCAGGAATCGGCAGGTGTTGCCGCCAGCGACGGCGAGCAGCTCATGCTGTACAAGGACCTGGGGCTGATCTCGTCCGTGCTGGATGAGCGACGGCTGCCCAGCCTGCGCGGACGAATCGCGATCGCGCATTGCCGCTACTCGACCACCGGGTCCACGATCTGGGAGAACGCCCAGCCCACGTTCCGGCTGGGACCGCGCCGGGCCCTGGCGATCGGGCACAACGGCAACCTCGTGAACACCCGGGAGCTGCTGGAGCGCCTGCCGGGCGGGCGGGCACGACTCCAGGCCACCACGGACACGGACGTGCTCACCGCACTTCTCGCGGAAGAGCCTGCGGCCGACCTCGTGGACGCCCTGCTGCGCGTCCTTCCGCTCGTTCGCGGCGCCTACAGCCTCGTGGTGCTCGACGAGCGCCGGGTGGTCGGCGTTCGCGATCCGTTCGGCTTCCGTCCCCTCTGCATCGGCCGCATTCCGGCGGCGGACGAGACGACACAGGGCCAGCACCTGTGGGGCGACGATGACACCAGTGGCTGGGTCCTGAGTTCCGAGACGGCCGGCCTCGACATCGTTGGCGCGGAGTTCGTACGCGACGTCGAGCCCGGCGAGATGGTGGTGCTGGAGCCGGGCCGCGCACCTCGGTCCATCCGGTTCGCGGACGCCAAGCCGGCCTTGTGCGTCTTCGAGTTGATCTACTTCGCCCGGCCGGATTCCTACATGGAAGGGCGCAATCTGTACGAAGCGCGCCGGAAGATGGGCATGGAGCTCGCGCGCGAGCAGCCCGTCCTGGCGGACTTCGTGATGCCGGTCCCGGACACGGGCGCGCCGGCAGCGGCCGGGTTCGCGGAGGCCTCCGGCCTGCCGTACCGGGAAGGCATGGTCCGCAACCGGTACATCGGCCGCACGTTCATCCAGCCGTCGCAGCAGATGCGGCAGCGCGGCGTGAGCGTCAAGTTGAATCCGCTGCGCGAGGCTGTCCGCGGCCAGCGCCTGTGCGTCGTTGACGATTCCCTCGTGCGCGGCACGACGACAAAGCAGATCGTGTCGCTGCTGCGACGCGCCGGAGCGGCCGAGGTGCACGTCCGCCTCTCCTCGCCGCCCATCTTCCACCCGTGCTTCTACGGGATCGACACGTCCATCGAGACCGAGTTGATCGCGTCCACGCACACGCTGCCCCAGATCCGCGAGTTCATCGGGGCCGATTCGCTGGCCTACCTCTCGATCCGGGGCGTCCTCGCCGCCCTCGACCTGCCCTACGAGCGCTTCTGCTTCGCCTGTTTTGACGGCCACTACCCGGTCCCCGTGCCCTATGACGCGACCAGTCACAAACTCCTGCTCGAGCAGCCGGGCGAGCCGCTGCTGCTTGGGGCCACGCCGACGCCCCGTGGCTGATCTCCGGACCGCCTACACGCGCAGCGGCGTGGACGTGACCGCCGGCGAGCGAGCCGTCGAACTGATGCGGTCGGCCGTGGAGTCCACGCGCCGGCCGGAGGTCCTGGGCGGGATCGGCGGCTTTGGCAGTGCGGTGGTCCTCCCCGCCGGGATGCGCCAGCCCGTGCTCGTGTCGTCCACGGACGGCGTCGGGACGAAGACCGCGATCGCCGCCGCCCTGCATCGCTACGACACGATCGGCCATGACCTGGTGGCGATGTGCGCGGACGACGTGGTCTGCTCCGGAGCGGAGCCGCTGTTCTTCCTGGATTATGTCGCGGTGGGCAGGCTCGTTCCCGAGGGTGTCGCGGAACTCGTGGCGTCCGTGGCGGCCGGGTGCCGCCTGGCCGGCTGCGCGCTGGTTGGAGGCGAGACCGCGGAGCACCCGGGTCTCATGGAAGCCGAGACGTTCGACCTTGCCGGCTGCTGCGTGGGCGTCGTGGAGCGGGACCAGATCATCGACGGCTCGACGGTTGCGGCAGGCGATGCCATCGTGGGTCTCGCCTCCAGCGGGCTCCATGCCAATGGCTTCTCCCTGGTGCGATCGCTCCTGGCCCAGCATGAGCTGATCCTCGCGCATCCCTACCAGGAGGTGGTCCAGCGGACCCTCGGGGATGACGAGCGCGACCGGCTCATGGCGCAGGAGCCTGAACACGCCCTGGCGACACTGGGCGAGGTCCTGCTGACGCCTTCGCGCATCTACGCCCTGGCGATCCTCGCCGTTCGCGCGGCCCTTCGAGACCGGGGCGGCGACATCCGTGCGATCGCGCACATCACCGGCGGCGGACTGCCGGGCAACCTGCCGCGCGTCCTCCCCCACGGCCTGTCGGCGCATGTGGATCCGTCCACGTGGCCGATGCCTTCGGTCATGCGGCTGTTCGGGGCGCTCGGCGGCATCGAGGACGACGAGCTTCGCGCGACCTTCAACGGCGGAATCGGGATGGCGCTCGTCGTCGCCCCGGGCGACGTCGGGGAGGTGCTGGTCCACCTTGCAGATCTCGGGGTGCCCGCCTGGAAGGTGGGCGAGGTGCGGCCCACCGCGGAGCTCGGCGGGAGGCGCTACGCGGAGGCGCCGGACGTCGGCGCGCGATCACGGGGGTGACCGGATGACCGGCGTCACGGTGCCCCGACTTGCCGTCGGCGTGTCCGGCGGCGGATCGAATCTTCGCGCGCTGGTCGCAGCCTGCCGTTCCGGGGCGCTGCGCGCCGAAGTCGCCCTGGTGTTCTCGGATCGACCGTGCGCCGGGCTGGACTGGGCGATGGAAGCCGGCATCGACACGGCGCTCATCCCGGTGCCGCCACGATCGCAGGCGGCGGCTCGCGCCGATGCCGACGCGACCCTCGCGTCGACGTTGCTGGCCGTCGCGCCGGACCTCGTGGTGCTGGCCGGCTACATGCGGGTGCTGGGGCCGGCGACCCTCGCAGCGTTTGGAGGCCGGATCGTCAACACGCATCCCGCCCTCCTGCCGGCGTTCCCGGGGGCGCATGCGGTGCGCGACGCTCTCGCGGCCGGAGCCAGGGTCACGGGCGTCACGGTTCACCTGGTTGACGAGACACTCGACGGCGGACCCATCCTGGCCCAGGAGGCGGTCCGGGTCCAGGATGGGGACGACGAGGCGGCCCTCCACGAGCGCATCAGGGCCGTAGAGCACCGGCTCCTGCCAGAGGTGGTGGGACGCCTGGTGGGCGCACAGGCAGGCGCACAGGCAGGCGCGGCGCCCGCCGCAGCGGCCACCAGGCGACGGGCCCTTCTCGCCGTCTCCGACAAGTCGGGCCTGGTTGAGTTCGCGACCGCCATCGCCGGACTCGGGTTCGACCTCGTGTCCACCGGTGGCACGGCGCGCGTCCTGCGCGAGGCTGGACTTCGCGTCACCGACGTGTCCGCCGTGACCGGCTTCGCAGAGATGCTGGACGGCCGCGTGAAGACCCTTCATCCACACATCCACGGCGGCATTCTGGCCGACCTTCGCCGCCCGGAGCATCGCGCCGCGCTCGTGGAGGCGGGCATCGAGCCATTCGAGCTGGTCGTGGTCAATCTCTACCCGTTCGCCGCCGCTGCGGAGCGACCGGGGATCACGCTCGACGAACTGGTGGAGGAGATCGACATCGGGGGTCCGGCGCTCATCCGCGCGGCCGCGAAGAACCACGCGTCGGTGGCCGTGGTGACTTCGCCGGCCCGCTACGACGGGGTCGCGAGGGTGCTGGCGGAGGAGGGGAGCGTCCCTGCCGGCCTCCGTTCCGCGCTGGCGATCGAGGCGTTCCGGCACACCGCGGCGTACGACGCACGGATCGCCCTCGAGCTTCCTTCGCACATGGCCGCCGCCGGGGTTGCCCTGCCGGACGAGCCCGGCCTGCCCGGGGCGGCCGACCCGTACCCGCCGAGCCTGACCATCCCGCTGGAGAAGGTGGAGGCGCTGCGCTACGGCGAGAATCCGCACCAGCCGGGGGCCCGCTACCGGAGAGCCGGGACGGAACCGCTGGCGGGGCCGTTCGCTGCCGGAGGGCCGCTGCTCCAGGGCAAGGCCCTCAGCTACAACAACGTCCTCGACGCGTCGGCCGCGGCAGCAATTGCCCGCGGTCTCCGCGGCGCCGCCATCGTGATCGTCAAGCACACGAATCCCTGCGGTGCCGCGGAGCGGCCGACGCTGCTCGAGGCGTGGCGCGATGCGCTCGCCGGCGACCCGGTGTCGGCATTCGGAGGAGTCGTCGCCGTGACGCGACCGGTGACGCGGGCGCTCGCGGAGGCGATGACGACGGTCTTCCTCGAGGTGGTGGTGGCGCCGGCCTTCGAGCCGGACGCCCAGTCGACGTTCGCCGCCAAGCCCAACCTGCGCCTCGTCGTGGATCCGGGGCTGGGGACCGGGCCCCGTGGGATGCCGCCGGCGCCCGACCCGCTCGGCTCTGTCCGGACGGCGGGCGGCGCCGTGCTGCTGACCGCCCCGGACGTGTTCCCCGACGACGAGTCCACCTGGCAGCCGGCGACCTCGCGCGCCCCAACGGCCCGCGAGCGACGCGACCTCGAGCTTGCCTGGACCCTCGTCCGCGGGGTGACGTCCAACGCGATCGTGCTGGTCCGTGACGGGATGCAGGTGGGCCTGGGATCCGGCCAGACCAGCCGCGTTGACGCGGCTCGCCAGGCCGTCGACAAAGCCCGGGCATTCTTCGGGCCGGAGGGTGCACGGGGTGCTGTCGCGGCGTCAGATGCCTTCTTCCCGTTCACCGACGGCCCCCACGTGCTCCTCGAAGCCGGCATCACGGCCATCGTCCAACCCGGCGGTTCGATGCGGGACAGCGAGGTGATTGCGGCTGCCGAGGCCGCCGGCGCGGCGATGCTGCTGACGGGGACCCGACACTTCCGCCACTGAGAGGAATGAGCCAGCCATGTCCCGCGATCGACCCCGCTACTACCTGACCACCGCCATTGCATACGCGAACAACAAGCCCGGCCTGCACACGCTCTTCGAGGTGATCGGCGCGGATGCGATCGCGCGGTGGCACCGGATGCTCGGCGACGAGACGCGATTCCTCACCGGTACGGACGAGCACTCGGTGAACATCGCCCAGCAGGCAGCCGCCGAGGGCCGGAGCCCGCGCGACTTCGTGGACGAGAAGGTGGAGCTGTTCAAGCAGGCCGAGGCGTCACTCTCGATCACCCCGGACCGCTTCATCCGCACCACGGATCCGGACCACGTGCGGTCCGCGCAGGAGATGGTGCGCCGGGCGCACGCGAACGGCGACATCTATCTCGGCACGTATGAAGGCTGGTACTGCCCGAATGAAGGGTTTCGGGCTTCGTCCGATGTCGTCGAGACCGCGCAGGGCGTTGTGTGCCCGAACCACCCCACGGTCACGCTCCAGTGGCTGACCGAGCGGAACTGGTTCTTCCGCCTGTCGGCCTACCAGGACCGGTTGCTGGCCCACTTCGAGGAGCACCCGGACTTTGTCGAGCCGGAATACCGGCGGAACGAGATGCTGGGCTTCATCCG
>JANPDJ010000006.1:0-7571 GCA_031431395.1 Chloroflexota bacterium | reverse complement strand
CCTTCATGGTTGGCGATGGTACGGGTTCGGACCGCCCGTGGGGCGGTCGCGGGGCGACCTCCAGCGGAGCGACGTCCAGCGCGGGATCCGTCTCGCGGCGCGTCCCGTCGGTGCGGCGCGCCCGCCCATCCGGCAGAATGCGCGGATGCCAACCCTTCGCGTCGTCACGTACGCCACGTTCGCGGATTCGATCCGCAGCCAGCTGACCGTTCCGGCCGAGGTGATCGCGATCCCGTCCGAATCCGGCGAAGAGATGGCCACCGCGGTCCGGGATGCGGACGTGCTGGTCAACGGGGCGTTCCTGCGCGAGTGGGCTGGTACCGCGCCGCGACTCCGGCTCATCCAGGCCGTGGGCGCGGGCTATGACGGCATTGCGCTGGATGCCGTGCCGGACGGGTGTCGCGTGGCCAACGTCTACGGCCATGACTACGGGATCGCCGAGTACGTCTTCATGACGATGGCGGCGATGAACCGCGAACTGCTCCAGGCCGATGCGGCGCTGCGACTCGGGGAATGGCGCGGCGGCCCGTTGCGCGAGCTGCGCGGCCGTCATCTCCTCGTCGTGGGCCTCGGCCGCATCGGCCGCGAAGTGGCGCGCTGGGCGCACTTCGTCGGCATGCATGTGTCCGCCGTCACGGAGCATCCAACCGAGGAGCGACGGCAGGCGTCCTCCCTGGATCGACTTGGCAGTCTCGGCGACCTGGAGGCCATGGCGGCAGACGCCGATTTCGTCGTCATCGCGGTCCCCCACTCCCCGTCCACGACGAACCTCGTGAGTGCGCAGGTGCTGGCGGCGATGCGCAGCACCGCCTACCTCATCAACGTGGGCCGCGGCCCCGTGGTGGACCAGTGGGCGCTCCACGCCGCACTCAGCAGCGGCCGGCTCGCCGGTGCGGCGATCGACGTCTGGTACACCTATCCGGAGGGGAACGAGCCCACGCTGCCCTCCCAGGCGCCGCTCCACACGCTGCCGAACGTGATCCTGACGCCGCACACGGCGGGGTACACGGAAGGAACGATGCGCCACCGGTTCGCCGCGATCGCGGAGAACATCCGGCGCCTGGTCGCCGACGAGCCGCTCGACAACGTGGTCTGGCCCCGGGCCTGACCAGCCCCCGGCGTCGGGTCGGACTCGCCCCCCGGGGCGGGTCCGGACGGCCCCCGGCGTTACTCCGCGGCGCCCATCGAGGAGAGGAACTCCGGTCGGACGTGCCTCCGGATGGGATGCTTCGCGACCTCGGCCTCCACGACATCTGCACCCCAGCCCGGCCGGTTGGGTACCAGCAGTTCGCCGTTCTCGATGACCAGCTTCTGATCGATGAGATCCCACTTCCAGGCCACGTCGTCCATGTCGATCTCGAGGATCTCCACGTTGGGCATCGCGGCGCAGAGGTGAGCATTGATGAGGTTGGAAAGCGGACTCATGTAGTTGTGGGGGCTGATCATCGTGTCGTAGTGGGCGGCCAGATCGGCGATCTTCCGGGTTTCCGTGAAGCCGTTGTTCAGGGTCTCGATCATCACGACGTCCGTGACGTGCTGCTCGAAGAACGGACGGAAGGCCTGCCGGCCGATGAGCGCCTCCCCGTGGCAGAGTCGTGTCCGCGTCTGCCGCCGAGCGGCAAGCAGGGCGGCGGGATCGAAGCCCTCGGCCTCCAGCCAGTACAGGTTGAACGGCTCCAGGGCGCGCCCCAGGGCGACGATGCCGCCCATCCGGTACTCCTGCCCCACGTCGAAGAGGATGCCCATGTTCGGGCCGCACCGGTCGCGCAGCGCCCCGACGAATTCCACGGCCGCGTTGATCCGCCACCTGTCAACCGCGCCGTCCAGCGTGGGCGGCAGGCCCGATGCGAGGTTCGGGATGAGCAGGTTCGTCTTCAGCGCCGTGAACCCGGCCTTCTCGACGTCGTCGACGAGCGCCACCCAGTCCGCGATCGTCGTGACGGGCGGGGTCCCCATCGCCGGACCATCCAGGACGCGGTACGACGCGAAATGGCTCCAGTAAAGCGGGATGCGGTCGCGGTACAGCCCGCCGATGAGGTCGTAGCACGGCACGCCCAGCCACTTGCCCTTGATGTCGTAGAGCGCGAGCTCAAGCGCAGCGATCACCTTCATGCGCTCCGGGACGCCAGCGCGGCCGGAATGCCACAGCCGCCGGCTGATCAGGTCGATCCGCCGGGGGTCCTGGCCGATGACCTCCTGGCCCACGACGCGGAGCGCCTCCGCCAGCGAGGATGACGCCTGCCAGTCGTAGCCCTCGCCCCAGCCCACGATCCCCTCGTCCGTCGTGACCTTGACGAACGTCCATTCGCGGCCGCCAATGCCGCTTTCGCAGGTGATGGGTTCGATGCCGGTGATCTTCATCGCCGGGCTCCGGCCACGCGCCGGCCGCTTGTCGCCCCGCCACGGCCCCAGCCCGGATCGACGCCCGCCAGCTTCTCTGGTGGCAGCGGGTGCGCCCGGACCACCTCCTCGTTGATGTCGCTTCCCCAGCCGGGCCGGTCGGGCACGATGAGCTCCCCGTTCTCGATCACGAATGGATCGGTCAGGAGATCCATCTTCCAGGGCACGTCGTCGATATCGATCTCGAGGATCTCGAAGTTCGGGAGGGCGGCGCACAGCTGGGCGTTGATCATCGTGGAGAGCGGGCTCATCCAGTTATGTGGGCTGACCATCACGTCGTACAGCTCCGCCATCTCGGCGATCCGCCGCGTCTCGGAGACCCCGTTCGAGAGCGTCTCGATCATCACGACATCCGTGACGTGGTTCTGGAAGAACGGCCGGAACTGGTCACGCCGGAACAGCGATTCCCCGTGGCAGAAGCGCGTGGTCGTCTGTTCCCTGGCCGCGAGCAGGGCGCCGGCGTCCAGGTCCTCCACTTCCAGCCAATAGAGGTTGAACGGCTCCATCGCGCGTGCCAGTGCGACGATGCCGCCCATCCGGTATTCGAACTGGACGTCCACGCTGATGCCGATGTCGGGTCCCACCACGTCGCGAATCGTGCCGATCCACTCCACGGCCTGGTCGAGCGTGTCCGAGGTGATCCAGCCGTCGCGATACTCCGGGAACCACGGCTTGCGCCCGTTGCGCGCCTTCTGGATGAGGTTGGTCTTCAGGACCTTGTAGCCCTGGGCGACCACGTCCCGAGCGCCCTCCGCCCATTCCCGGTAGGTGGTCTGCGGCTCAACGCCCACGATCTCCGGCCATGCGCCGCGGTAGGAAGCGAAGTGGCTCCAATAGAGCTTCAAACGGTCGTGGAACTTGCCGCCCAGGAGTTCGTAGACGGGAACGCCCAGCGCCTTGCCCTTGATGTCCCAGAGCGCGATGTCGATCGCAGCGAGGACCTTGATGCGCTCCGGGATGCCCGGCCGCGCCAGGTACCACATCCGCTCGTTGAACCACTCGATGCGGAACGGGTCCATGCCGATGAACTCGGGGCCGATGATCCGGATCGCCGTCGCCAGCGAGGCGATGGCCGTGAAGTCGTAGATCTCCGACCAGCCCACGATGCCTTCGTCCGTGGTCACCTTGAGGAATCCGAACTGGCGCAGCCCACCGTCGCAGACGAACGGCTCGATCGCGGTGATCTTCATCGGTCTCGGGTCCTCTCCGCTCGCGTGACGGCGATGGAGGGCAGTCTACGGGCTGGCGGCCTGTGGACGAGCGCCATCAGGACGTGATCGACGGGACATCGGGCGGCTCAGAACATGATGGACGCGATCATCGGCGCCACCACCTGTTCGAATGCCGCGTACTCGACCGTTGAAGCGTCATAGGTGATCACCACGGTCCCATCGCCGGCCGTCAACTCGATCAGATGGATCTTCCGGTCCGGCTCCACGAACCACAGCTCACCGTCACTGGCCCGCTGGAACAGCGCCCACATCCAGTCCGGGGCTGGAGTGGCCTTGCTCGACAGCTTCGGCAACTCGAGGTCGATGGCGCGACCTGCCAGGCCGCCTACCTTGACCGCAACCGGCGCACTCACCTTGAAGGCGGACGATCCTTCAAGTGCCTTGATGACGCCGTAATGCCCGAACGGCACAACTACCGCGAATTCCGGAGCGTTCGCGCTCGGTCCCGTGGTCACGTAGAAGGTGTCCGAGGTGTGGGCCCGCAGTGTGAATCCCGCGGGCACCGTGATCGTGAACTGCGGCGACATCTCCGTGACGTGGTACGTCCCGGCGGCAAGGGGGCCGATGACGAGACCCGGGCCGGGTGACGCGCTCGCGGTGGCGACAGGCGACGGCACAGCCGTGACCACCGGGGTTGCAATCGGCGAGGGCGTGGGCGAAGGGCTCGCTGTCACGACTGGTGTGGGCGGGGCGGATGCCGTTGGGGCTGCCGAGGCCACGGCAACGGTGCTGCCGACGGCGCTGGTCGGCACCGGCGACGCACCGGTCGACCCACTACATGCCGCTACCATCGGGACGAACAGGGTACCTGCGGCTATCCGCGTCCACCGCGCTGTCAATCGCATGTCTTCCTCCCCCACTGCTCCGATGCCGGGCTGCGGCCGGCCGATGCGGCGTCGTCCATCCCGTCTGCGCAACGCCACGGAAGCAAGGGCACGGACGTGACTCGCCGATACCTCCTATGAGTCCCACGAACCGTGCATGGTTCGATCTTGGACTCCACCCGCTCGTGGCCCCCAGGCCGGCGGCTGTGGGGCAGGGATTCGCTCCCTCAGGCGCCCGCGGAACCCGCGAGATGGTCCGCAACGGACGCCGCGTCCGCACCGGCGCCGCGCATGATTGCGGACGCACGATTGCGCTGCCAGGGCAGCCCCAGGAAGTACAGGCCGGGCATCGGCGATAAGCCCCCCGTCTGGATGGGAACCCCGCCGGCCACGGCGGTCGGCGGCAGCCACGAGTAGTCGCCTCGGAGGCCGGTCGTCCAGATCACCGTGCTGATCCCGGCATCATCGAGGTCCAGCGTCTCCGGTGCGTGGAGTGCCGCGGGGTTCCAATGCGGCCGGTCGGCCTCGTCGATCTCCGCCGGCGGGGCGTCGACGCCGTTGCGGGCGATCCACTCGTCGAACGCTCGGACCATGGCGGCCGATCGTTCGTCGGCCCAGGCGACGTTGGCGCCCAGGTCATCCGCGAAGCGAAGGCGCCCGTCTTCGGCTCCCCGGAACCGTCCAAGCAGGTGGGCGCCCCGCTCCGCCAGATACTGCAGGCTCAGCGTGTGCCCGTACCGGCCAACACCCGAGATGATGGGCTGCGGCCAGGAGTGCATAGCCGGGTTCGGCAGCATGGCGACGGTCTGCTCCCAGAAGCCGATCTCGCCCAGCCAGTGAAAGCAATCGCGTCCCCGATGACGGCGCGGGACGCGGGCAACACGGCTCGTGGCGAGGTGGACGATCCGCCCGGCCTCGAGGAGGTCCTCCGTGATCTGCCCACCGGATTGGGCGCTCCCCACCACCAGCACCCCGCCGCGAGGCAGCCCGTCCGGGTTGCGATACGCCACCGAGTGGATCTGCGTGACCGAAGCCGGGACCGATGCAGCCTCGGCCGGGATTCTCGGCATGCGCTGGCTCCCGGAGGCCACCACGACTGCGCTGGCCCGAATGGGCTCCGACCCGTCCGCCGTGACGACGAAGCCGCCACCCGACGCGAACTCGACGGCCGTGACGTTCACGCCAGTGCGCATGGGCAGCCGGTGCATGTCCGCGTAGCGGCGCAGGTACGCCACGAAGGCGTCACGCGTCGCGAACTCGTCCGCGGGAGCGGGACCGCCGTCGTCGTCCGGCAATCGACTCGACCAACCCGGCGTGTTCAGCTTGAATGTGTCCCACCGCTGGGAGATCCACGTGTCGCCGATCGTCGCGCGCTCCAGGACGGCGTGATCCACGCCCCGGCGTGCGAGGTGATGGCTGGCAGCCAGTCCCGACTGCCCGGCACCAATGACGACCGCGTCGAACTCGTCCACTGGACGGGGATTCGCCGGCCCGGTCAGGCGTCGAGGATGCGGTCGATCGAGAGCCAGCGCCGGTCGAGAGACAGATGGATCACGGATGGACCGTTGTGGCTCAATGCCTCGCGGAGTGCCGGTTCGAACTCGTCATCCGTGGTCACCTGGAAACCGCGGGCGCCGAACGCCTCCGCGACGGCCGCGAAATCGATCGGGCCGAGATCCGTCGCCGTCACTCCCCTGCCCCGTCGCTCCTGGTGAGCGCGGATGGTGCCGTAGCGCTGGTTGTCGAACACGATCGCGACGACACGCGCCCGTTCACGCACCGCGGTTTCCAGTTCGGACATCGTCATCGCGAAGCCGCCGTCACCGGCCAGTGCGACCGACGGGCGATTCGGCCGTGCGAGCGCAGCCGCCAGCGCCGCCGGGAACCCGTAGCCCATCGCACCGGACGTCGGTCCGATGAAGGTCGCCGGCCGGCGGAACTGGTAGCCGCGGGCGGCCCACGAGGCGAAGTTGCCGGCGTCCGTGGTGAGGATCGTGTCCGGTGGCAGGACGCGGCCCAGCGTTGCCACGATGCGCCCAGGGTGCACCCCGGGACCGGACCACGGTGCCGCATCGACCACGCTGGCTGCGTCGTACCGCGCGCGATCCTGGACGTTGGCCACCGAGCGGGCGTCGAGAGACGCCGCCTCGAGGGCGCCTCCCTTGAGCCGCTCGATGGCCGATCTCAGGAAGCTGCGAACATCCGCCGAGACCGCGATCGTGGGAGCGCTGAGGCCGTGCGTCCCGGCACGGGGTTCCAGGTCCACGTGCGCCCACTTCTGGCCGCGGGCGGGGACGGCGTAGTCAAACGTGGCGATCTCGCTCAGTCGCGCGCCCAGCACCAGGATCGCGTCGGCCTCGCGAAGACGTGGCTGGACGGTGTGCGCAGCACCGTAGCCCGTCATGCCGAGATACAGCCTGTGCTGGTTGGGGAAGGCATCGGGGCGGCGCCATGACGCGATGACCGGTACCTCCAGCATTTCGGCGAGCTGGACCAGGTCATTCGTGGCCCGGGCCCGGAGGACGCCCGCGCCGGCCAGGATCACCGGGCGCTTCGCGTCGGTGAGGAGATGCAGGACCGCCCGGACCAGCGACGGATCCAGTTCAGGTGGACGCCCGTGCACCACGGCCGGCGTGATCGCCGGCACCAGCTCATCCTGCAGGTCCTCCGGCAGTGACAGGAGGACGGGACCGGGGCGCCCGTTCCGAAGGTGACGCAGCAACTCCTCCACCGCGCCTGGGACGGCGTTGCGATCGCTCACTTCCGTCGCCCATTTGGCCAGGCGGCCGAACGACTGGACCTGGTCCACTTCCTGGAAGGACTCCCGACCGCGGAAGCGGCGCTGGACCTGGCCCACGATGACCACCATCGAGGTGGAGTCCTGGCGAGCCGTGTGGATGCCGATGGCCATGTTGGCGGCACCCACCGCTCGCGTGCCGATGGCGACCGCCGGCCGGCCCGTGAGCTGGCCGTATGCCTCCGCCATGAACGCAGCGCCATTCTCGTGGCGGGTGGTGACCACCCGGATGCCCTCGTCGGCGAAGGCCTCCAGAAGAGGCAGGAAGCTCTCGCCGGGCACCGTGAAGGCGCAATCCGCGCCGTGCACCAGTTCGGC
>JANPDJ010000005.1:0-37625 GCA_031431395.1 Chloroflexota bacterium | reverse complement strand
CGGCCGCCCATGGCCGCCATGAGCCGCCGCGCCGCGAACAGGCCGATCCCGGAGCCGCGCGGCCGTCGATGGTCGCCCCGCACGAAGGCCTCGAACACGGACTCCCAGTCCGCGCTGGGGATGCCAGGGCCATCGTCCGTGATGTAGACGAGCACCTCGCCCGCCTCCGTCCACGCTCCCAGGCTGACGCCCTGGCCGGGCGGCGCGTATTTCGACTCGTTCTCGAGGAGGTGCTCCAGCACCTGCCGGAATCGGGTCTCGTCGCCGATGGCCCAGACTGGCCCCGAGGTCCGTTCGAACCGCAGCGGGTGCGAGCGCAGGAGCGGCGCAAGTGACGTGAGCGTCTCGGAGATCGCGGTAACCGCGTCGAACGCCTGCGGCTTGGATGGCTCGAGACCTTGTCCCCGCACCGCCACGAGGATGGAGTCGACGAGACCGTCCAGCCGCGTGACCTGCTCCACGGCCGCCTCGCGCCAGACGCCGGCCGAGGCGCGCGGCGGCGGGTCTCCCAACCCCTGCGCGGCGTCGGCCAGCAGGTCCAGGTAGGCGCGAACCACGGCCAGGGGCGTTCGCAGCTCGTGGGTGACGAGACTCAGCAGGTCCGCCCGCGCGACGTCGAGGGCGGTCAGCGACTCCAGTTGCGCCTCGCGCTCGGCCTGGAGGCGGCCCTTCTCCACGATCCCGCCCAGGAGTGCGGCGATGGTGACCAGGAATTCCGTCTCCGCCGGCGTGAAGTGGCGGCCGGCGCGGGTCTGGACGTTGATGACGCCCACGACGCGATCGTTCCAGGAGAGTGGCACCGACAGCATCGACGTGATGCCCTGGAGGTCATAGCCGCGCACCCACTTGAACCGCGCGTCAACCCGGACATCGGGTACCTGGATCGGCCCCCGCGACTTCGCGACGGCGCCGGTGATGCCCTCGCCGTAGGCCAGGCTCACCTTGCCCACCTGCCCCGGGTCCAGCCCGTTTGTCGCCGCCAGGGTCAGGCGGTCGCCGTCCCGGTCCATCAGGTAGAGCGAGCACACGTCCACGCGAAGCGCGACGGTGGTCCGCTCGATGATCGTCCGCATGAGTTCGTCCCAGTCCCGTGCCTGGGTCGCCAGCTGGGTCAACTCGTGAAGGAACTCCAGCTCGCGCAGGCGACGGACGGGGTCGGGCGCTGCCCGACGCGAGCGCCGGGCGTTGAGGCCGGTCGCGCGCGGCCCTTCGGCCCCGGAGGCTCGCCCGTCGACGGTCACGCGGGGGCTCGTTCCATCGGGGTCAGCCGGTGACGCCCTTCGCGGCGCTGTCCGTAACGACGGTGGGCAGGCCTTCCAGCAGCGGATCCGTCCACGCCCAGGCGGCGCCGTGGCGGCGTCCGACGGCGCCGTGACGTGCCGCTTCGGTCCGCAAGGGCAGGCCGAAGATCTCGATGAAGCCCACCGCGCTGGCGTGGTCGAATGCGTCGCCCACGTCGTAGGTGGCCAGGTTCTTGTCGTACAGGGACAGCGGGCTCCGGCGCCCCACCACGATCGCATTGCCGTGATCCAGGCGCATCCGGACATCGCCCGAGACCACGCGCTGCGAGGACGAGACGTAGCCGCGCAGGTCGCGGTGGAGAGCGCTGAACCAGAGCCCGTCGTACGTCAGCTGGGCGAGCTCGTCCGCCACGCCGCGGTTGAACCGGAGCGTGTCCTTGGACAGCGTGAGGCCCTCCAGGGCCCGATGGGCCCGGTGCAGGACAGTGGCCGCCGGGGTCTCGTAGATCTCGCGGCTCTTGATGCCCACGAGGCGATCTTCCACGTGGTCCACGCGGCCGACACCGTGCGCGCCGGCGATCTTCGCCAGACGGTCCACGAGGACCACCGGATCCAGGCGCTCGCCGTCGAGTTCAACCGGGATGCCGCCCTCGAAGCTGATGATGATGTCCACCGGATCCGGCGCCCTGCCCGGGTCCACCGTCCACGCGTAGACATCGGCCGGCGGAGCCGCCCAGGGATCCTCGAGGACGCCGGCCTCGATGGAGCGCCCCCAGAGGTTCACGTCGATCGAGTAGGAGGAATCCTTCGTGATCGGGATCTCGATGTTTCGCTCGATCGCGTAGTCGATCTCTTCGTCGCGCGTGAGGCCCATGCCCACCCGCATGGGTGCAATCACCTTGAGCCCCGGGTCCAGCGCGTGCGTGGCGATGTCGAACCGGACCTGGTCGTTGCCCTTGCCCGTACAGCCGTGGGCAACCGTGTCGGCGCCCTCCTTCTTGGCCACTTCGACGAGCAGCTGCGCGATGAGTGGCCGGGCGAGAGCCGTGGCGAGCGAGTACGCGCCCTGGTACAGGGCACCGGCCTGGAGATGCGGCCAGACGAAGTCCGTCACGAACCGCTCGCGCGCGTCCACCACGTACGCCCGGCTGGCGCCGGCACTGAGCGCCCGTCGCTCCACGCCCTCCCGGAGCGACCCGCCGCCGAGATCGACGGTGAGCGTGACGACCTCCACGTCGAACTGCTCGCGCAACCAGGCGACGGCGACCGACGTATCGAGCCCGCCGGAGTAGGCGAGAACGACCTTGTTCATCGAGGAGCCTCCGAGCGTGCGGTGGCCGGCGCCGGGGCCTGGCCGGTACCACTGAACGATCCCGCGTGGACCGGTGCGCCAGAAATGGCGCGGAACCGTGCCAGCCAGCGCTCGAGTCGTGCCTCGTCGCGGAACAGTACGAGCAGCGTGTTGTCGCCTGCGAGAGTGCCTTCCTGCTCGTCCATCGTCGAATCGTCGATCGCCTGTGCAAGGACGGCAGCCGTGCCGGGCGGGCCGACGAGCAGCAGGATGAGGCCGCTGCGACCGATCTGCACCGGGATCTCCGCGACGATCCGGCGCAGGCGATCGTCGGAGTGGGCAGGCGGCGCAGCAAGGTCCGCGGGGGAGACATAGACGTGACGGTCGCCGCGCGCGACCTTGACGAGGCCGAGGTCCGCGATGTCGCGACTCACCGTGGCCTGCGTGACGTCGAAGCCGCGGTCTCGCAGCTCCGAGGCCAGCTCGCCCTGGCTGGTCACCGATTGCCGCATGACCAGCTCGCGGATCGTCCGCTGGCGCTCGCGCTTGGCACCGGCACCCGCACCCGCACCCGCGCTGAGGAGGGTCCTCACGCGATTGCCCGAACGCCCGATGACAGACGCGTGCCGAAGTGCGGGTCGTCCAGGGCTCGACGGAGGGCATGAGGGGCGCTGGAGTCGGCGATGATCGCCTCCGCGTTGGCCCACGTGAGCGCGGCAAGGGCCGCGCGGATCTTGGGGACCATGCCGCCGGCGATCACGCCACGCTGGATCAGGTCCTCCGCTTCGTCCACGGTGAGGCTGTCGAGTTTCCGGCCGTGTTCGTCGCGGACGCCGTCGATGTCCGTCATCAGCACGAGTTGTCGCGCGCCGAGTCCCGCGGCGATGCCTGCCGCCACGTCGTCCGCGTTGACGTTGCAGACGATCCCGTCCTCGTCGCGGGCGAGCGGCGCGACCACCGGGACCTGGCCGCCCACGAGGATCGCGTCCAGCAGGTCGCGCCGGAGGCCGACAACGTGGGCGACGAAGCCCAGGTGCGGAATCCGCTCCGCGATGAGCAGGCCGCCGTCCACGCCGGACAGGCCCACCGCATCGACGCCCAGGTCGCGCAGGCCGGACACGAGTTCGCTGTTGACCACGCCGCGCAATACGGCCGCCGCAATCTCGAGGGCAGCTGCGTCCGTCACCCGGAGGCCGCCCTCGAAACGGCTGGGCACGCCCATGCGCTCCAGCCAGTCCGTGATCCGCCGGCCGCCACCGTGGACGAGCACCATGGGGCGCTGGCGCGCCACGGCGGCCACTTCTTCGAGAACCTGACGCTGGTCGGCGATCGTGGTGCCGCCCAGCTTGACGACGAGGATCTCGCTCACGATGCCCCCGCCGGCCGAGGGGCAGGTGCGAGTCGTGGCTTCACGCTGGTCACGTGGAGTACTCCGAGTTCTCGATGACGTACTGCTCGGTCAGGTCGCAGCCGAAGGCTTCGCCGCGGCCGTTGCCCAGGCCGAGATCCAGGCGGATGATCGTTTCGGCCGCGTTCATGTCCTCGCGGACGGCAGCCTTGTCGAACGGCTGCGGGCCGCCGTCGCGTCCGTCGAAGACCACGATGCCCATGATCGCGATCCGGAGCCTCGCCGGGTCCAGGGTCGCCGGCTGGCCGCCGCGAGACCGTGCCTCCTCCGGGGCGATGCCAGCGGCTTCGAGGATGGGTGCCTCGGCCAGGCGGGCGTTGCCGGCCGCACCGGCGATGCGGCCCCAGTTGGGATCGCGGCCGTGCACGGCGGCCTTGAAGAGGCTGCTCGAGATGACTGCGCGGGCCACCGCCCGTGCTTCCGGGTCGTCCATCGCGCCGCTCACCTGGCAGGTCAGAAGGGTGGTTGCGCCCTCGCCGTCCGCCGCCTGCTGCCGCGCGAGATCGCGGGCGACCGCCTCCACGGCTGCGGCCAGGTCGCGCGCAGCCGCCGAACCGGCCAGGACCGGTGCCGTCCCCGCCGCGCCGGACGCGAGGAGGAAGACGGTGTCGTTGGTGGAGGTGTCGCCGTCCACGGAAAGCTGGTCCCAGGTGCGTGCAGCCGCCCGGCGCAGGATGCCGTGGAGGACCGGTGGCTCAACCGTCGCGTCCGTCATGACGACGGAGAGCATCGTCGCCATCCGCGGGTGGATCATGCCGACGCCCTTTGCGATGCCGCTGATGTGCACCCGCACGGCCGTGCTGTCCCGGCCGGGCAGCGAGATCTCCGTGCCGGCCAGCTTCGTGCGTGAATCCGTGGTGCACAACGCTCGCGCGGCCGCCTCCAGGTGGGCAGGCGTATCGCCGAGACCGCCGGTCGCAAGCGGCGGCAGCCCAGCCTGGACCTTCGGGAGCGGCAGCCGTGTTCCGATCAGCCCGGTCGAGAGATGGAGCGTGTGCTGGGTATCCACGCCCAGGGCAGATGCCACGTAGCCGGCAATCTGCCGCTGGTCAGCGAGGCCCGCGGCGCCCGTGGCTGCGTTGGCACAGCCGCTCGTGGAAATCACCGCCCTTGTCCAGCCGAACCGGCCGTTCCCGCCCGGTTCCGTCGCGGCGAGATGTTCCTGGCTGAGCCGGACGGGCGCTGCGGCGAACGCGTTGGCAGTGAAGACCGCGGCCGTGGCCGCGGGACCATCCGTCGTCGCAACCAGCATGAGATCCGGCTTGCCGGATGCCTTGATGCCGGCCACGGCCCCGCCGACACGGAACCCGCGTGGCACGCCTGGTGCCCGGGTGACGACGGGCCCCGACGACGGAAACGGGGCGATCGCGGGCTCGAGGTGATGGGCTGTCATGGCGGCTACGGGACCAGGGCTAGCTGTTCCAGCCCTGCCCGCTCATCGAGTCCGTGGACCAGGTTGAAGGCCTGGATCGCCTGGCCGGCTGCGCCCTTCACGAGGTTGTCGATCACGCCGATGGCGAGGATCCGGCCCGTTCGCTCGTCGTGCCGGACGAAGACCCGTGCGAAGTTGCTGCCGAGCACGTGCTTGGTGGCAGGCGCCTCCCGCACGACGCGGACGAACGGTTCATCCGCGTAGGCATCGGCATACAACTCGTCGAGTTCCCTCTGGCTCACGGGCCGAGTGGGCCGGACGTAGCCGGCGGAGAGGATCCCGCGCGTCATCGGGATGAGGTGCGGCACGAAATCCACGGCGACCGCGCCGGGATTCGCGGGCGCACCACCCCCGGCAAGCCCGCGGTCCAGGCCGGCAAGCTCCTGCTGGATCTCCGCCACGTGCCGGTGCCCGCCGATCCCGTAAGCCTTCACGCTCTCGTTGACTTCGGAGAACACGAGGTCCGACTTGGCTTCGCGGCCGGCTCCCGACACGCCGCTCTTCGCGTCCACGACCAGGTCAGCGATGAGGCCGGCGCGGGCGAGCGGGGCGAGCGCCAGGACCGTGGCCGTTGGATAGCAGCCCGGCGCGCCCACGATGGCCACATCCGCGCCCGCCAGGGAACGGAGTTCCTCGCGGTGCAGTTCCGGCAACCCGTACACGGCGTGCGACAGGAGTTCCGGCGCCGGGTGCTCGAAGTGGTACCAGCGCGGATAGTCCGCCGGGTCGCGAAGCCGGAAGTCCGGGCCGAGGTCGATGATCGTGCGCCCCTCGGCCACGAGGTCAGGGACGATGGCGGCCGCGGCCCCGTGCGGAAGCGCGAAGAACACCGCGTCAGACGGTGGCGTGACGGCATCCACGTCCAGGCCCGTCGCGGCGAGGTGCGGGTGGATCTGGCCCACCGGCTCGTGCTCGCGGCCGCGGCCCACAAGACCCACGATCCGCACGTTGGGATGGCGCGACAGCAGGCGCACGGTCTCTGCTCCCGCATACCCCGTGGCGCCCACCACGACCACGTCGATGGTCGTGCGGCCGATGCGATTCCGCATATGGGTGCGGGCGGGAGCGGCAGCGCCGTCGGCGGCGCGATCCACCGCGGCGGTACCGGCTGGCTCCAGGCGTGTGCTCATGCCTGCGTGGATCCTGGTCGAATCATGGACGGCAATTGGGCGACCTCCGCCGGAGTTTCGGCCTCTGCGGCCGCATGACTATACAATCCAGTGCATATCCATGCAACCTGGCGCTGGGTGCGTCACGGCTGGACGGCCCGGAAGGCGGCCTCTGGACCGGTCACCGCCACCTCGCCCTCGCGGGCGCCACCCGGTTCCCCCATCATGTCGTGAATGCGATAGCGATGGTGAACCTCCGTTGGCCCGGCGCTCACCATTGCGCTGATGGGACAGTACTTCGTCGCGGACAGCTCGATGGACCGGCGGACGGCCACCTCGTCGATCGCGGGTCCCGCGACAACGTGGACCAGCTCGATCCACGTGAACACCTGCGGGTGCTCGGCCCGTTGCGTGCCGCGAGCCTCCACCGCGTAGGCCGTGAATGCCTGCCGCTTCTTGACCAGGAGCGACGCCACGTCCATCGCCGTGCACGAAGCGAGCGCCGCGAGAAGTGCTTCTGTCGGACGGGGGCCCGAATCGCCCTGCCCGTCGTCGAGCACGAGCGTGTGGGACGTCCCCGTCGCCAGTTCGAAGCGCAGGCCTCCCGTGTGGCGGGCAACCACGGATCGTTCGTTCATCGGCTCGCTCCACTGGTGGCAAGGCTGGGCACGTCACCGGGCCCTGGCGCAGAGGACAGGAACTGCTCGTGATAGAGGCGTGCGTAGAGGCCGCCGAGGGCCAGCAGCTCCGGGTGCGTGCCTCGTTCCACGATCCGGCCACGCTGGTAGACGAGGATGAGATCCGCCGCCAGGATGGTGGACAGGCGGTGGGCGATCGCGATGGTGGTCCGACCCTGCATGACGCGTTCCAGGGCGGCCTGGATAAGCCGCTCGCTGACCGTGTCAAGAGCCGATGTGGCCTCGTCCAGGATGAGGATCCGCGGATCCTTGAGCAGCACGCGGGCAATGGCGATGCGCTGCTTCTCGCCGCCGGACAGCTTGTATCCGCGCTCGCCGACTGTTGTGTCGTAGCCGTCGTGCAACTCCATGATCCGGTCGTGGATGGCCGCGGCCCGGGTGGCTGCCTCCAGCTCTTCGTCCGTGGCATCGGGCTTCGCGTACATCAGGTTCTCGCGGATCGTGTTGTGGAAGAGGTACGTCTCCTGCGTCACGAAGCCGATCACATCGCCGAGCGAGGCCAGGGTGACAGAGCGCACGTCGCGGTCATCGATCTCGACGCTGCCCTCGTCCGCGTCGTACAGGCGCGGGATGAGATACGTGGAGGAGGTCTTGCCGGACCCGGACGGTCCTACGAGGGCCACCAGCTGCCCGGGATTGACCTCGAAATCGAGATCTTCCAGCGAGAACCCCGGCCGTGCCTCGACCGCCGCCTCGTCTCCCTCGCCCAACGGGGCGCCGGCCGCCGGCGGGGAGCCACCGGCCGGCGGGGCGTCAACGGCGGCATCCGCGACGGGTTCGGGCCGCCCCGGGTACCGGAAGAAGACGTGCCGGAACGCCACCCGGCCGCGGACCCGGGCGGGGTCGAGGGCAACCGCATCCGGCTGATCCCGGATCTCCGGCTTCATGTTGAGGTATTCGAAGATCCGGTCGAACAGGGCGAGCGAGCCCTGGATCTCCACCTGCACGTTGAGCAACTGGCCCATCGGGAAGAACAGGCGGCTCTGGAGCGTCGTGAAGGCCACGATCGTGCCGGCCGTGGGTGCACTCGGGTCGCCGGCCGCGCCAAGGGTGCCCGCGAGCCAGTACACGAATGCCGGCGTGATGCTGAAGATCGTGCCGATGATCATGAAGAACCAGCGGCCCACCATCGCCTGGCGGATCTGGAGCTTCGCGAGCCGGGTGTTGATGTTCCCGAACCGCCGGTTCGCTGCCGCCTGCTGGCCGAACGTCTTGGTCAACAGGATGCCGCTGACGCTGAGCGTCTCCTCCGTCGCGGCGGACATCTCCGCGAGCGCCTGCTGCGTTTCCGTGCTCACGGCGCGGCGGACCTTGCCCACCCGGAACGTCACCATGATGAAGAACGGCAGGAGGCCGAGCGACAGCAGCGTCAGGCGCCAGTCGAGAAATGTCATGGCAACGATCGTGCTCGCTGCGATGGCGACGTTGCTCGTGATGCTCGCGGCCGTGTCCGTCACGACGCCCTGGATGCCGCCGACGTCGTTCGAGAGACGGCTCTGGATCTCGCCCGTGCGCGTCTCCGTGAAGAACCGCAGGGGCATGGACTGCAGGTGCGAATAGAGCGCGGCACGCAGGTCGCGCATGACGTTCTGCCCGATCACGTTGTTGAGGTAGCTCTGGCCGACGCCGATCAGGCCTGAGCCGATGGGCACTGCGATCATCAGGCCCACGTAGAGGTTCAGTCGGTCGAAGTGACGGCCGATGATGACCTCGTCCGTGAGTGCCTTGAGCAGGTATGGGTTGACCAGCCCCAGGAGGCTCGTGGCGAGGATCGCGACGAGGACGACGACGACCTGGGTCCGGTAGGGGTGGAAGAACGCGACGATCCGGCGGACGGTCTGGCCGCGGCGCTCCGGCGGGACGCGCTCGAAATCGTCGGACATGCCGCGCATGCCGCGTCCCGGGGGCGAGCCCGTCTGGGCGCGCAGCGCCCCGCGACCGCCCCGGAAGCTCATTGACTCCTCCGCGCGGCCGTGGCCCGCGCACCCGACTTCATCAACGCGACGCTACCACCGATCCCGGGATGTTGCGAACACAACGACCCCGCGACGCCCGTGGGCCGCCGGGCCCCCGCAGGTCCGGACATCCGCTGGAACCCCGCACATCACCCGTCCTGGGACGGTCTGGGAGGACGGGCCGGCTTGACCCTCGGATCCATCGCTCGAGGGTTCCGTCTGACGGTGATGAGGTGGCCATCGGTCGATGGCCCGGCTGTTCTGAACTGCAGGTTCACAACGGGGCCGCAACCACACCCTGATCAGGCTTCGAGAGGCCGGAAAACAAGCGGGAGTTACGAAACCGCCCACCTGGGGTGTCGCACCGGGCCTTCGAAGCTTGCCTTGTGAACTTGGGCTTCGTTTCCGCCCCAGAAGGGTGTGCCCCATCCGGGCAGCTACCCACCAGGCGGTGGCGCTGGCGGTGGCGCTGGCGCTGGCGTTGGCGGTGGCGCTTGCGGTGACCGATGCGCTGGCGGAGGCGGTGGCGGAGGCGCTGGCGGAGGCGCTCGCGCTGGCGCTCGCGGTCACGGTGGCGGTGGCGCTCGCGGTGGCGCTGGCGCTGGCGGAGGCGCTCGCGGTGGCGCTGGCGCTCGCGCTGGCGGAGGCGCCTCGTGGCGCCCTAGCGGCGTCCTAGCGGCGTCCTAGCGGGCGGCCGCCGTCATCGTTTCGCCGGCCCCGAGCGCCTCGCCGGAGCCCTGCGCCTCGAGCCAGCGCTCCGCGTCGATGGCCGCCTTGCAGCCGTCGCCCGCCGCAGTCACCGCCTGGCGGTAGCGGTGATCGTGCACATCGCCCGCCACGAATACGCCCTCGATCCTCGACCCGGTCTCGTCGTGGACGACGAGGTAGCCCTTGGAGTCAACCTCGAGCCAATCGCGGAAGACGTCCGTGTTCGGCTTGTAGCCGATCGCCACGAACAGGCCGTCCACGGGCAGGACGGACGGCGCCCCGGAAGTGGCATCGCGCAGCCGCAGGCCGTTGACCTTGGCCTCGCCCAGCACCTCGTCCACCATGACATTCGGGTGGAACTCGATCTTCGGGTTGGCCAGGGCGCGCTCCTGCATGATCTTGCTGGCCCGGAAGGAATCACGGCGATGCAGCAGGTGCACCTTCGTGGCGAACCGGGTGAGGAAGCTCGCCTCTTCGAGCGCCGTGTCGCCGCCGCCCACCACCGCGACCTCCTGGTTGCGGAAGAAGAAGCCGTCGCAGGTGGCGCACGCGCTGACCCCGCGGCCACGAAGGCGCGTCTCGCTGTCGAGTCCCAGCCAGAGCGCGGATGCGCCGGTTGCGACGATCACGGCCTCGGCGCGGTATTCCGTCCCCCGTGCCCTTGCCCGGAAGGGGCGCGACGAGAAGTCCACGCGGTCCACGTCCACGTCGACGATCCTCGCCCCGAAGCGTTCTGCCTGCGCCCGGAACTGCGCCATGAGTTCCGGGCCCTGGATTCCGTCGGGGAAGCCCGGGTAGTTCTCCACGTCACTCGTGATCATCAGCTGGCCGCCCGGGGACGATCCGCCGATGACAATTGGTTCAAGGTTGGCGCGGGCGCCGTAGATGGCGGCCGTCAGACCGGCCGGCCCGGAGCCCACGATGAGCAGCTTCGTTTCGCGGACGCCGGCCCCGAACCCGAACGCCGGGGCGCCCGACAGGGCTCCCGGCGCGTCCCCGAACGTGATGGGCGTCACCGCGTTGGCGATCGGTACGGCGCCCATGTCGTTGCTGAAATCGATGGCGAAGCCGCCGAACGGGCTGCCGCCGCTGGCGGGCGGCCGGCTGGTTTCGCGCTGGGAAGGGTCGTCTCTGCCGGGTGTGGCCGTATCGGCCGGATTAGGCTCTGTCACGCGTCCATCCTAGCACTGCCGCGATACTCCCGGGGAGTATCACTTCGGTGAACGCGCGCGCCGTTCACAGCGACCGCAGCTGGGGCAGGATCTCGCGGCCGATGAGCTCCAGCCGGTCAGCCTCCTCGACCCCGCGCACGCTGAAGATGATGTGCTGTGCTCCCGCGTCGGCCAGTTCGCCAAAGCGATCGACCACCTGGGACGGGGTCGCGGTGTGCTCCGGCGCCGTGCCGGGCAGTCGCACGCTCTGGAGCGTGGAGCGCTCGATCTCGTCGAACGGCCGCCCGATCGCCTCGCAGTGCTGGCGCAGCACCTCGTACTTGTGATGGATCTGGACGGGGCCACCGAACACGTTGGTTGCGTCGGCGTACTTCGCCACCAGGCGGAGGGTCTTCTGCTCACCCCCGCCGCCCACCATGATCGGCGGGCGCGGCCGAGTGAGGGCCTGGGGGGAGTTCAGCAGTCGCGTCGCCTCCACGTGCGTTCCGTGGAACGCACCCTGCGAGCCTTTGGGCGCCTGCCACATCTCGTGGGCGTAGCGGAGCGTGTCCTCGAGCATCTCGAACCGCTCCGCGAGAGGTGGAAACGGGAACCCCAGGCCCTCGGACTCCTCCTGGTTCCAGGCGGCGCCGATGCCCAGCCAGGCGCGGCCGCCCGAGAGGACGTCCAGCGTGGTTGCGGCCTTCAGCCACAGTGCCGGGTGGCGGTAGTGGATCCCGCCCACCATCAGGCCCAGGCGTGCGCGCTTCGAATGCGCGGCCATGAAGCCGAGGGTCGTCCAGCCCTCAAGCATGGGGTCGTCAGTGGCGCCCACGCCGCGGATCTGGAAGAAGTGGTCCATGACCCAGATGGAGTCGAAGCCCACGTCGTCCGCCGTCTGCACGATTCGGGCAAGCGTGGGCCCGATCCCGACGTCGCCGCCGTTCCAGGCGAACGAGTTGATCTGGAGTCCAAGCTTCACGAGGCGCTCCTGGCACGAGCGGGCGACGATCGCGCAACGATTGCACAGGTCAGGCGAAGAGGTCGAACTCCGGCGGCATCAGCGCTTCGCGGATGGAACCCTCGCCCCGCGGAGGTGCGGCGCCCCGCACGACGGCGACCGGCCGGCCGGCGCTCTTGCCCAGCGCAAGTTCCGCGGCCGAGGCGATCTCGTCCGCAACGGCCCGGACCGTGGAGCGCATCACGCGCCCGTCGGCGTCCGGCGTTCCGCGGAGATCCTCAAGGGGCAGAAAGCCGCTGACGCCGATCGCGACGTCCACGATCCCCCAGCGCCACGGCCGTCCGAAGCTGTCCGAGATCAGGACGCCCACGTCCACCCCGAACCGTGAGCGCAGGACGGTGCGGATCCGGGCGGCCGACTCATCGGAGTCCACCGGCAGCAGCGTCACGAGGGACCCCGAGTTCGGGCCCACATTGGAGGCATCCACGCCCCCGTTCGCGCAGACGAAGCCGTGGTGCGTCTCGGTGATGATCACGCCGCGTGCCATCCGGACGACGCGGCGCGCCTCGCGGAGCACCACTTCCACCTGCCTCGGGTCGCGATCCCAGCGGCGCCCGAATTCCACCGCCTCGGCGCGCGGGTCCACGGTGGTGAGGTCCACCACCGCCCCCTCGGCCTTCGAGACAATCTTCTGCGTGACCACCACCACGTCGCCGGGTTCCAGCGGCAGAACGCCGGGGGTTCGTTCCACGGCGTCCGCGATCAGCGCAGGCAGGTCGTCGCCCGCCACAATCTCCGGGATGCCGTCGAGAGCGATCACCCCGAAGTGCCCGCTGGACGTGAACCCCCCTCGCGGCGGAGGGCGCTTCAGGCGGGGCTGACCGGCCGGCGTCTCTACGAAGCCCGGCTGGGCTGCCGGTGCCCCCGGGTCTGTCGCGGCAGGCGTGTCGTGTGCGAGCTGGTCGAAGTCCACCAGCAGCAGGTCATCGGCCGTGTCGAGGTCCACCGTCAGCGCTCCATGCGCCTCGACGTACCGCGCTCCCGCGTGCCTGGCCGCTGCTTCGTGGGCGCGACGGCTTCCGTGGCCGAACGCGAACGGGATGATCGAAGGCGGCGCGAGGAGCAGGGCGTTGGTTCCCTCGCCATGCCGGTCGGAAACGAGACCCACCAGGGGTTCGTCCGGACGCGCCTCCTCGGCGAAGCGGTGCAGCAGTGTCTCCAGCTCGTCGGCCGACACGAAGGGCAGGTCTGCCGGGAGCACCAGCATCGCCGTCGCCTCCCGTCCCGCGGCCCACGCGCGGCCGTCGCGCAGGGCCCCGTTGAGACCCATGCCGGACTGCTCAAGCGCCTCCGCGCCCTCGGCGACCGCGGCCGACAGGACCCGCGGGTCCGGGCTGACGACGAGCACGCCGGACAGCGACGGTGCCTGGAGCGCGCCACGAATTGTGCGGGCCAGGAGAGCGGCGACCAATGCCTCCCGTTCCTCTGCATCCAGCTGGCCGCCCAATCGCGACTTGGAGCCGTCCAGTGCCCGCACGGGGATGACAGCAACCGTGCGTTGGAGTGGTGGAGGCAGGGCCATGGCGCGGATCGTATCCGAGGGCTGGGGCGGCGGCCGCGGAATCAGCCGGGCGGCACCGGGATCAGCCGGAGCGCGGCATCGATCACGAGCCGGGCGAGGGTCTCGCGTGATGCGTCGTCGGTCATGATCGTCGGCGCCTGGAGCGCCCGCATGCCCAGCCGTTCCGTGCTCTCGACGAAGGCCGGATCATCCGTCTCGTCGTAGACGAAGAGGTCGACGAGATCGCGGTACAGCGACGCAACGCCGAGTGGGGACGATTCGTGACCCAGCGAGACCAGCATGCGGTCCGCCGGCCCCTTGAGCGCCCGGCCGCCGATAATCGGCGAAACGGCCACGACCCTCGCACCGCGGGCACGGGCATCGACAATGAGAGTGCGCATCCCCGTCACGGCCAGGATGGGGCCGATCGAGACGATCGGGTTGGACGGCGCGATGACGATCACGTCCGCGGCTGCAACGGCTTCCTCCACCTCCGGCGTCGGTCGGGCCTCGTCGCTGCCGGCGAACCGGACGGCACGCACCTCCGGCTCCTGGTGGCGATGGACGAAGTACTCCTGGAACTCCAACCAGCCGTCGTCGGTCTGGACCATGGTCCGGACATCCCGGTCCGTCATGGGCAGGATCCGGGCAGTGACGCCCAGAGAACGCTGAAGGTGGCCCGCGATCTCCGTCAACCGCTCGCCCCGTCGAAGGCGGGCCGTGCGGACTACGTGCGTCGCCATGTCGCGATCGCCCAGCCGGAACCAGGTCTCCTCGCCGTACTGGCCCAGCTGTTCGGCTGCATTCCACGTCTCGCCGGCGATGCCCCAGCCCCACTCGCGGTTGGCAATCCCGGCCAGCGTGTACATCACGGTGTCGTGGTCGGCGCAGACGAGCAGGCCGTGGCGCTCGAAGTCGTCGCCCGTGTTGACGACGACGGTGAGGTCTGACCCCAGCACCGCCTGGAGACCGTGGGCGAGTTTCGCGCCGCCGACTCCGCCGGCCAGGGCGACGGCCTTCACCGCACCGTCGCCCCCAGGTGCTCGCGGACCTCGCCGATGCGCGCGATCGTCTCGCGATCGTAGGGGGCCGGCAGGCGTGCGATCACGGTGGCGAACCCAAGGTCCCGGTACGGCCGGATCCGGTCCGCGATCATCTCCGGCGGGCCGAACAGCAGCGGCACGTCGGGCGGCTCTGTCATCCCGTTGTGGCTCAGCTGGGCCGCGAACACGGCCTCTGCCGCGCGCGGGTCGTCACGGATCACGATGGGGAAGCTCACCGTGCGCTCGATGGCGGCCGGATCGCGCCCCACCACGCGGCAGTGCTCGTCGAGGATCCCCAGCCGCTCCGTGACCTGCTCGAGCGTTCCCGAGGTGTTCCAGCCGTCCGCATAGGTGGCGACGGTTCGCATGGTCTTCCGTGGCCCGGAACCGCCGATCAGGATGGGCAGATGGGCCTGGATGGGCCGGGGCAGCAGCGATGCCTCGTTCAGATGGTAGAAGCGGCCGTGGTGGGTGACCTCCTCGCCGTCGAGGAGCCGCCGCATGAGTCCAACGGCCTCGTCGAGACGGTCCAGTCGCTCCCCGAAGCCTGACCCGAAATCGATGCCCAGCGCATCATGCTCGCGCTCGAACCACGCCCCGCCGATGCCCAGGATCGCCCGCCCGTTCGTGATGTGATCCAGGGTGGTCGCCAGCTTGGCGGTGAGACCCGGGTTCCGGAACGTGTTGGCGCCCACCATGAGGCCCAGGCGGATGCGGCTGGTGACTGCGCCCCATCCCGCCAGCGTCATCCATCCCTCGAAGATGGGCTGGCGCCACGGGCCCATGATCGCCATCAGGTGGTCCCAGGTCCACGCGGAATCCCAGCCGGCCGCCTCCGCGGCCACCACCGTGTCGCTGAACGCAGTCCAGTCCGTGGCCTGCGACCAGAGCTGTGCCCCGAACTGCATCCCGGCTCCCCCCTGGTTCATTTGGTCAGCGAAGGAAGGACCTCTCGCCCGAACACCTCGATCCACTGGCGCTGGTTGCGCCCCACGTTGTGCAGGTAGATCTGGTCGAACCCGAGGTTGATGAACTTCTGGATCTCGCGGCGATGCGCCTCGAGATCCGAGGAGATGAGCATCCGGCCCTTGAAGTCCTCGGGCCGGACCAGCTTCGCGATGGCCGCGAAATCGTGCGGCGACTTGATGTCCTGCTTGGGGAACTTCATCCCGCCGTTGGGCCATTCGGTCATGGCGTTCGCCAGCGCTTCTTCGTCCGTCTCGGCCCAGGAGAGATGCAGCTGGCCGATGAAGCGGAACTTGTCGGGATCAGTGCCTACGTCGCGGCAGCCTTCCCGGCACTTCTCGAAGATCATCTCGATCTTCTCTTCCGGCGCGCCCACGGTGATCAGGCCGTCCGCGTACATCCCGGTCTTCTTCGCGGTGACCGGGCCGGCGGTGGCGATGAGGATGGGTGGCGGCGGGCCGTCGGGGAGCGTCCAGAGGCGCGTGGTCTCCAGCCTGAAGAACTTCCCCTCGTGCTTGACGTCCTTGCCCCGGCTGTTGAACAGCTTGCGGATGATCTCGATCGCCTCGAACATCCTGGCGATCCGTTCTGGCGTCTCGGGCCAGTAGCCGCCCACGATGTGCTCGTTCAGAGCCTCGCCGGAACCCAGGCCCAGCCAGGTGCGGCCGGGGTACATGGCCTCCAGGGTGGCCGCGGCCTGCGCCACGATGGCCGGGTGGAAGCGGAACGACGGGCAGGTGACACCTGGGCCGATGTCGCCCTTCGTGCGCTCACCGAGCGCCGTCAGGACATTCCAGACGAATCCCGCCTGCCCCTGCGCGGGGACCCAGGGCTGGAAGTGGTCCGCCGCCATGACGCCCTCGAAGCCCGCGGCTTCAGCCTCGGCGGAGTAGCCGACGACCTCCCGGGGCCCGAACTGCTCGAGCATGGCTGCGTAGCCGACCTTCGCACGGGCCATCGATCTACTCTCCTCCGAATTCGACATGCACCGCAGAGGGCCGCAGCCGGAAGCTGACGCGCCGCTCGCGGGTGAACTGGTTCGTGATGGATCGCTCGGCGTCTTCCCGTGAGTCGTACTTGAAGGCCATCGCCGCGATGTCGGCCTGTGACTGGGCCTGGTCCTCGACCACCTCCACCGCGCCGCGGACGGAAACCCAGTCGTGTCCATCGTGAACGGCGATGCTGATTCGCGGGTCACGACGGAGGTTCGACGGCCAGCGGCGCCCCTCGGCGCTGTTGATCACGATTCCGTCGTCGTCGATCAGGTACCAGACGAGCGCCGTGTGCGGGCTCCCATTCGGGTTGATCGTTGACAGCACGGCGAAGCGCGGCTCCTCGAGGAATGCACGAACGTGCGGGGGCAGGCTGGCGCCGGCGGCTGGATGTGCTGGGCTCACGACAGGATGGTACGCGAGGGCACGCCCAGCGTCCGCAATACGTGCACCCGCCCCTCCGGCCGCTCCCGGAGTGAGCCGGCGGTTCAGTCCCGCGCGGCCAACGCCCGTGGCGACTGTGGCCAGGCCCCGGCAGATGAGGGCCGAACGGTGGGTGTCGCGAGCCGTAGCACTGGCCCGCGACGGGGCACGATCGGCTCCGTCTCCGGCTTGCCGATGAGGAACCCCTGGCCGGAATCCACGCCCAGGTCAACGAGCGTGGCGAGGTCCGACCGCGTTTCGATGCCCTCGGCCACAAGGTTCGCCCCGATCCGCCGTGAGAACGAAACGAAGGCTTCCACCAGGGCCTGCTTCGCGTCATTCAGGCGGATGCCGTCCACGATCTCGCGGTCGATCTTGATGATCGAGGGGCGCAGCGCAGCGATCAGGGCGAACGAGGCGTACCCGGCACCGGCGTCGTCCACCGCGAACCCGAACCCCAGGCGTCGCAGCGCCTTCACCTGCCGTTGCAGCGGCGCGACGTCGGCGACAGCCTGCTGTTCCGTGCACTCCACGATGACCTGGTCGGGCGTGAGGCCGTATTCGGCAATGAGGTCGGCGATCGCGCTCGCCTCGAATCGCGGATCGATCAGGCTGGCCGGCGCGAAGTTGATCGCCACGCGCAGCGGTGCCTGGGCTTCGCCGGCTTCATCGGCGGGGGGCGCGGCCAGGATGGCCTGCACTCGCTCGAGGATGAGCCGCACCAGCAGGGAGTCGAGCTCGACCGTGCGGTTGGTCTCGATTGCCGCCTGGACGATGGAGGTGACCGACTGCGGCAGCATCGGCATGACCGGCCGGAACAGGCACTCGAACTCCTCGACCTCCCCGGTGGCCAGTGCCACGATCGGCTGGAACATGATCTCGTGGTTGTTCCTGAGACTGAAGAAGTAGTCGAGTGTCCGCGCCTGGATGGCCTGCGTCGTCTGCGCCATCCCGATCCGGTCCGCAATGCCGGACGCCTGGACGGCCGCGGAGAGCGCCACGACGTACCGGTGGGCGGGCGGCAGCGCCTGATCGACCAGCACCAGGCCGAACTCGGCGCCGCGGCTCAATCGTGCGGTCTGGGTGGCCACTGCGTCGGTCAGTTCGTGCGATGGTGCGACGAGGCAGGAGCCCGCCTCGAGCTCGATCTGGGATCCCGTGGGAACGCGTACGGCAAGCGCGTGGATGAACCGCACGTCCCGTGACCACACGAGGTGTTCCTGAGGCTGGTTACGACCGGCGAAGAGGCGCACGAGACTCCCGGGCGAATGGGTCGCGTCTGGAGAAGGCCCGCCGTCGAGGACACACCCGCAGATGCCATCTTCGTCAGGGTCCTGATGCCCCCGAAGGTGCCGAGAGTCCCGTCGTCGTAACTCATTCGTACGGGCGCAGCGCCGTGCGCCCGAGGTCTCTGGCAACCGCTCAGCCCAGCCGCTCGCCGGCGGCCACAGCGATGTCGAGCCAGTTCTCCGGCGGGGCGAGGGGGCACGCCCACTGCGAATCGAATGCGCACGACGGCTGGTAGGCGAAGTTGAAGTCGAGCAGGAGCGTGCCGCGCCCGTCGCCGCCCAGATCCGCGCTCTTGGCAGCGTCCAGCAGATACCGGCCGGCACCGTATGTCTCGCGGCCGTTCGTCGCGTCCCGGAACGGGAGGAAGAGTCCGCCGGCATAGCCTTCCATCCAGAACAGGCTGAGACGTCGCGCCCCGGTGGGAAACGGCACGTTGACCGAGCCGATCCGGCGGAACTGCATCTGGCCGGCGCCGCTGACGACCAGCTGCGCCGGTGCCGCTGCGAATCCCTGGGGAATGGTCCCGGCTGCGGCACTCGAGGCCTCGACACCGGCCGAATCAGGCTCGACGGCGACTGCGAATCGGAGCGCCGGATCGGTGGAGAAGTGGCGAGCCCGGAACGCGGCCCGGGATCCGGCCGGCACGGGCGACTGCGGATGCTCCCGATAGAGCGCCTCCCGCTCGCGGCGCCATGCTGCAAGCGCTGAGTCAGGGTCTGACCGGATCGTTCGCCGGACCTCCGCGTAGATGTCGGCGACGCGCCTGCGCCAGTCGGCGAGGCTGAGCGCGTCGATCGGATCGTCGTTCATGGGCACAGCCTAGGCGGAATCACACCTAGACTCGCAGCTGCACCAACGGAAGAGGAGGCCGCCGTGCCCCAGATTCATCTCCGCGCCGAGCGAGAGGATTACGCGCCCATCGTGCTGCTGCCCGGCGATCCCAACCGGGCAACCCGCATCGCCGAGCGGTTCGACGGCGGCCTTGCTGACTCGCGGCGCGTGAACGATCACCGGGGGATGTACGGCTACACGGGCACCTACCGCGGCGTCCCCGTGAGCGTACAGACGACCGGCATCGGCACGCCAAGCCTGTCGATCGTCGTGGAAGAACTGCTTCGCCTGGGCGCCCGGCGGCTGATCCGCGTCGGCACCTGCGGCGGGATCGGGCGCGGCGTCCGGACGGGCGATCTCGTGGTCGCTGCCACGGCAACCCCGTTCGACGGCGCGACGAGGACGTACCTCCACGGGGAACCCTATGCGCCCAGCGGCGACTTCGGCCTGGTCCGGGGCCTTGTGGATGCCGCCGCGGCGCGCAAGCTGCGTCATCACGTGGGCCAGGTGGCGACCATCGACGTCTTCTACAACCCGGACCCGGACTACGTGACGAAGTGGCGCGCGCGCGGCGTCCTGGCCTTCGAAATGGAGACCTCGGCGCTCTACTACCTTGCTGCGCGCGCCTTTGCTGCCGGCGAAGACGTCAGGGCCGCGACGATCCTGACCGTGAGCGATGTCCTCTCGGAGGAGACCACGTCCGAGGAGTCGTACCTGCCACTTGAGCAGCTCGAGCAGGCCGTGGAGCAGATGATCGAGGTGGGCCTGGAGGCCGCGATCGCCAGCCTCTGACGCCGCCCGGCAGCCGGACTGCCGGCACGGGAACCTGGGTTCAGGTCGCGTGGCACCATTGCGCTTGCCATGAGCGCCCGAATCTCCACCCCGGCGACAGACCCGACGCATTCCTGCGTCCGCTGTGGCGCCACCATTGCGCTCGACCAGGCGATGTGCGAGCGCTGCAATCCCCTCGGGTTGAAGCAACCGGCGACGTCCCAGGCCCATGGCACGGTGTTCATCGGCATCGTTGTCGCCGTCTTCGCGCTGGCCCTGCTGGGCCGGTTCGCGCTGGCGGGCGTCGGGCCGTTCGAGGGCTCGGTCGTGGCGGTCCTGTCGGCGCCGCCGGACCTGGCGGTCACGCTGACCGTCACCAACCGCGGCTCGCGGGAGGGATCCACCACGTGCCGCGTGTACGACGCCTCTGACCCGGGGATCGGCCCCAACGCGGCGTACTTGCTGAGCCCGCAGATCCCGGCCGGCGGCACGGTGTCCTTCTCGAAGCAGATTGCCGTGCTCGGCTCCACCGTGAAGCCGCTTGCCGCGGAGTGCACGGGGCCCTAGTCCCGCCGCGCCGCCCAGGGTCTCTGTCTGACGCTGATCGAGGTGGCCATCGGTTGATGGCACGGCGGTTCTGAATTACAGGTTCATGAGCGGGCCGCAACCACACCCTCATGGCGCCTCGAGAGGCCCGAAAACAAGCAGGAGTTGCGAAACGGACCACTTGGACTCTCGCAACGGGCCTTCGGCGCTTGGTTTGTGAAGCTGGGCTTCGTTTCCGCCCCAGAAGGGTGTGCTCCATCCGTGCCGCTGAGCTAACCCTTCGAGAGGTCCGCCGAGGTGGGTGGGGACGACGTCGTGGGACGACGTGGCAAGGACGACACGGAGCGTGCCCGCGCTCGGTCGTTCCCACGTGCGTGGGGACGACATCACTCGTCCGGGGCCCCCGGACCTCGCTCCGGCCTCCAGCGGTGCGGCCGCCCACTGAGCCGGTCGAGCCCCACGTCGTCGCAGAAGGCCTCCCAGGCTGCTCGAGGGGCTCCGTGCCAGCGCAGGTCGTCCGGGGTCCGTTCCGCGATGGGCACACCATCGGCAGTCGTCCGCAGGCGGGCGAGATTGCGGTAGAGCATCGCCTCGCCGAGACGCTCCACGAGGGTCTGGGCCAGCAGCACGGGGTTGCGGAGGCCCGGGACCTCCCAGGACGATCCCCGGACGGGTATCTCCTCCAGTCGCCCGTATTTCGCGAGCACGGCCGCCGCCGACTTCGCGCCGTACCCGGGAATGCCCGGGTAGCCGTCCGAGGAGTCGCCCACCAGCGCCAGGTAGTCGGGGATGCTCTCCGGGTCCACGCCCCACTTCGCGCGGACGCCGTCCGCGTCGTAGACCAGGTCCCGGCGGCGGTCCCAGAGGACCACCCGATCGCCGCGGACGCACTGTGCGAGGTCCTTGTCCACGGTGCAGATGACGACGCGGTCCACGCCCGCGGCGTCGGAGAACCGGTCCGCGGCGGCAGCGAGGGCATCGTCAGCCTCCCATTCCACCATCGGCCAGAGCGGGATTCCCAGCGCGGCAATCGCCCGTTCAGCGGCGGGGAACTGCGAGAGGAGTTCGGCCGGCATGCCCGCGGAGCTCTTGTAGCCCGCGTACAGATCGTTGCGGAAGGACTCGATCACCTGGTCAGTCGCACAGCCCACGTGCGTGGCGCCCTGCTCGCGGAGCAGGTACAGGAGTTGCTCCACCAGCCCGCTGACCCCGGACAGGTTCCGGCCGTCGCGCCCAAGGACGGGCGGCCGCGGCGCGTAGTGCGCGCGGAACAGCTCGTAGGTTGCATCCACGAGGTGCAGGTCCACGCAGTGCCTGCCAAGCCTACCCGGAAGCCACGCGGGGCTGGTCTTCGACGAGGTCGCGCAGCAGAAAGAGGTCGCGCTGGTAGAGCCAGGCGATCATGGGCCTGCCCATCAGCCAGCCGAGAGCCGGCAGCAACGGCGGCACGAGTTGCTCTTCCCACTCCACGGTCGTGGTGCCCGCATCGCGGCCAGGCCGAAGCTCGATGCGGCCGTAGCCCCCGAACAGCCCGTCGTGCTCGATCCCGAAGGAGGTCGGCGGCCGGAACGTCGTGATCGTCACCCGGTCGTTCACGGCGATCCCGAAGATCCGCACCGTCGCCTCACCGACGGACCCCTGTCGGACGGGTCCAGGGGTCACGACAGAGACGCGCTTCATCTCGGGCATCCAGCGCACCTGTCCCGGTAGGTCGGCCAGGATCTCCCAGACGCTCTCGATGGGTGCTTCGATCTCCACGCGCGAACGCACCGGGCGGGAGAAGGGCCGCCGGTCCGGTGGAACGGTCTGCAGCACAACGTCCGTCACGACCGCGAGCAGCCCCGCGAACCCACCGGCCGCGATCAGCCGCGTGATGCGCGTCATGCGGTCTGGACCGCGGATTCGATCCGGGCGCCCGCTGCCCGGGCTGCATCGATCGCGCGATCGCCGTCGCCGGGCTGGAGGTCCACAGCACGGATCCCGTCGGTGAGGACTGTTGTGCCAAAGCCAAGGGCGAGAGCGTCGAGCACGGTTGCAATGACGCAGTAGTCCGTCGCGAGGCCGCACACGGCGACCGATTCGATCGCGGCGACACGCAGGAGACGCTCGAGTCCCGTCGGGATGGTCTCGCCGGTCCCCGGGTCGCGCATGGCGAAGCCCGAGTATCCATCCTCGCCGTTGGAGCCCTTGCGGACCACGGGCCCTACCACCACCAGGTCCGGGTGCAGCTCGGCCCCCCAGGTGCCTCGGACGCAATGGACCGGCCACGTGCCGCCGTCCACAGCGAAATGCGGCGTGTGCTCCGGGTGCCAGTCCTGGGTGTACAGGACGAACGCTCCCGCCTCGCGCGCCCGCCGGATCTGCTCGTTGACGACCGCGAGGACATCCGCGGCGCCCCGTACCGCGAGGCTGCCTCGCGGATCGGCAAAATCGTTCTGGACGTCAACGACGATCAGCGCGCCTGAGGTGTCGTACAAGGGCATGCCCCGAGAGTAGCCCAACCGTCTGCGCGGAGCCCGTTTCCTCATTCGCAGGGATTGCGGATCGCGGCTCGCGGATGGAGAGAAACAGCGGCATTCCTGCTGCCGGGGGGTGGTCGTCCGCGGGCCGATCGGATACGCTAAACCCATGCCGTACCGGACCCAGGATCTGCACGATCTCAATGGCGCCCTCGAGGTACGCATCGAGACCGTACGTGACGAAAAGAGCATCCGTTCCACGATCGTCTGGATCATCGTGGACAGCGGCGATGTGTTCGTCCGCTCCGTCAACGGCGCGCGCGGCCGCTGGTACCGTGAGGCGCTGGCCACCCCAGAGGTGACCATCGATGACGCCGGGCGGCGCCTCGAAGCCCGCGCCGTGCCGGTCAATGACCCGGAGTCGATTGCCCGTGTGGACGCCGCGCTGAAGCGCAAGTACCGGACCAGCACGTCCGGGCTCCCGCCGATGCTCATGCCTGAGGCGACCATTGCGAACCTCCGCCTGGACCCGCGGTTCCCGGACGAGGAATCGCTGCAGGCGCCGGCGTTCCTGGACCTGGACGAGTCGTCCGACCAGGGGGAGCTCGTGAATGCCGATGAGCTCGACGCCGGACGCGCAATCGACGCGAACGTCGATCTGCATTCGCACAAGTCGGCCTGACCGGCCCGCGGCGCGCGCAGGTCGCGGCCGCACCTCCATCCGGCGTCCTGGGGTCCCGTCATGTATGTCGATGAATTCAAGCACCAGTTGCCCGATATCGACGAGGCGGAGACCCAGGAGTGGCTCGACTCGCTCGATGACGTCGTCGAGGCACAGGGCGAGAACCGGGCCAGGTTCCTCATGTACAAGCTGCTCAAGCGGGCGCGGCAGCTGGACGTCGGTCTGCCCCCGCTCACGCGGACGCGGTACATCAACACGATCAGCCCGGAGCAGGAGCCCTATTTCCCGGGCGACGAGGCGTTGGAGCAGCGGATCCGCCGGATCATCCGCTGGAACGCCATGGCCATGGTCCTGCGGGCCAACAGTTCGTCTCCAGGCATCGGCGGGCATCTCTCGACGTACGCGAGCTCGGCCACCCTGTACGAGGTGGGCTTCAACCACTTCTTCCGCGGCAAGGACAACGATCAGGCCGGCGACCAGATCTTCTACCAGGGCCATGCGGCGCCCGGCATGTATGCGCGGGCCTTTCTCGAGGGCCGCCTGACAACGGACCAGCTGGATCATTTCCGCCGCGAGGTCGGCGGCCTGGGTCTGTCGTCCTACCCGCACGCGCGCCTGATGCCGGACTTCTGGGAGTTCCCCACGGGATCGATGGGCCTGGGCCCCATCAGCGCCATCTACCAGGCCCGGTTCAACCGCTATCTCCAGAACCGCGGCCTGGCCGATACCGCGAACTCGCGGGTCTGGGCCTTCCCGGGCGACGGTGAGATGGACGAGCCCGAGTCGATCGCGGCCCTGTCGCTGGCAGCGCGCGAAGGCCTCGATAACCTGACGTTCGTCGTCAACTGCAATCTCCAGCGGCTGGACGGGCCGGTTCGCGGCAACGGGAAGATCATCCAGGAGCTCGAGGGCCTGTTCCGGGGCGCCGGGTGGAACGTCATCAAGGTGATCTGGGGCCGTGAGTGGGACGAGCTGCTGGCCCGCGATGTGGACGGCGTCCTCGTCGAGAAGATGAACAGCACCCTCGACGGCACCTGGCAGAAGTACTCAGTGGCCGGGGGCGCATACATCCGCGAGCACTTCTTCGGGCCGGACCCGCGGCTGCGCCGGCTCGTGGATCACCTCTCCGATGACGACCTCGCGCGGCTGCGTCGCGGCGGCCATGACTATCGGAAGGTCTTCGCGGCCTACCGGGCCGCCACGGGCTACACCGGCGCACCCAGCGTCGTACTGGCCAAGACGATCAAGGGCTGGACCCTGGGGACGGGCGTCGAAGGCCGCAACATGACCCACCAGGCCAAGAAGCTCTCGGAAGTGGAACTGCGGGTCTTCCGCGATCGTCTCCAGCTGCCCATCCCGGACGCAAGGCTCAACGAGGCGCCCTACTACCACCCCGGGCCCGACAGCGAGGAGGTCCAGTACATCACGGAGCGCCGGCGCGCGCTGGGGGGTCCTCTTCCGAGACGCGTTGTCCGGAACGCTCCCATCGGGCCATTGAAGGCATCAGTGACGGACGAGTTCAAGGCCGGCAGCGACATCGCCGTGAGCACGACGATGGTCTTCTCGAGGCTGCTCCGGAACCTCCTGCGCGACCCCGACCTGGGCCGGCGGATTGTGACCATCATCCCGGACGAGGCGCGCACATTCGGCATGGATCCCCTGTTCAAGGAGGTGGGGATCTACGCCGCGCTGGGCCAGAGGTACGAGCCGGTGGATTCGGAACTCGTGCTCTCCTACCGCGAAGCCACGGACGGCCAGGTCCTCGAGGAGGGGATCACGGAGGCCGGGTCCATGGCGTCCCTGCAGGCTGCCGGGACTGCGTATGCCACGCACGGCCTCACCATGGTGCCGTTCTACATCTTCTACTCGATGTTCGGGTTCCAGCGCACGGGCGACCAGATCTGGGCGTTCGGCGATGCCCGCGGCCGCGGGTTCCTGATGGGCGGCACGGCCGGCCGGACCACGCTCGCCGGCGAAGGCCTGCAGCACGACGACGGCCATTCGCATGTGCTTGCTTCCACCGTCCCGAACATCCTCGCGTACGACCCGGCCTACGCGTACGAGCTTGCCGCGATTGTCCGAAGCGGGATCGAGCGGATGTTCGTCAAGGGCGAGGACGTCTTCTACTACGTCACCCTCTACAACGAGAACCAGGCCCAGCCCCGCATGCCGGATGGTGTGGAGGAGGGGATCATCAAGGGCCTGTACCGGTTGCGCGACGCACCCGATCTCGGAAAGACGGCGATGGCCGCCCGGCTGGTGGGTTCGGGTGCCATCCTGGCCCAGGTGATCGCGGCACAGGAGCTGCTCGCCGAGAAGCTGGGCGTGGCTGCGACGGTCTACAGCGCTCCCTCGTTCCAGCAGTTGCGCGCCGAGGCGCTGACCGTGGAGCGCTGGAACCGGCTTCATCCGGCCGAAACGCCCGCCGTCCCCTACGTCTCTCAGATCCTCGGTCCCGACGGCGGTCCCATCGTTGCCGCCACGGACTGGATGCGCGCCGTGCCCGAGATGGTGGCGCGCTGGTTGCCGCCCGCGTTCACGCCGCTGGGCACGGACGGGTTCGGGCGCAGCGACACGCGCGAAGCACTGCGATCGTTCTTCGAGATCGATCCGCCGCAGATCGCCGCGGCCACCGTGTCGGCGCTCGTCCGGCAGGGTGGCTTTCCGGCCGGCCGGGCGGCGAAGGCCATCCGGGCACTCGGCGTGGACCCTGAGAAGCCGGACCCGCGTTTCGTCTAGTCGCGCGGCCAGGTCATCGTCGAAGAGCGAGCCACGCAAGGGGTCCTGCGCACCGAACGCAAGCGCGCTTGTCTATCGGACGGTGGGACGGTAGCATCCCGTCGTCAGCAACGTCTCGCCCAAGATGTCGCCCGCCGTCGAGCCGCAGCGCAGGAGCATGAACCCGGTGGAGTTCGGAACGTTCTTCGGTGGCCTGGTCACCGGCCTGCGCGAGGGGGTCGAGGCGGCCCTCATCGTGAGCATCATCATGGCCTACCTCTCGAAGACCGGGAACGCGGCGCAGTTCCCCCGCATCTGGCTCGGCACCCTCGCGGCGATCATCGTGAGCGCCATCGCCGGCGTGATCCTGTACCTGACGGTGGGAGGGCTCCCGGAACCCTACGAGCAGGTCTTCGAAGGCATCACCTTGCTGCTCGCCGCGTCCATCGTCACGTGGATGCTGTTCTGGATGCGCCGCCAGTCGGCAGCTGTTCGCGGCGAGCTCCATGCCCGCCTCGAGCGCGTGCTCACGGAGGGCGGGGCCGCGGGTCTCGCAGTGCTGGCCTTCACGGCCGTCATCCGCGAGGGCATCGAGACGTCCATCTTCCTGGTTGGCCAGGTCACGGCCGCGGGCCAGGCGGGCGGAGGCGCAGAGGCAGGGGTCCTGCCGGGTGCCCTGTCGGGCCTCGCCATGGCGGCCGCCCTCGGCTACGGCTTCTACCGCGGCAGCCGCCGCGTCAACCTCGGCACGTTCTTCCGCTGGACCGGCATCGTGCTGGTCTTCCTGGCCGCCGGCCTCCTGGGTGGGGCGATCCACGAATTCGCGGAGATCGGCCTGATCCCGTTCGGGACCCAGACGGCGTTCGATATCAGCGGTGTCCTCACGCACGAAACGGGCGTCGGGCAGTTCCTGGCAGCCCTCCTCGGCTATACCTCACGGCCGGAGGCGATCCGCCTGGTGGTGCAGGTCGCGTACCTCGTGATCGTCCTCGCGCTGTACCTGCGCCCAGCGGCGCCGCGCGGTCGTCCACAATCCGGCCCCGCCGCGGCCCGAACGTAGTGCCCCGTGCCGGCTGGCGCGACGACGCAGACAGGGCGACGGCCCCGCGTTTGCCCGGGAATTGACGGAACTCCTGGAGGCAGTCGGCCGTCTCTGGGGTGTCGCGGCCCACTCGCGGTCGCCCTTCACGCCCGAGGTGATCCGTCATGTCGAAGAGTTCCGTCATCCACCTGCCCGGGTCGGGCCTCCGCTGGCTGGCCGTCGGTGCCGCAGTTGGGCTCTTCGTCGCCTCGGCCGGCGCGCCGAATTTCTCACCGCGCACGACGCTCGCCGCGGATCCCGTGGCTTCTGAACACACCATCAGCGTCAGTGGAATGGGCCGCGTGACCCTGACGCCCGACGTGGCGGACCTGCGGCTCGGCGTCAACGTCACGGCTCCCACCGCCACCCAGGCCCGGAGCGAAGCCGCCGCCGCGATGACGAAAGTCGTGGAGGCGATCAAGCAGGGCGGGGTTGCCGACAAGGACATCCAGACCTCCACGCTCTCGCTCCAGCCCATGTACGACTATTCCAACAACGGTCAGGGCAAGCTGACCGGGTTCCAGGTCCTCAACATCGTTGCAGTCACCGCCCGGAACATCAGCACTGTGGGTGACCTGATCGATGCGGCCGTCACCGCCGGCGCGACCTCCGTCGACGGCGTGTCGTTCCGCGTCGAGAACCAGACGGCCGCCGAGGCCCAGGCACGCACGGCCGCGGTCGCGGACGCGCGGAGCAAGGCAAACGCGCTCGCGGCCGCCGCGGGCGTGAGCATCACCGGTGTGTCCGCCATCAGTGAGCTGAGCACGTCCAGCCCATATCCGATCGCCTACGCCGCTCCAGCCGCAGGCAAGGACTCGGCCTCGACGCCGGTCCAGCCGGGAACCACCGCGATCGACATCGTCGTGACGATGGTGTTCATCATCGGGTAGTGCCAGACAGTGGCCGCATCGCCGGCCGCATGATCAGGACCGCAGGAGCCGCCCCGTTCGGGCGGCTCCTTGGCACTTCCCCGGGCAGTCGTGGCACGACTGCAATCTCGCTTCGACGCCCGAATCCCAGTCACTCAGTCGCGCCGCGACTGGTACGCACCAAGGCAGGCCGCTGCGGCCGTCGGCACTGCGTCCCCGGTGCGTGAACGGAGCTTCCGGGCCTGCTGACGAACGAAAGTCGGACGTCTTCCAGTCGTGCCACGACTGAGTGACGAGGAAGCCGCCCTGGTGGTCGCTTTCGGGCAGCCCGCCAGAAGGGTCGAACGGCCGGCGCCTTCGTGCGTGCGCGCCGATGCCGGGGCTTCCTCGCGCGTGGTCGCGCGACTCTGTGTATCGGTCGGCGCGGCAACGAGCCGCGAAACCCTACGGCGCGACCACGATCTGCGAGACGATCCCCCGACCCGGATCCGCGACGTACAGCTCACCGGCTTCGTCCTCGCCGAACGCCGCGATGTTTCCGCCGCCCTCGAGGACGACCACGGGCGGGGAGTCCCCGGCCGCGCTCAGCGCACGGATGCGACCCGAGCAGTAATCCGCGAAGAGGTACCAGCCGGTCAGCACGGGTGCTGCCGCGCCCCGGTACACGTAGCCGCCGGTGATCGAGCAATCGTCGCCGGCGTGGGGGTACTCCGCGACCGGCAGTGTCAGGCCGACCTGGTCGCACGATTTGCCGGAGAGGCAGTGGCCTGCCTCCATGCGGGACCAGCCGAAGTTGGCGCCGCTCGACGAGGCTGAGGACACGTGGTCCACCTCCTCGTAGCGGTCCTGTCCGACGTCGCCGATCCATAGGTCCCCGGTCGCGCGATCGAAGCTGAAGCGCCACGGGTTCCTGAGGCCGTAGGCAAAGATCTCGGGGAGGAATCCGGCGGGGCAACCGGCACAGTTCCCGGCCGGGATGCCGTAGGCGGTGCCGACCGCGGCGTGGTCCACGTCGATCCGGAGGAGCTTGCCCAGCAGCGTATCGGGTCGCTGGCCGTTTCCCTGGGGGTCGTTGGCGCTGCCGCCGTCGCCCATCCCGACATACAGGTATCCGTCCGGTCCGACCACCAGGTTGCCGCCCTTGTGGTTCGGGTATGGCTGGGTCATGTGGAGAAGCTGCGCAACGGGTTCGGGGCGGGCGCGATCGGGGTCCGTCCCGGAAGCCCGGTATTCGGCCACCACCGTGTCGCCGTTCAGGTCCGTGTAGTCCACGAAGAAGCGGCCGTTGCACGCGAAGTCCGGATGGAATGCAAGTCCGAGCAGTCCGCGTTCGTCGCCCGAGTTGACCGCATGGGCAATGTCCAGGAACGGTGCCTCGAGCAATGTTCCCGAGCGGTCCAGGATCCGGATGCGGCCTGCCTGCTCCATCACGAACAGCCTCCCGGAGCCGTCGCGGGCACTCGCCAAACCGATCGGTGCCGACAGCCCGGATGCCACGTCACGGAGGGCAATCGGCGGCGGGGTTGCTCCCTGGGCGGGCGTGATGACTGGCGGCTGCGAGGGCGCCGGTCGTGGTCCAGCGCAGTTGGCTGCGGGCCGGCCGGCTGACGCCGAGGCGGTGGGGCCGCTCGTGCCAGACACGTGCGTCGCCGATGCAACCGCGGTCGCCGTCAACGCCCCGGTCGGGACGCTACTGGGGACTGCCGTCGGAACAGCCATGAGCGCCGACGGGGGGACTGTCGTCGGCCCGGCCGTCGACGGCGCCGTCAGAACGGACGTGGGAATCCCAGGTGATGGACCGCGGTACACGGTTGCAGCCGGCAGGCTCGACGAACCACAGGCGCTCGTCAAAGCCGCCAGCAACATGAAGGCGACCAGGCGTCGGGCCGGAGCGAACTGCGGATGCCGGGATCCGACGAGGGTCATCGGCCGGTGGCCAGGATGGCGTCGGTCGCGGTCATCAACCCGCGGGCAAGGCGGGGCGCATCGCCTGCCTCGTCGTGCTTGAAGAACGCGAAGACATCGTGACCTGCCTCAAGGAATGGGACGATCCGTGCCGCCCATTCGGCCAGCGCCTGCTCTGAGTAGGTGGCGCGCCGAAGTCGCAGGTAGAGGAACGGCCCGGTGAGGTGGAGCGAAGGCGGGTCGGCGTCGTCGAGGTCGGTTGCGCACAGCACAACCCCGTGTGACCGCAGCGGATCCAGCACCTCGTCCACGAGCCAGGCGGGGTCCTGGAATTCCATCGTGAGCGGGACTTCCCGCGGCCACGCTGACAGCAGCCCGGCGAGCGCGGCTTCGTTGCGCGGGATATCGGCCGGCACGCGATAGAGCACCGTCCCCAGCTGTGGGCCGAACGGTCGCATCGACTCGAGGAGCCATGCCACGGATCCTGGCGCGTCGGCGAGCAGAGCCCGGACGGTGGCTCCGCGCTGGCCCTTGACGGCGAACCGGAAGTCCGGCGGAGTTGCCGCCCGCCAGGATGCCACCTTCGCCTCGCTGGGCCGCTGGTAGAACGTGTTGTTCAACTCGCATGCCGGGAGGTGGCCGGCGTAGAAGCGCAGGAACGAATCGGGCCGCGTCCCCGGTGGGTAGAACGCAGGAGACCAGGCCGGGTAGGCGAACCCGCTCGAGCCTGCGTACAGGCGGCCGGCCGGCGGGCGGGGACGGGCTCCCGGGGCGAGCGCCGTCAGCAGGCCTTCTCGGGCTGGCGATCGTCCGGCGGGATGAGCTTCGTCAATGCGTCGCGGATCGCGGTGAGATCGTCCACGGTCAGCCGCGAGACGAAATGTTCCTCGATCCCGCGGAAGTGCGTGGGCCGCGATCCGCGGAGGCGATCGAGTCCGGCGTTCGTGATCCCGGCGTAGGCGCCGCGTCGATCCACCGCGCACTCGTGGCGTTGGACGAACCCGGCAGCTTCCAGCCGGTCAATTCGCCGGGTCATGCCGCTCCGGCTCAGGAGAACCGTGTCCGCCAACTCGCTCATGCGCAGTTGATGACCAGGTGCGCCGGCGAGCTGGATCAACACGTCGAGGTCCGCCAGGGACATCTGGCCGTCTGCCTCGAGGTCTGCCTCGAGGCGGCGGAGGACGGTGGCATGTGCCTGAAGAAAGGTCCGCCAAGTCTCGAGGCCGCCCGGAGACGGCGCATCGCCGGGGGCGTTGTCTCCGGCCGGAGCGGAGGACATTCGTGGCGGCGGAACGACGAATTGGGTCATGGGTCTCGGACGCTGCGGAGCCACGGAAGGAGTTCGCCGCATCACCATTCGATTGCGACTGCAACGAAGGCTACCACGCCGGGAACTGGGTTCGCGGCAAGTGGCTCAGACCATTGACAGGCCAGCGGCGCGCGGCTATCAACTACCTGACGGTGGCCATTGCCGGTTGATCCGGCCATGACGAGGCTCACCCGGCCTGGAGGATCGCATGTCAGCGCAGCCACCTGCTCCAACGCCGCCACCTGCCGCCGGTTGGGCGCCTCCGCCACCGCCCGTCGCCGGTCCCGCGGGCCTCGTGTACGCGGACGTCCCGAACCGGGCGATCGCCTACATCATCGACGCCATCATCCTCGGGATCATCAACATCATCGTCTCGTCTGTTCTCGACGCAGTTGGGCTGCGGGCCTGGACGATCAATACCGGCGCCACGAATATCGGCAACATCCTGAGCTACAACCCCATCGTTGGCGTGGTCCAGGCAGCGATCAACACGGCGATCAGCGCTGGCTACTTCATCTACACGTGGCGGACGATGCGTGGCTCGCTCGGCCAGAAGGTCCTGGGCATGCAGGTCGGCAATGCCGCCGACGGCGCCACCCTGACGATGGACCAGGCCATCAAGCGCTGGATCGCACTTGGGGCCCCATTCGGCATCGCGCAGGCGCTCAACCCGCTGCCGGGGCTGGGGATCCTGATCGGGCTCGCGGCCCTCGCGTGGTTCATCGCCCTTCTGTACACCACGGCGAAGAGTCCCACCAAGCAGGGCATCCACGACAAGTACGCCGGGACCATCGTCGCGAAGGCGGCCCGCTCCATCGCGTAGCGACAGCCCCGCGTTCCTAACGGAATCGGAACGGCGCCGGCCATGAGGCCGGCGCCGTTTGTGTCAGGTCTGCCCGTGGGCTGGCAGCCGGTTCAGTGCGTCTGGCGCACGAGACCGCAGATGGGGCAGGTGGCCACGCCCGTGTCCGGATCCAGCCGCATGAAGCTGGCGCAGCCGTTCGTGCTGCAGAACAGGTGGTTGTGGTTGGTCCGGCGAATGCGCCGGGCAGAGCTTGCGCGTGCGGCAAATGCCGCGGGGGCGCGCATCGTGCGCGTGGACATCATGGTGTGAATGACTTCCCTGGCCCTGCCCGGTGTCGTGGGCAATAGGGCCGAATAACCGATCTCCACGGTCGAACACAGACCGGAGCGGAGCTTTCTGGTGCCGGCGCGGGCGCGGGAGCTGGGCGATTGTCGCTCTGACCTGCGGCCGCAGCACGGCGTGTACGTAAAGGATAGTGCGCCCGAACAGGCGTTCTGTCAAATGGCCGATGGTCCTGCTGCCCTGAGCCGACCTCCGCCCACCCCAGCGGACGTCACTGTGCCCGCCACGGGGGACACCCGGAAGGGCGCACGCGAGCCCGGCCCAGCGGCTACTTCCGGTAGGCCCCCAGGACCTTGCGGAAGGCTGCCGCCGTGTCTGCCGCTTCGCGTTCCGTCCAGCCCTCGTGAATCTCGAGGAGCAGGAGCGACTGGGCGATCCGCTCCACGACCGGGAAGTCGTACTCGCGCCATTCGATCAGCCGGCCGCCCACTTCGTGCCCCCACGGGAAATGGGATGTCCCGAAGGTCTTGCGCTCTCGCCAGAACTGCAACCCGTAGTTGATCGCGTTGCGATAGCCGGCCGACATCGGGATTCCCTCCGCGGCCAGTGCTGCGGCGATCCGCACGTTGTCCACGCTGAGCTGCTCCGCGTCAACGAGGAACAGCGCCGACCACGGGTTGATCTCCACGCCATCGAACGCGCGGACGGGACGCACGGACGGAATGTCCGCGATCCCGTGGTGCACGAGCGAGAGCGCCCGACGCCGTCGGGTGATCTGGTCGTCGAGCTTCTGCAACTGGACGCGACCCATCGCCGCCTCCAGTTCGTGCATCCGGTAGTTGAGGCCGATCGTCACGTTCGTGGTCCCGGCCGGAAGCCCGAACGGCTTGCCGCGATCCGCGAAGCGCTTGGCCGCCCAGTAGATGGACTCGTCGTTCGTCGCGACCATGCCACCCTGGCCGCCCGCCACCATGTGCTTGCCGCTCATGAGACTCATCGCGCCAATGTCCCCGAAGGGAGCCGAGCGACTGCCCCCGTACGTTGAGCCGTGCGCCTGGGACACGTCGCCGATCACAGGGAGATCGTGCTCCGCCGCGATCGCGTGGATGGCCTCCATGTCCGCGACGTACCCATGAAGCTGGGCCACGATGATCGCCTTCGTGTACGGGGTGATCGCTGCCCGGATCCCCGCCGGCGACATCAGGAACGTGTCGAAATCGTGCTCGACGAACACCGGGACCAGCTGCTGGAACAGCAGCGGCATGACGGAGCCCGGATCCGTGAACGACGACACCAGCACCTCCGAGCCCGGCTCGAGGTCCAGCGCGCCGATCGCGGAGTGGACGGCCGCGGTGCCCGCCGAGACGCAGGTCGCGTACTTCACGCCGAAGTAGGCGGCCAGCTCGCGCTCGTACGTGTCCACCTCGGGGCCGTCATAGCGATCGAACGCCCCGCCTTCCACCATCCGATCGCGGAAGAGACGCGTGACGGCATCGAGCTCGCGCTCGTCAACCTGGATTCGCGGCGGCATCGGCGTGGCGCGCACCGGGGTTCCGCCATCGATCGCGAGTCGGGAGATGGCGGCAGACGTGGTCATGGCAATCCTCGTGCTCGGCAGGCTGCTGTTCGGCGGATGCTGGATCGGGTCGCCTGGACCCTGGGGGTGTCGCCCGATCGTACAGCGTCCACCTGACCGGTTCCCTCGCCGTGGGCACACTATGCTCCTGCTCAAGGAGGAGCCCGATGATCGTCGATACCCACGCCTACTGCTTCCGCGCCCCGGACGCGCCGGCCGGACATCGGACCGGCGAGGAGCACCTGGGCTACTGGCAGTGGGCGTACGCGCTCCACCACCAGCCGGCGATCCGGACCCGCGACCATGCGCTGGTTCCCGGCGCCGACCGGAAGCTCCTCGATCCGGTGCCGGGCGATCCACTCCGTCGCGCCACCAATCGCCGGTTCCGCACGGACGAGGCGACGAAGCGCCTGCTGTGGACCGTGGACGGCGAGGACTACACCAAGGTCTACATGCCTCCGAACATCCTCGAATTCACGCCCGGAATGCTCATCGCGGAAATGGATTACGCGGGCATCGACTGGGCCCTCAACCACGTGGACATGGCGCTGGACAAGGACAACGCGTTCTTCGCGGAGTGCGCCCGCATGTACCCGGACCGGTTGCGCACGATGATCCAGGTGGACGAGTGGCGCATCCCCACGGAACCGGACGCAGTGATCCGTGAGGTCACGGACGCGATTCGCGTCCTCGGGATGCACGCCATCAAGATCATCCCGGAATACGGCTACCGGATCGGCGGCAGCGCAAGCTTCGATGAGCCGGCCTGGCGGCCGTTCTGGGACGCCGTGACCCAGCTGGGCGTGCCGTTCTTCTTCACCCTGGGGGCCACGCCCGGCTTCGCGGATGAGCGTGCCGGCTTCATCAACGAGTTGAACACCCTGAAGTCGTGGTCGCAGCGCTACCCGGACGCGAAAGTGAGCGTCACCCATGGCTTCCCGTGGCGGGCATTCCTCAACGCTGATCGAAGCGGGCTGGACATGCCGGCCGCCATGTGGGAGCCGTTCCGCGATTCGGCGATCCATCTCGAGGTCAGCTTCCCGATCCGGCTCGGCGATGTGTTCGACTACCCCTACCGCGAATGCTGGCCGATGCTGGAGGCTCTCGTGAAGAACATCGGCGCAGACCGCCTGGTCTGGGGCACGGACATGCCGTTCCAGAACCGGTTCTGCACGTACCGTCAGTCGCGCGATTACATCGAGAAGTACGCACCGGCCTTCCTGGGGCCGAAGGAGATCGCGGCGATCATGGGCGGCACCGCAGCCCGTCTCCTCGGTCTGCCCCAATCCGCGCCCGGCGCGGCCGCCGGCTGACCGCAGCCGCTTCCGGCGACGGGCTGAGCGCGTGTTCGACAGGCCTTCGCTGGACCTGGGCGTCCTGAACAGGCCGCCCATGGAGCCGGTCGGCGGGCGCGGGGCGCAACTCGTCGCCCCCCTGGTCGCCGGGCTCATCGGCCTGATCGTCTACGTCCGGACGGCCCTGCCCGGCGTGGCGTTCGGGGACTGGGGCGAGATGCAGACGGTGCCGCACGTCCTGGGCATCGCCCACCCGACGGGCTATCCCACCTACATCCTGCTCGCGTGGGCAGCGCAACTCGTGCCCGTCGGATCGGTGGCGTACAGGGAGAACCTGCTGTCCGCGGTGCTCGTTGCGGCGACGATTGCCGTGGTGGTGGCCATCCTCCAGCAGCTCCAGGTGCGGGCGCTCATCGCCATCGGGGCGGCTCTCTCGCTTGGTGCCGTGGGGACGGTCTGGGCCGCCGCGACTGTGGCTGAGGTCAACGCGCTTCACCTGTTCCTCACATCGGTGCTGATGCTGCTGGCACTGCGCTGGACCGACCAGCGCCGAGCCCGCGACCTGGTCCTCGGCGGGCTGGTCCTTGGGCTCTCCGTGGGGAACCATCTGCTCACCCTGTTCGTGGCGCCGTTCCTGGTCGTCGCGGTCCTGTGGGCGGGACGGGATGAACTCCGGAGGCGGCCCTGGCTGCTCCTCGCCACGGTGGCGGCCACGGTGGGCGGCCTCATGGTCTACCTGTACGTGCCGCTGGCGGCCCTGCAGAACCCGCCGCTCGCGTACAACCACCCGGTGACCCTCGATGGGGTCCTGTGGCTGGCGACCGGGACGCAGTTCCGGTACCAGTTCGACCTGCTCTCGCCGAAAGGTCCTGCGGACCTGATCACGAACCTGCCCAACCTCGCCTGGACCCTGACCTCGCGGGCCACGCCCGTCCTGCCCCTGCTGGGACTCGCCGGGCTCCCCATCCTGGTGCGCCGCCGGCCGGCGTTCGGGCTGGCCTGCGTCGGGATCCTCCTCACCGGCATCTACGTGTGGGCCACGTACCAGCGACTGGAGCACTACCTGCTGGTGCCATTCCTGATCCTGGCGCTCGGCGCCGCAGTGGCGCTCGACGCGGCGATGCACGCGCTCGGGCGGCGTCGCCGCAGGTTCGGCCGGGATGAGCGCGTGATGGCCGTGGGCTTCGTCGCAGGGGTCGTCTCGCTGGGGTTCGCCGTGGTCCTGGCGGCCATCAACTGGAGCTCATCGGACCGGAGTGGCGACCGTTCGGGCGATGCGTACGTGGCGGCCGTGTTCGGCAGTCTCCCGGCCAATGCCGCGATCGTCTCCTACTGGGATCCCACCGCACCCCTGTGGTACGCGCAGCACGTGGAGGGCCAGCGCCCGGACGTGCTCATCGTGGACGACACCAACATCGTGTACGAGAACTGGGGCGACGTGGGACGCAGGATCTCGTCGTTGATCTGCGAGCGGCCGGTCTACCTGATGCGGATCGGCGAGAACGACCTCACTCCCCTCCGGCGGACCTGGACACTGACCCCGTTCCTCACGGTCCGGAGCAGCGCACTCGGTCCTACCGCGGTCATCGACCAGCAGATCTTCCGCGTGGAGCGGCCCTTGAGCGGCTGCTAGCACGAGCGAACCGTAGGGCGGCCGCGACGGTCGAATCGCAGCCGGCCCGCGTGAGGCGCCATCCCGGCGGCCGCCGGGACGAGCAAGGCCGCCCGCCGAATGGCGGTGCCAGGAGGCTAGATGGAGGCGAGCTCCGTGGGGTGCACGGAGAGCACTTCCGGGACGTCGCCCACGACGATGACCTGCTCCGTGCAGTACAGGCCGTCGTCCTCCACGGCAGCCGGCTCGCAGGTGACGACCATGCCTGCCTCCAGGATGGCCGGATCGTGTTCGACCATGCTCGGCGGCTCCGTGGCGGTGAGTCCGATGCCGTGACCCAGCCGGCCGAACCCGAGGCCCGTGAGCCCCAGGCGGGCGCTGGTGGCGCGCATGGCACGCGCAATGTCCGCCACGGCGACGCCGGGTCGGGCCATGTCCACGCCCACCTGGGTCGTCTCGACGATCCGCCGCTGCCGGTCCACCTGCCGGGCCGTGGGCCCGCCGACGACGCCGGCGCGGCAGTAGTCGGACCAGTAGCCATCGGCCGTGAACCCGAGGTCCGCCCAGACCATGTCGCCACGTTCCAGCCGCCGATCACGCGGCCCGGCCACGAACCGGGCGTAGCTGCCGGGCCCGCTCGTGATGCCGATCCAGC
>JANPDJ010000004.1:0-2482 GCA_031431395.1 Chloroflexota bacterium | reverse complement strand
GCGAGCCGCGGGCGGCCGGGGACAGGGTGCGAAAGGCAGTCACGGCCGGGAAGCGTACCTGAGCGCGGGCCGTCCTCAGACCGCAGGCGCCCGACGCCTCGCCGGACGTCCCGCGACAATAGGGATCCACTCGCCCGACCCGACATGGAGGCAACCCACGTGTCCACGAAGCCCCGGCCGATGTCCGAACCCACCCGCGGCGAGCCGCGCGTGTTCCCGATCGCCGACCTCCAGTACCGGGCGAACTCGCCGGTGAGCCGTTCCGCGCGCGCCGTGACGGATCAGACGGTCGGCGCCATGAAATTGCTGGCCGGCATGTTCTGGTCCGAGCCCGGATCCGAGGGCGGATGGTCCTTCGGCGACCAGGACCCGCACGTGGAGGGCGCGCCGTACGTGGGTGTGGGCGAGGAGGTCTACCTCTGTTTGCAGGGACGGGTCGCCGTGGAGTGGGAGGGCGGCGAGTTCGAGTTCGGGGCAGGCGACATTGTCTTCTGGCCCAACAACCGCTGGTACCGGTCGCGCGTGATCAGCGAGGAGCAGGTGCAGATGTTCTACTGCATGGCCCCGCCTCCCACGTCCATGTGGGGCCTGGGCGACCCGGTCACGCGGACGGGCGACGTGGTCGAATAGGGGAGCGGTCGAACAGGGGAGCGGCGCCGCATGATCCGCGACAAGGTCATCGACGAGGCGCGCGCCGTGGCGATCGGCTGGCGCCACGCGCAGGTGGAACCTCGGCACGTCCTCTACGGGCTGGTTCGCGCGCTCGGGTCCGATGCGCCTCTCTCCGCGCCGCTGGCGCGGGTGAAGCTGCTCATGGCCCCGGCGGGCTCCACGACGGGGAAGCCCGCGACGTCGCCCGAGGCCGAGGCCATTCTTGCCGGGATCGCCGATGCTGCCACGGCCAGAGCGGCGGCCGACGACCTCGTCGGCAAGCTCCTGGCAGGCGTCCCCGGTGTGCCGGGGGCCCTGGCCGATGCGGCCGGCGCACCCGCGGCCGGGGCCTCGGCCGCCACGGCCGGCGACACAACCGAATCGGTGCTGGCTGAACTGGACCGACTGGTGGGGCTCGGGGTCGTCAAGGCGGGTGTTCGCCGGCTCATCGCGGTGCAGAGCTTCAACAGTCAACGCCAGGCCGCCGGGCTGCCCGAGGTGAACGCCAGTCATCACCTGGTGTTCACGGGCAACCCGGGCACCGGCAAGACGACGGTCGCGCGGCTCGTCGCGCGTCTCTACCGGACGATCGGCATCAGTTCCCGGGGCCAGCTGGTTGAGGCTTCGCGCGCAAACCTCGTCGCGGGCTACGTCGGCCAGACCGCCCTCAAGGTCCAGGAGGTGGTCCGCACAGCAATTGGCGGTGTCCTCTTCATCGACGAGGCGTATTCGCTGGCTCCCGAAGGTCCCTGGGACTTCGGCAACGAAGCGATCGCGACCCTCGTGCAGATGATGGAAGAGAGCCGCCGGGACCTCGCGGTCATCGCCGCGGGCTACCCGGAGGAGATGAAGCGGTTCATCGATTCCAACCCGGGCCTCCGCAGCCGCTTCACCACGTACATCGACTTTCCGGATTACGGGCCGGACGAACTTGCCCAGATCTTCGAGACCATGGCCGCCCAGGCGAAAGTCCGGCTTGGGCCGGGCGTCCTCGAGGCGGTGGGGCGCCGCCTCGCCGAGACGGTAGGCGCGCAGAACTTCGGAAATGCACGCTTCGTGCGCTCACTGTTCGAGGACGCCTACGCGAACCTGGCCGCGCGCGCCGATGCAGACGGGAAGATCGAGCGCACGGAAATCGAGGACCTCACGCTGGCCGACGTTCCGAAGGACGATCACCACCAGTTCATCGAGCACCGTGGCATCGGCTTCCGGGCGCCGGCCGGACCTGTCGCCAAGGCTCCGGGATGAGCCCCGGCTGAACCGCGCGTCGCGCCGGGCCGTCCAGGCAGGCGCGGCCGGCGAGACGGCCGGGCGAGCGGGCCGCCCCCGGGGCTGCGCCCGTCAGGCGGCCGGGACGCCGAAGAACTCCGCGCAGGGATCCTCGCCGCCCATCAGCGGACGGACGGTCATGGTGTGGCTGGCGTTGGTCGCCGGAGTGGCGATCCACTGCGTAAGAGTGTTCGCGCCGGCCAGGAGCGGCCCCAGCGCCGCCGCGTCCTCGCCGCGCACCAGGCCGCAGCGCAGGACCGAGGCTGTGCCGCCGACCGGGACTCCGAAGGACGCGAGTGGCCGTGTGGCCTCCAGCGGCCAAACAACCACCCCGGCGCCCGGCAGCATCGGCCCGGGCAGTGTCACGTTGAGCAGCACGGCATACCCGGCCGGGGTCCACGGCGCTTCGCGCCCGAGTTCCTCGGGCATCCAGGCGGCCAGGTCGGCCAGGTGGCGGGCAAAGGCGCCGAATGCGGCCGGGGTCCCGGGCGCCGGGTCGCATGGGGCGCGAATGCAGACGATGCGGGCCTCCGCGTCGCCCGTGAGGATCACCAGTCGCCCG
>JANPDJ010000003.1:0-6531 GCA_031431395.1 Chloroflexota bacterium | reverse complement strand
GCGCCGCGGGACGTCAACATCATTGCGCGCGACAACGTGTTCTCTCCGCCGGCCGTGGATCTCGTCCCTGGTGAGACTGTGCTGTTCCACGTGCTCAACGGCGGCCTGCTGTTGCACGAGGCGATCATCGGCGACCAGTCGGTGCAGGACGCCTGGGAGATGGCAGAGGCCAGCCAGCCGCCGGTGCGGCCGGGTGTCACGCCCGCCGTCTCGGTGCCGCCGGGCCTCAGCGGACTCCGAATCGTCGTGCGGACCGGCGAGCGGGTGGACGTGTTATGGACCGTGCCCATCGATCCGGGCGAGGTCACGAAGCTCATCGTCGGCTGCCACGTGCCCGGCCACTACGCCAAGGGGATGCACGTCCCGGTCCGGATCGTCGCGCAGCCCGGTGCCGCCTGGCGGCTGACCGGTCCCGCCGGGTGAACGAGGTCCCGCGGCGGGACCGATTGAGCTCGACGGGCCATGGCGCTCCCGGCAGCCGGACAGGCCCGGAGTGGTACTCTCACGCCACCGCACCCCCGGCGCGACGCCGTGACGAGCGCAGCACCCTCCCGGCCTCGCCGGATCACTGGAGGAGTGACACCGAATGACGTACGTGATCGCCGAGCCGTGCATCGACGTTCTTGACATCTCGTGCGTCTCGGTCTGCCCGGTGGACTGCATCCACTACGAAGAGGGCGTGGATCGCAAGCTGTTCATCGACCCGAACGAGTGCATCGACTGTGGTGCGTGCGAGCCCGAGTGCCCAGTCAACGCGATCTTCCCCGAAGAATCCCTGCCGGCCGAATGGGCCACCTACACGGTGGTTGACGCCACCTGGTTCACGGACCGGGCAGAAGCCCGGAGGCTGATCGAGGCGCTCAAACCCGCCTGAGGCGGCCTCGCCGGCGCCCTGCGGCCGCGAAGGCGGCCGGCGCGCACCGCGGCTGTCCCAGGGGCACCGGCCCATCATGCGAATCGTGTCGCTCCTGCCCTCGGCCACCGAGATCGTGTGCGCTCTCGGCCTCGCCGACGAGCTTGTCGGGGTGACCCACGAGTGCGACTGGCCGCCTGAGGCCGTCGGCAAGCCGCTCATGACGCGGAGTCCGGGCCCGGATGCCCTGGCCGGTCTCTCGCGCGACCAGACGAATCGCCTGGTCGCCGATGCCATTCACGGGGGCTCGACCCGGTACGTGCTGGATGCGGAAGCCCTGGCGGCCGCGGCCCCGGACGTGATCCTGATGCAGTCCCGGTGTCCGGCATGCGGCACCAGGTTCCCGGAGGCGAGCGCGGCCATCCAGGCCATGTCGGGCGACATCGCCGTGGTCTCCCTGGAGCCGACGAGCATCGAGGGCATCTTCAACTCCATCTCGACGGTGGGCGCGATGACCGACGCCGAGGATGAGGCCGTCGAGGTCCTCGAGGAGTTACGATCGCACCTCGGCGAGATCGAGCAGCGCGTGCTGGACCGGCGCGGCCAGGGCCAGGCGCCGGTGCGCGTGGTTGGCCTCGAATGGCTGGACCCGCCGTTTGCGGCGGGGCACTGGGTGCCCGAGCAGATCCGTCGGGCGGGCGGCTGGGAACTGCTGGGCCACGAAGGCGACCGATCTGCGGAGACCTCCTGGGAGGCGGTGCGCGACGTGGACCCCGAGACGATCGTGCTCCTGCCCTCCGGGATCCACCTGGGTGCCGCTGTCCGCGACTGGAAGCAGACGCCCCGGCCCGAGTTCTGGCGCGACATCGACGCGGTGCGAGGCGGACACGTCTACGTCGTCGATGGATCGGCGTACTTCAGCCGGCCCGGCCCCCGCGTGATCGAAGGCATCGCGATCCTCGCCGAGATCTTCGACCCCGACGGCTTTGCGGAAACCTCGCCGATCGGCACCTGGACGCCCGTCGACTAGACGGATGCCGTACCGCGAATCGTTCGAGTGCCTCTGGTGCGGCCGCGCGCATCGCGTCCGTAGCGCCGCCGATCTCGAAGGCTGGGCGCAGTTGTGCCCGGATTGCGTCGGGCGGGCAGGCGACAACGGCTTTCTGCGGTTCCGACTGAAGACGGCACTCGCAGAACGCGCACGGGACGCGCCGCCCGCCGGCGCGACCGGGTCGCCTGACCCCGTCGCCGCGACCCGGTCGCCTGACGCCGAGGTGATCGCCGGTCAACCGGGAAGCCCCGCTCTCGCCCCATCTCTTGGCGCGGGTCCGGCCCCGGCTCAGCCCCCGGCTCCCGGCCCGACCCCGGAGCCGGTTTCGGACGCCTCGCTCAGGGACGAGATGCTCGCCTATTACGCGGCACGGGCGCCCGAGTACGACGATTGGTACCTGCGCCGGGGCCGCTACGCGCGCGGGGCGATCCACGATGTGGTGTGGCAGGTGGATCTCGATGTCGCCACGCGCTGGCTGGACGCACAGCCGATTGGCGGCACAATCGTCGAACTGGCGGCAGGCACGGGGTGGTGGTCGCCGCTGCTGGCCCAGAAGGGCGAGCTGTGGGCCTACGACGGGGCCGACGAGCCGCTGGAGCGGGCCCGCGAACGCCTGCTGGCCCATGGGCTGCGCGCTCATCTCCACGTCCGCGATGCCTGGGCCGAGCCGGACCGCGAGGTGGACTCCGTGTTCGCGGGCTTCTGGCTGAGCCACGTGCCGCGGAACAGACTCCCCGCGTTTCTCCGGCTCGTGCGCAGCTGGCTCAAGCCCGGGGGATCGTTCGCGTTCATCGACTCGCGTCCCGACCCCCAGTCGGGTGCATCGGATCACGAACGCGACGAGATCGCGCCGGATGTGCAGCTGCGACGCCTCGCGGACGGACGGGAGTTCCGCGTGGTCAAGGTCCACTACACGCCAGAGGAACTCGAGCCCGCCCTTCGCACGGCCGGCCTCGAGCCTGCAGGCCTTGGCGCGACCAGCCGGTTCTTCATCTACGGCCGGGCCGTCGCCACCTGACGGTTCGCGACGAATCGGTCCGTATACTCCGCGAATGGCAGCAGATCGCAGTCCGCTCAGCGGCAGCACCATCGCCACGGTGGGATCCGGTGTCATGGCGGAGGCCATGATCGCGGGACTCCTGCGAGGCCGCATCGTGGAGCCGCACCAGGTGATCGCCAGCCATCCGCGGCCGGAGCGTCGCGAGGCGCTGGAGCGCGAGTACGGCATCCGGACGGTCGCGGGCAACGCGGAGGCCGCCGCACAGGCGGACGTCATCCTGCTGGGGATCAAGCCGCAGATGCTCATCCGCGTCGGCGCGGACCTGCGGCCATCCCTGCGCCGCGGGCAGCTGGTGCTGTCGATCATCGCCGGCGCCACCACCCGGGCCATCACCGGGGTGCTGGGGCACGACCAGGTGGTCCGCAGCATGCCGAACACGCCCGCTCGCCTGGGCCGCGGCATGACGGTGTGGTACGCCACGCCCGAGACGACGCCGGAGCAGCGCGACCAGGCGCGGGCTCTCCTCCGGGCCCTCGGCCACGAGATCGAGGTGGACGACGAGAAGTTCGTGGCCATGGCGACGGCCGTCAGCGGCACGGGCCCCACCTACGTGTTCCTCGTGATGGAAGCGCTCATCGACGCCGCCGTGCACCTGGGCTTCCCCCGGCACGTCGCCCACGACCTCGTCATCGAGACCCTGGAGGGCAGCACCCTCTTCGCGAAGTCAAGCGGTGACCACCCCGCGGTGCTGCGCAACATGGTGACCTCGCCCGGGGGCACGAGTGCGGCCGCGCTTCACGAGCTGGAGTCCGGCCGCCTTCGGACCGTTCTCTCCGAAGCGGTCTGGGCGGCCTACCGGCGCACCGTGGAACTGGGCGAGCAGCTCGAGTCCAGCGTCCCTGGACCTGACGCCTGAACGTGGGCGAGCCCAGCGTGCGCGACGTCCCCGCGTGAACCGGCAGCCATACCGAACGGGCGGACTCCTGGCGGTCTTCGCCCATCCCGACGACGAGACGTTCGGGGCCGGCGGCGTCATGGCCCTGGCCGCGGAAAAGGGCCATCCCGTCCACCTGATCTGCGCCACCAACGGCGATGAAGGCGGGGAGGCGGACGACCAGGGCGACCATTCGATGGACCCCGAGATCCGTCGCACCGAGCTGCGGTGCGCATGCGAGGCACTCGGAATCGCCGAACCGATCTTCCTGGGCTACCGCGACTCCGGGATGGAGACCTGGACCCCCAAGCCGGGGGCGTTCGTCCTTGCGGACCGCGAGGAGATCATCGGGAGGCTCGTCGCCGAGATGACACGCCTGCGGCCGAGCGTCGTGGTCACCTTCGATCCGGGCGGAGCGTACGGCCACCCCGATCACACCCGCGTCAGCGACGTGACCACGGCGGCGTTCATGCGGCTGCTGGGTCATCCGGGCGCACCCCGGGCCCTGTACCACCAGGCGATCCCGCGTTCCTGGGCGGTGCGGATGGTGGCCGAATGGGAGCAGAACGACACCAAGCCCGACGCGAAGCCGCCCACCGAAGACGACCTGGTCCAGCGGCGGCGATTCGTCGAACTCGCGCGCCCGGACGAGGACATCACCACCACGGTCGACGTCCGACCCGTGCTTGACAAGAAGCGCCGGGCCTTTGCCTGCCACGCGAGCCAGCTCAACCCCGCGGACTGGGAGATGGACGACGTCGAGCGGATGGAGGAAACACTGGGCCGCGAGATCTTCGTCCGCATCGAGCCGCGGGCGCTGTCGGGCGAACAGGAAACCGTCTTCGTCGGGCTCGACTGAGGTTCGGGCAGCCGGGTCCCCGCGTCCTGCGGCGCCTCCTGCGGGCGCGCGTCAGCCCGCGGCGCGCCCGTCCATGTCCTTGGCGACGGCACCGTCCTTGACGACCAGTCGGACGCTGTCCGGGTTGCCGATGCGCACGGGATCTGCCAGCGGGTCGTGGTCCACGGCGATCAGATCGGCCAGCTTGCCGGGCTCCACTGTTCCGAGGTCTCCGTCGAGGCCCAGGAGTTCCGCCGCGACGCGCGTGCCGGCCTCGATGGCGGCCATCGGGCTCATCCCGGCTTCCACCAGCAGCCCGATCTCGCGGGCGTTGGTGCCGTGATATCCCACGCCGCAGTCCGTGCCCAGGGCTACCTTGATACCCCGCCGGATGGCTTCCGGCAGCGTTTCGCGCTGGGCTCGAGAGACGGTCTCGAGCTTCGGCAGCGCCCATGCCGGCATGGACCCCGGGTTCGCGTCGGCGCGCTCGCGCACCGACCGCAGGGCGTGGAGCGTCGGCACGAGCCAAGTCCCACGCTCCACCATCAGGTCCATCCCCTCCTCGTCGATCATGTAGCCGTGCTCGATGGACCGCACGCCCGCGTGAACGGCGTTCTTGATCCCCTGGGCGCCGATCGCGTGCGCCATCACCCCGCCGAGTCGTGCGGCGCGGGCCTCCTCGACGGCCACGGCAAGCTCTTCTGCCGAGAACTGCGGCGTGTCCGGCGGATCCAGGGGTGACATCACCCCGCCGGTGGAGCAGAGCTTGATCCAGTCCGCACCGGCCCGGATGATGGTGCGGACCACCTTGCGCATCTCGTCCGGGCTGTCCACGATCGCGACCGGCATGTCGCTGGTGACCCAGCCCGGATCCAGCCCTGACGCCATGGTCCAGTCCGCGTGCCCGCCTGTCTGGCTGGCGATGGAGATGCTGACGCGGAGTCGCGGCCCGCGGAAGATGCCCGCGTCGATGGCCGTCCGCATGCCGGCCGGGGTCATGCCCGCATCGCGCGCTGTGGTGACTCCCGCGTCCAGCGTCGCCTCCGCAAACGGAATGCCCCGGTAGAGGCGCTCGCTGAGGCGTTCGGCGTGCTCCACCTGGATGGGCCGGCTTTCGGTGAGCAGATGGACGTGGCAGTCGATCAGGCCAGGCAGCAGCGTGAGTCCGCCGACGTCGATCCGTGCGGCGTCGCGGGGCGGGTTCACCGACGATGCCGGACCGGCGGCGGTGATGCGGTCGTTGCGCATCACGACCACGGCATCTTCGACCGGAGGGCCACCACGCCCGTCGATGAGGCGCGCGCCGACAAGGACAGTGGTTCCGGTCACGTGGCCTTCTCCTCGTTGGGTGCTCCGATGATGGGCTCGCCGTCTCCCGGGCCATGGGTCCGGCTGTGACGCGTGCTGTGTCGCGGAATACGCCCTGCCCGACGGCTGCCCGTGTCTGGGCCGCCACCGGCAAAGTAGCGGTTCTTCGCCTCGGGCTGGGGGATGATGGAGATGGATCCGTCCACCTCCAGCGTTGCGCGCTTCACCTCGCGACGGTACTGGAGACCGTGCTCGCGTAATGCCTCTTGCAGTTCGTCCTCACTGATCTGCTCGTGCTCCATCGTGCGGCGGTTCACCCGGCCGTCCACGACCAGCACGCTCGGCTCGCCGATCACCAGCCGCCTGAGACCCGCCCAGCGGCGCACCGCCATGTCGACGCCCCGCGTCGCGGCCAGGATGACCCCGCCTGCGAGAAGGCCGCCGCCCAGGGACGTGTCCGTGCCTACCATGGCGTTCTGGACGGCGTTCGCGATGAGCAGTAGAGCAACGAGGTCGATCGTTCCGAGCTGGCCGACTTCCCGCTTGC
>JANPDJ010000002.1:0-9914 GCA_031431395.1 Chloroflexota bacterium | reverse complement strand
GAGAGCGCGGCGAGGTCGACGTCCTGGCTTTCGTCCTGCGTCACGGGCGGGCTGCGCCTCCGGTTCGGGCGATCTACGCTCGATGTTCCACATTGCGGAACTGTGCCGTATAGTGGCACGCAGGTCGCAGCGTACAGGAGCCAGGGCGGGGATGTCGAGGGTTGATGCGTCGCGAGTGCAATCCATCGGGCGGGCGTTTGCCGTGCTGGCTGCGCTGCGGGACGGCCCCGTCGGCGTGACCAGCGTCGCGGAACGCGCAGGGCTGCCGAAGAGCACCGCTGCCCGGCTGCTGGCAACACTGGCCGGCGAGGGCGCGGTGGAACAGGTCCCGGGCGAGTCCCGCTACCGGCTGGGCCCCCGGATCGCGACTCTGGCTGCCGGGATCCGGCCGACCCGCAACCTGGTCGCACTCGCCCGTCCGGGCCTGGTCGAGCTGGCCGAGTGGGCCGGCGAGGTGGCCGGTCTCTCGGTCGCGGACGGGTTCCTCGCGCACTACGTGGACCAGGTTGACAGCCCGCATCCCGTCGGTCTCCGTGATTGGACCGGAACTCGGATCCCGATGCACGCCGTGTCCTCCGGGATCATGCTGCTTGCGCACGCACTCCCGGCAGATCTGGACCGCTTCCTCGCCAGCCCGCTCAAGCGATTCACGCCGTACACCGTCATCGAGCCGTCGATCGTCCGCGATCGTGTTCGCCGGGCTCAACTCGACGGCTTCTGCTGGACGCGGGATGAGTTTGCTGACGGCATCACTTCTGTCGCGGCTGCCATCGCCGACGCCGACGGCGAGGTTGCCGGCGCGATCCACGTTCACGGCCCGTCGTACCGGTTTCCGAAACCCGGAGCGGACAGCGCCCTGGCAGAGCGAGTCATGATCACAGCTGCCCGGATCACCGAGCGCATGCGGCGCGCGCCGGAACCGGCCGGTTGAAGCGCGCCGAGGCGTGGAGCCGTGGAGCCGCCCCCTCCTCCACCCTGCTCAGGCCTCCCAAGATCGTTGCAGCAGGACGGGCGCGATCCGCTATGCTGCGCGGAAGATGCGAGCCCAACTCTGTCCTGAGCAGCTGTGTACATGTCGCTGGCGAGTGCCGGTGACTTCGCGCTGAGCGGCTCCAACTGACGCATCCGCACAAGCGAATCCCGGCCTCGCAGAGCCAGCCCGCCCGGTCCTGAAACCCGGGCCTGCACCGGAGCCCCGCTCCGGCCTTGACTGCTCAGCTACGAGGTCCTCCCTGTGTCCAACCCCCTTACCCCGCCTGCCCGAATGGTTGATCCGCGCGGCCAGCGCTTCGGCGCCGGCACGTCCGCGGTGATCCTGGTCGCCGCCTTCCTGGTCAACCAGCCCGTGATCGTCGGGATCGTGGCGATCGCGATGTTCACGAGCGCGGCATTCGGCACGCGGTACTGGCTGCTCGGCAAGCCATGGCCGTCGATCCGGCGGGCGCTCCGGCTCGGTCCCACTGAACTCGAGCACGAATACCCGCCGCGGTTCGCGCAGGCCCTGGGCGTCGTGTTCCTGGGGTTCGGGCTCGTGCTGATCGCACTCAACGTCACGCTGGCCGGGTGGGCGGTAGTCGGCGCCGTCGTGGGCCTCCAGACGCTCCTCGCGACGACCGGGTACTGCCTTGGCTGCCGCCTCTACTTCCTGCGCTGGTGGATCCCGAGCGTCTTCGCCCGCCTGATCGGTCGCGGCTCAAACGTGGCACGCGTGTCGCTTCGGGCCGCACAGGACTGACGCCGTGGCCGCCTCGTGACGACCGTTCTCCTTGTCCGTCACGGGCTGACACATCTCACCGGCCCCGTCCTGTCCGGCTGGACGCCGGGGCTGCATCTCGATGAGCGCGGCATCGTGCAGGCGGCACGTCTGGCGGCGCAGCTGCAACCGCTCCGCCTCGACGCCATCGTGACCTCGCCGCTGGAACGGTGCCGGGACACGGTGACCCCGATCGCCGCGGGCCGCAGGCTCGACGTCGTCGTGGACGATCGACTGGGTGAGGCCCACTACGGCGACTGGACCGGGCAGGAGATCAAGAAGCTCGTCCGTGATCCGCTGTGGAAGGTCGTCCAGACGCAGCCGTCCACCGTGACGTTCCCGAACGGGGAGGCGATGCGCGATGTGCAAGGTCGGGCCCTGGCGGCCGTCCTTGAGTGGAACGTGCGGCTTGGGCCGGACGCAACGTGGCTCGCCTGCAGTCACGCCGATGTGATCAAGAGCATCGTGGCAGACGCCCTGGGCCTGCACCTGGACCAGTTCCAGCGCATCGCCATCGCGCCGGCGTCGCTCACCGTCATCCGGTACGCGGGATCACGACCAACGGTGGCGCGCGTGAACGATGTGGGCGGCCTCGTGGACGACCTGCTGCCGCCCGCGCGCCGGCGGGGAAGCCGGGGCCGGCCGCGAGGTGGCGCCGGGGGAACGGACGGCTCGCCGGCCGCGGATGGTGTCGGAGGGACGTCCGCGCACGGGTAGCATTGCCCGATGCTCATGCTCGAGGCTGCCGCGCAAGGACACGGCAGCGCCGTGTTGATCGCCGTCGAATCCTTCGCGATCCTCCTCGGCGTCGCGGCCCTGGTGGCGCTCGGAGCCCGGCGCGTCCACCTCCCCTATTCGGTCGCCCTGGTCCTCGTAGGTCTCGCCGTGTCCGTGGTGGCGCCCCGCACGGGCCTCGAGATCTCCCCGGAACTCGTCCTCGCGGTTCTGCTGCCCGGACTCGTCTTCGAAGCCGCGTACCAGATGGACGTTCGGGAACTGCGCCGGTCGTTCGGCTGGGTCGTGGTCCTCGCGGCGCCGGGCGTGCTGGTGTCGGCGGCCATCGTCGCCGTCGTCCTGCATCTCGCGACCGGGCTCAGGCTGGAGATTGCGTTCGTGGTGGGAGCGATCGTGTCCGCCACGGATCCCGTCGCGGTGGTGGCCACGTTCCGCCGCCTGCGCTCCCCTGCCCGCCTCACCACGCTTGTCGAGGCCGAGAGCCTCTTCAACGACGGCACGGCGATCGTGGTGTTCCTCATCGCCCTTGATGCCGTGGCCGGGCCCATCACCGCGACGGACGCGGTCGCCGGCTTTGTCGTCACGGTGCTGGTCAGCGGGCTCCTTGGGGCAGTCGCAGGCGCAGCCGCATCCCAGGTCATCGCGCGAGTTGACGACCATCTCGTGGAACTGACGATCTCCGTGGTGCTCGCGTATGGAACCTATCTCGTTGCCGACGAACTGCGGGTGTCTGGCCTGATCGCCACCGTTGTCGCTGGAGCAGTCCTGGGCTCGTACGGCCGGCGCATCGGGATGCGCGCACGGACGCAGGAGGCACTGGACCTCGTCTGGGAATTCGTCGCGTTCATCCTGAACGCGCTCGTCTTCCTGCTCATCGGCGTCGCGACCAGCATCAGCGACCTTTCCGCAGCCCTGCCGGCGATCGCGTGGGGGGTCGTCGCCGTGCTGGTCGGACGTGCAATCGTGATCTACGGCCTCGTCGGCATCCCCGCGCGACTGGCGCACACGGCCGCGGGCACGGCCGCGATTCCCCGCGGCTGGCTCCACGTGATGTTCTGGGGCGGGCTGCGCGGGGCCGTCGCGATGGCGCTCGCCCTCTCGCTTCCGGCGGCGTTCCCGCAACGCGCGCTCGTCCAGGGGATCGTCTTCGGCATCGTGCTCTTCACGCTCCTCGTCCAGGGCACCACCGCCGGGATGGTGGTCCGCCGGAGCGGCGTGGAGGCCGAGACGCGTCCGTAGCGCCAGCGGGTGGCCGTCGGGCGCGCGTTTGGTGGCAGCCGGGTCGACGCCGAAGCGAGGTGGCCGTCGGGCACGGGGTCGGCGGACCGGTTCCGCCCGGCGCGGTACAGTCGGAGTGCGCAACGGCGGATGGTCCGGCCCAGCGCACGTTCGGAGTCAGCATGCCCCCACGCCGTTTCCTCTTCGACTCGCCGGACCGGTTCGTGGCCGAGGCGATCGGCAAGCCCGGCCACCGCAGTTTCTACCTCCAGGCCGCGCAGGGCCGCCGCGTGGTCACCGTCGCGATCGAGAAGGTCCAGGTCGTCGTCCTTGCGGAGCGCCTCGCCGAGCTCCTTCTGGAGGTCGAGCGCCGCGGCATCGACCTGCCCCACGGGACGGACCGGATCCGTACGAGCGGACTGGACGAACCGGTGATCGAGGCATTCCGGGTTGGGTCAATGACGCTGACGTGGGACGGCGACGCCAGCGCCGTCGTGGTCGAGGCCCGCGAGGTGACGGACGAAGGACCGTCGGACGACGATGATGGCGACGACGATGACGACGACACTCCGGACGCCAGCGAGGAGCTGGACATGCTCCGGGTTCAACTCACGGTCCCGGCCGCCCGGGGCTTCATCGCGCGGGCAGCCCAGGTGATCGCCGCGGGCCGCCCTCCCTGTCCGCTGTGCGGTCAGCCGTTGAACGCGGAGGGCCACATCTGCCCTCGCAAGAACGGCTACATGCACTGAGGTGGAGGATCCACCGCGGTCGGGGCCCGAGGCGAGCGCCGCCGCACCACCCGATCGCGAGGCTGGGTTCGACGAGATGGCCCCCTCCGTGGACCAAGTACCGGCCATGGCGCTGGAGCCGGCGATCGCGATCGACCTGCTGACCAGGGGCGACATGGAAGTCATCGGCCGCCTTGTCGCGGCGTCGAACCTCAACCTCTACTGCCGGATCACCCTCCGCCACTCCGACGGGGGCGCGGACCTCGTCGCCGCGTGCGTCTACAAGCCGATCAGCGGTGAGCGACCCCTCGACGATTTCCCCGATGGCACGCTTGCGCATCGCGAGGTTGCTGCCTACCTCGTCTCCGAGGCGATCGGCTGGACGATCGTTCCGCCCACCGTGCTGCGGGACGGGCCACTCGGTCCCGGCATGGTCCAGCTGTGGATCGATGTGGACGAATCGGTGGAGGTCGTCGACCTGGTCAGAGGCGGCGATCCGGCGCTTCGGCGAATGGCCGTCTTCGACGCTGTTGTGAACAACGCCGACCGCAAAGGCGGCCACATGCTGCCGGTTGAGGGCGGTCACGTGTACGGCGTGGACCATGGGGTCTGCTTCTCGCCTGATCCCAAGCTGCGAACGATCCTCTGGGGCTGGCGCGGACGGCGCCTGGCCGCGCATGAGCTTGCGATGCTGGCCTCACTCGAAGAGGAGATGGGGCGCGGCCTGGGCGAGTCGCTTCGCCAACTCCTCGCGCCGGAGGAAGTGCGAGCCACGACCCGGCGGATCCGCCGCCTCCGCACGCATGGCACCTTCCCGCAACCGAGCCCGAATTGGCCGGCCATCCCATGGCCGCCGTTCTGACGCTCGCGGTGCTGCCCGTCGTCCGGGTCGGATGGCCGCTACGCGATCGCGGGCGGTGAACTTCTCGTGTGCGCCCCGGGGAAGAAGAATGCAAGGCTGATGTCGCTCTCGACGGCATCAACCGCGTAGCGGTTCACCAACGCGAAGGCGTGCTCGTATGCGGGCCCTGCCGGACTCCCCCGGCGCAGTTCAACCGTGACCCGTCCAAGAAGGACGAAGGGGCCCGACGGCCGGGCGAGGGCGCGGGCCGGGTCGAAGCCCGGCAGTGACGGCAATGCCCCGCGAACGCGGTACGGACCGAGATCCAGGGACACCGGGTGCCAGACGGCGTGCACGGGCGTCACGGTCTCAGGGGACACGACGACGACCATGAGGTCGTCCAGCTCGACGGTGAGCGAACCAGCGACGCGCCGCGGGAGACCCTCGAACGGCCTGATCACGGCGTTCTCGACCGATGCGGCCGTCTCGGTGGCCAGGAGGTCGGACAGGCGACCAGTGCCGGCGACGGCACCCGTCAACAACCCCTCGGCCGTGTACGCCTCCAGCGCGATCGACATCTGGCGCAACTCCCGTGCTTCGTACCACTCTCCCACCGACGGATGAGAGCGAACAGACCCGGGCGTACCGCCGGACCTCGTCTCTTCGTACCATGACCCACACACGTCGGAGCAGGCCGGTCCCCGGCGCCCACCGGCGACTGACGTCGAGCGAGGTAGACCCGTGGCCGCCTTCGACCTGCCCCTGGCAGAACTCCGCACGTACCGGCCGGAGCGCGGCGAGCCCGCGGATTTCGACGCGTTCTGGAGCCGGACCCTCGCGGATACCCGGGCACGGCCGCTGGGTCTCGTCCTCGAGCCGGTGGATGTCGGGCTCGCTTCGAACGAGACGTTCGACGTGACGTTCACGGGCTTCGGCGGGGCCAGGATCAAGGGCTGGCTGATCGTGCCGCGATTGCGAACCGGCCCTGTGCCCTGCGTCGTCGAGTACATCGGCTATGGCGGCGGCCGCGGCCTCCTCGTCGAGCGGCTCCTTTGGGCGACAGCCGGCTTTGCGCATTTCGTGATGGACAACCGCGGCCAGGGCAGTGACGGACCCCCGGGCGCGACCATCGACACACCGGGCGACGCCGTCAGCCCGCACTACCCGGGCTTCATGACAATGGGCATCCAGGACCCCGACGCGCACTATTACCGGCGGTTGTTCAGCGATGCGGTTCGGGCCATGGACGTCGTGCGCAGCCTGCCGATGGTCGATGCGGGCCGGATCGCGGCCTACGGCCGGAGCCAGGGTGGAGGCATCGCGCTGGCCGTTGCGGGCCTGGTTCCGGACCTGCCCATCCTGCTCACGGACGTTCCATTCCTGTGCCATTTCCGGCGCGCCACGTCGCTCGTGGACACGCATCCGTATGCCGAGGTGAGCAATTACCTGAAGATCCACCGCGATAAGGTGGACGAGACGTTCCGGACGCTCGCCTATTTCGACGGTATGAACTTCGCTCCGCGGGCGCGAGCCAGGGCGATGTTCTCAGCCGGGCTCATGGACGACATCTGCCCGCCTTCGACGGTCTTCGCGGCGTACAACCACTACGGCGGCCCGAAGCAGATCAATACGTGGGAGTTCAACGTCCATGAGGGAGGAGGGCCTTTCCAACTGCAGTCGCAGGTCCGCCTCCTGCACGAGATCTGGGATCGACCGGCGATCCGGGGCGGCTGACGGCTCTGTCGCGGGCCGGGCGGCGGGCCGGGCGGCGGGACGGACGGGCGGGGGGGCATTCCTGCCACGACTACAAAGTCACGTCGGCGCCCGATTCCCCGTCACCCAGTCGTGGCACGACTGGTACGTGCCACCCTCGGTCCCGGCTGCCTCCCCTGGCGCTACCAACGAACGCGGAATGGGCTCTCGGGCTCGCTGACGGACGACGGTCGGGCGCCTTTCAGTGGTGCCACGACTAAGTGACCAAGGCACGTGAGCGGCGGCGCCTCGGCCCCGCATCGTGAGCGGCGGCGCCTGGGCCCCGCAATCTCAGCCGCCGGAGCCAGGGCCCGCAATCTCAGCCGCCGGAGCCAGCCTCCGCAACTCCCGCCAGGATCGCCCGGCAGATCGCGGCCTGCTCGAGCGCGTCGTCCAGGGGCAGATGCGTGTGCGCCATTGAGATGGCGTACCGGCGTGAGATGTGGTCGCTTGTCGTTTCGGCCCAAGCCCGAACCTCGCCGAGATGGTTGCCGAGGTAGAGCGCCTTGATGTCGAGGCCGGAGATCCCGAACGGGTTCCGTCCCACGTACCGCCACAAGTAATCGGCAGCGAACATCCAGTCGAACGTGGCGTTGAAGCCCACGAACACGGGACGGCGACCGGCGGCAACCGTGTCCACCCAGTCCACGAATGAGCGCATCGCGTCGGCTGGCGTGGCGCCCTCCGCAGCGAGCCGGTCACGTGACAGCCCGTGGATTCGCTCCGCCTCCTCGCTCCATAGGAGCCCGGGGATGGGCTGGATCGTTGTGACGAACTGGATCTCCGGCCGGTCCACCAGGCAGGCTCCGATCGCGATCATGCTCGCGGTGCCCGGTGTCGGGCCGGATGTTTCGACGTCCACGCTGATCCAGGCTTCGTCCACGCGGGCTCCTCTCGACTGCAGGCGGATACTGTATCCACCACGCCGCACGGAGCCCGAGATCTCGTGGGCAGCGGTCCGCAACCCCCCATCTCCTGAGCTGAGGAGTACGGCCAATGACCAGGGAAGTCGCAACTGGCACGAGCGGGCATTCACTGGAGGACGTCGAACGCGACGCCATGGCCCGCATCCTCGAATCGGCCCGGCGCATGGGCGTGGAGTTGAACGAGCGGGAGGCCGCGAACTGGGTCGCGGCGATCGAGGCCGAGGCCACCGGCGGCGACGTAGTCGTGGACGTTGACTCAGGCGTGTACGGCCATCGGGTGGCCATGCTCGACTTCTCGCCGGCAGACCTGGCGCGGTTTCGGACCATCGGCAAGATCGTGGGCTTCGAGGACCGGCCCGGCGTCGCGACGGCGCTCGCGCTTTCGGGCTCCGCAGCGCAGAGCAAGATCCAGAGCTACCCGGGTGACTGCGATTTCTTCGAACGCATCCACATCACGGCAGACACCCGCGACGCGGCGTGCGCGATCCTCCGCGACTTGATGCGAGAGAAGGCCCTCGAGAGCTTCGTTGGGCCCACGTACCGGCTGTGGGAGGTCAAGTTCGGCGTCTACCCCTTCGACGTGGTGCGGGACGGCCAGGCGATGCACGCTGGGAGCACGATCTCCTGGTCGCCGGCCGAAGTGCAGGCAGGGTTCGTCTCCGTGACGCGCGACGGCGAGCCGGTGGAGATCCGGTGGAGCGATCTCGGCGTCCCGGAAACCGGCTGGTGCAAGCTGGACTGGATCGTGGCGGATCCCGCGCGGCGCGCCCTCGCCAACGCGAGCAACATGCTCGACGTGACCTGGCAGGCACCCGATGGGACGGTCGTCCCGCTCGACGGGTTCATCGATCCCTACTTCCAGGAGGTCTACCTCGAAGCCGAGTCGCTGCCGCTGTTCACGAAGCTCGTCGGCCACATGTCAGCGGATGCCGTGGACGACTACGTGTCCGCGCTCGAGAAGGAAGTCTGGAAGTACACCGGCGGCCGGGGCGACCACGAAATCAGTTTCGGCAAGGCGGCCCGTCGCATGTACAACATCTTCCGTCTCACGGGCCGGTACACCGAAGCCGCATACCTGCGGGAACTGTTCGACGAGCCCACGACCGTGCTCTACCAGGTTGCCGCGCTGATCCGGACGATCGACGAAGCCGACCGCCCAGGCGCAGCATTTGACGCGGAGACGCTCGTCGCCCAGGCCGACACGCTGATCGTCTCGGCCGTCGCGGCGCTGGAGGGCAAGGCCGAGGCCGACATGGTCCGCCAACTGCTCCGCGTCCGCGAAACCCTGGCGCGAGCCGGCGCATCCGGCGAGCGCAGTGAGGACGTCGAAGGGGTGAAGTCCGGAGCACTCCAGGCCGTCAACGAGTACTTCGAGCGGCGGCTCAATGGCGTTCCGGGCATTGCCTCGTACATCGCAGACCTGCATGCGCAGGACGGCCGGCCGGCGGGCGACGCCGCCCACGCCTGATCGCCCACGCGGGAGCGGCCGTCGACGGGGCCCGCGCGTCTGGGGCAGCGCTCCGCGCCGCCGACGAGTCGAAGGCAGCGCGGCCAGGCGCCCGTTGTCTCCGCGAACCGGGCGCGGTGACAGCCAAATGCATGTGCCGCGAACGTCTGGCGACGCAACCCCCAGCCGGCCGCATCATCGCGGTCAGATGCACGCCGTGTGTGCGCGAGCCGCCGATTGAGCCCCGGAATCCTGCCGCGCGACACCCTGTCTCCCCACGTGCGGGTGGCGTGAACGCTTGACGACCCGCGGCGGGTCATTGATCGCCACGCGCACACCGGGTGACCATTCGGCGATTCGATTCTGGATCCCGTTCACCCGGTGTGCATTCGACCGGGCCCAAGGGCAGACGGGCCGGAGGCGGCCGGCGACACGGCGGGACGGGCCGGAGGCGGCCGGCGACACGGCGGGACGGGCCGGAGGCGGCCGGCGACACGGCGAGACGGGCCGGAGG
>JANPDJ010000001.1:0-60721 GCA_031431395.1 Chloroflexota bacterium | reverse complement strand
GATCCGGAGCCGGTTCACGTCCGAGAGGGCCTTGTGAAACAGCCGCAGCTCGCGCAGGTCTTCCGGCTGGTCAACCACGCTCGCGATCGTGGCGCGGATCCGTGCGGGTGAGGCCACGGTCAGGGGGGTGCTCCAGGCTGGACGTGCCGGCCGAACGGCCGAGGATGAGCGGACGTCGTACAAACGGCCATTCATATAAAGCGGCGTTGATGCTACCACGGGCGAAGACCGTGTCAAGGTGGTCCAGCGGGTGCGTCGAGGCCGGCAGGCGGGTGCGAATCGCACGGCCGAGCTCCTCGCGACGCCCCGGAGCCCCAGCCATTCGTGCCATGACTGGTACAGCGACCGTGCAACCGTGGAGCCCCAGACATGCGTGGGACGACTGCAAGGTGCGCGGATTGCCCCAGGAGTCACCGGCGTTAGAACGCTTCGTGCGGAAGATCTCTCGCCGACCGTCGTCGAGCGCGGCGGTCGGGCGCCTATCAGTCCCCGGGCGAATACCGGGTGAAGATCGGGACATCCTCGCATCGTCGGGCCGGCTGTCCGGCGCGACTGCGAATCCTGCGTGTCAATTTGGACGATGATGGCGGGAGTGCGTGGTGGACCCGTTGCCCGTTCTTGACGACGTCGATGTCGCGGTCGTCGGGCTGGGTGTCCTGGGCGCTTCGGCGCTGCGGGCCCTGGCCGGCGACGGCGTGAACGCCGTCGGGATCGAGCGGTTCCGTCCCGGCCATGCCGGCGGCTCCTCCCACGGACGCTCGCGGGCCCTGCGCTTCCTCTACCACGCGCCCGAATACCTCGCCCTGCTCCGACCGGCTGTCGATGGGTGGCGGGCACTAGAGGCCGAGTCGGGCCGCCGGATCTTCTGGAACTGCGGCACGTTGTTCTTCGCCCGCCCCGGCAATGCCAGGATGCAGCGGAACCTCGCCGTCATGGCCGATGCCGGCATGGCCTGCGAGATCCTCGACGAAGGTGACGCGCGGCGCCGGTTCCCGGCGTTCGCCATGACGCCCGGGGCCGTGGGCGTGTTCAGCCCGGATGGCGGAATGATCGACGCCGACGCCGCCGTGACCGCGTTCGCCGAGGGGGCCCGGGCGGCCGGGGCCCGGATCCGGGAGGACACCCACGTGCTGGCGCTCGACGTCGAGGGCGGAGGCATCCGCCTGCGAACGCCGTCCGGGGACATCACGGCCCGCCACGCCGTCATCGCCGCTGGCGCCTGGACCGGCGCGCTGCTTCCGGATCTTCGCCTGCCGATCCGCGTGACCCGGCAGACCTGGTTCACGATGCGGCCCGCCGACCAGCTGGCAGTGGCGCCGTCCCGGATCCCCGTCTGGGCGGATTACGACACGATGTACTACGGCTTTCCGGACCACGGTCCCGGCCTCAAGATTGCCGACGACACACCGGGGCCGGAGGCGGAGCCGGCTGCGATCGGGCGGGGCCCCGGAGAGGAGGAGCAACGCGGGCTGACAGAATACCTTCGTGACCGGTTCCCCTCGTCCAACCTCGCCTTCGACAGCTCCGGGAGGTGCCTCTATACCCTGACGCCGGACGAGGACTTCCTGCTCGGCCATGCGCCCGGGACCGACGGGCGCGTCTCGATTGTCGTGGGACTGAGCCATGCGTTCAAGTTCGCTCCGGTCATCGGGCGGATCCTCGCCGACCTCGCCACGAAGGGAACCACGCCCCACCCGATCGACCGCTTTCGCGTCGACCGCTTTGCGCCTGCACCAGCAGGCTGAAGGAAACAGGAGGAGCACGAGATGGCGTTCCAGAACCCGCTCCTGGCCAAGTGGCGCGCAGGCAAGCCGACGCTCGGCCTGTGGTGCTCCACCGCGAACCCGGCCCTCGCCGAATACGCGGCAACGGTCGATTCCGACTTCATCCTGTGGGACCAGCAGCACGGTCTCGTGACCGACGCCGACCTGGCCCAGTGCTTCCGCGCGCTCATCGGGCGCGACGTCGCACCCGTTGCACGGGTCGCCGCGAACGACCTGACGCTCATCGGCCGGGCGCTCGATGCGGGCGCGTACGGCGTCGTCGTCCCGCTCGTGAACACCGCGGCCGAAGCCCTGGCCGCCGCGCGCGCCTGCCGCTACCCGCCGGACGGCGAGCGGTCCTTCGGGCCCAATCGCATCGGCATCGTGATGGAGGGCTACGACCCGAAGAAGCTCGGCGAGGTTGCCTGCATCGTGATGGTCGAGACGGCGACGGGCCTGGCGAACGTTGACGCGATCGCCGCTACCCCTGGCGTTGACGCCATCCTCATCGGCCCGTCGGACCTCGCGATTGGGCTGGGCCTCGCGCCCACCGACCGGGGGCCCGTGCATGCCAAGGCCGTGAAGCACATCGCCGACGTCTGCCGCGCGCGCGGGATCGCTTCGGGGATCGTGCTGGGCGACGGAGCCACGGCGCGCCGGCACCTGGACCTGGGCTTCCAGTTCATCAACGTCGCCACGGACCTGGGCCTGATCATGAGCGGGTTCGAGAACGAGCTGAAGGTGGCGCGCGCCACCTGAGACCGGTCGCCGGGCTACCTGCCCCAGACCAGCTCGAACAGGCGAAGCCAGTTGCCCCCGAGGATTGCCCGGATGTCGGCCTCGCCGTAGCCGCGGCGGGCCAGCCCCGCGGTGACGTTCGGCAGTTCGACGGAGCCGGCGATTCCGGGCGCATACGGCAGATACAGGAGCGCCGCCGCGTCGGCGCGGAGCCGCTCGGGGAGCATCTTCGAGAGACCGGTTGAGCCTGCCGGCAGGTTCGCGCCGCCCCACCTCGGCGCCCGCGGTTGCAGCGAACCGGGAACGTGGCCCTCGATGAAGTCGAGCCCGAGTCCCACGTGGCTCACGCCGACCAGCTGCACCACGTGGTCGATGTGGTCGAGGTACCGCTCCAGGGTGGCGTCCCGCGGGTCCTCGCTGACGAACGACGGCAGCGAGGAGAACCCGATGACGCCGCCGCGCGCGGCGAGCGCCCGGATCGCCTCGTCGGTCTTGTTCCGCGGCGACGGTGAGAGCGCCCGGGCGTTGGCGTGCGTAAAGGCCACCGGGGCTTCCGACGCGTCGATCGCCTCGAGGGTGGACCGGTCGCCGACATGCGAGAGATCGATCAGCAAGCGCGCCCGGTTGAGCTCCCGCGTCACGGCCCGCCCGAATTCGGTCAGGCCGGCATTCCGTGGCTCCAGGCAACCGTCCGCGAGCAGGTTGGCCGTCATGTAGGCGAGCTGGACGATCCGCACACCCAGCGCGGCAAAGACGCGGATCAGGCGTTCGTCGCCCTCGAACGGGGTCGCGTTCTGGAACCCGTAGGCAAGGCCCACGACGCCGTCCGCCTTCGCTGCGCGGATCCCGGCGGCCGAGGTCACTTTCCGGGCGAGGTCGGCGTTGGCGTCCAGGAAGTCGTCCACGACGAGAATCCGGTCCACCGCCTCGCGGAAGTCATGGCCGTCACCCAGCGTGATCGTGTGGTTCGCCGCGGTCACCCCGCCGGCGCGCATGTGCTCGAGGTGGGTGCGATCCATCACGCTCACGTCGAGCGCGTCGATCACGATCGCGTCGCGGTGCAGCGCACCCGCGTCCATGTGCCCCGGGGCCCAGGCCCGTCCGTCCGGGGGCTGGCCGGTTCTGCGCGGCACGTCGGCTTCGTTCGTCGTCATCTGCTTCTCCGGCCGCGTGCGCGGCCCATCTTGAGCCCGTCGTCCGTGTACCTTGCGTCGTGCGCGCTCTCACCTGGTTGCCGCGGAGGTCACGCGTTGAAGGTGCTCGATTTCGGGCGTTCGTCGGTCATGTTCCGGATCGACCTTGACAGGATGCCGCCCCGGACCCTGAGCCACAAGCCGCCCTATCCCATGAACAACGCCCGGGTGCTGCTGGACTGCCGGCTGCGGATCACCGAGCGCAGCAGCGGCAAGGTCCACGCGTTCGTGCTTGGCGTCAGCTGCAAGACGGAGCGGGTAGGCGCGGACGCCGACCTGTGGCTGCTGCCCAATGCCGATTTCAAGCCCATCTTCAGCGACGCGGATTTCATGCAGATCAAGACGTTCGCCCAGGCCGGGACGGTCGCCCAGGCGTATCCCCCGGGATCCGGCGAGCAGAGCGATCGGTTGCGCGTGCCCATCGACACCACGTTCGATCGGGTCCACCTGGACCTCGTCGAGTACGAGGGCGTCCCGCTCCCCGGGGCGCACGAGATCGTGGAGGCCACCGTGGCGAACCGGCCGCTGGTGGCCGTCATCCGCCTGGAGAGCGATCGCTACGTCGCGAACCTGGAGTTCCCGGTCAAGACGATGAACGGGAACGAGCGCGACTGGGTCTACCAGACCGACACGGGCCCCGTGCTCTTCCCGGACCTGGCGCGGGAGCCCGGAGACCTGCTCACCGGCCTGGAGCTTGCCTACGTGGCGCTGAACGCGCCGGACTGGGCGGACTTCATCGTGCGAACCAGGACCAGTCTCGCGCCCGGCATCGAGGTCTATCACTACGCGCAGCCGATCCGGATCGACGGGGTCCGGGCGGATCTCTACACGTTCCCACCACAGGGTGAAGCACAGCAGCGACGCGTCCGGCTTCCGGTCGCGACGGGAGGACATGGGGCATGACAACCGATGCACAGCGCAGCGCGAGCCCGGATGCGTCGTCAGGCGGCGGCCATGCTGCCGGGACGATGACGGGGGCCGACGCCCTGGCCGAGGTGCTCAAGCGCGAAGGCGTGGAGCAGGTCTTCTTCTTTCCGGCGAGCCCGATCGCGGAGGCGATCTCCCGGTCCGGGATCCGCCTGATCCTCACCCGCCAGGAACGCGTGGCCGGGAACATGGCGGACGGCGTATCGCGTTCGACCAACGGCGCGCAGATCGGCGTGTGTGCCGTGCAGGAGCTGGCCGGCTCCGAGAACGCCTTTCCCGGCATCGTCCACTCGTTCACCGATTCCACGCCCATCCTGTACATCCCCGGCTCGCCCCCGCGCACGAAGTTCGGCGAGCACCCCACGTTTCAGAACGAGCCGCACTACAAGCTCGTCACGAAGTACTCGGCGTCGCCGGGCTCCGCGGGAGAGGTTCCCTACCGCCTCCGCCAGGCCTTCCAGGCACTGCGGTCCGGCCGTCCCGCGCCCGCCATGGTGGACATGACGGAGGACGTGGCGGATGCCGCGTTCCCCGGCGCCCTCTCCTATCGGCCGGTGGCTCGAGTCCGGTCGGCGGCGGATCCCGGGGCGGTCCGCGAGGCCGCGGATCTTCTCCTTCGGGCCAGGATGCCGCTCATCTGGGCGGGCAACGGCGTCCTCTACGCCGGGGCCACCGCGGAACTGCAGGAGCTGGCGGAACTGCTTGGCGCACCCGTGATGAACACCCTCATGGGCAAGAGCGCCTTCAACGAGCGCCACGAGCTGTCCGCCGGAACAGGCGGGCACGCCAAGACGGCCATGGCGGTTCACTACCTCAAGGAGAGCGACCTCGTCCTCGCGGTGGGGTCCAGCCTGTCGCAGAGCGCGTTCGCGCCGTCCATCCCGCCGGGCAAGGTGCTCATTCACGCCACCAACGATCCGCGCGACCTCAACAAGGTCTACGCGACAGATGTGGCGATCAACGCCGACGCGAAGCTGTTCCTCGCCCAGCTCCTCGAGGAGTTGCGCGGGCGCGTCGGGGCAGCAGAGCGTGATCGGCGGCCGCACGTGGCGCGCACGATCGCGTCCATCAAGGCCAAGTGGCGCGCGGAGTACGAGAGCGAGTTCGCCGACTCGGGGACGCCCATCAACGGCTACCGGATGTTCCGGGAACTGTGGGGCGTCCTGGACCCCGACACGACCATGCTCACCCATGAGTCCGGTGCGTCGCGCGACATCCAGTGCGTGTTCTACGAGTCCACGACGCCGCGGTCGTACCTGGGCTGGGGCCACTCCACGCAGCTCGGCTTCTCCTTGGGCCTGGCCATGGGCGCCAAGCTGGCGAACCCGGACCGGACCGTGGTCAATGTCATGGGCGACGGCGCAATCGGCATGACCGGGATGGACCTCGAGACTGCATCGCGCGAGAACATCCCGATCCTCACCGTCATCAAGCACGACTCCGTGTTCAGCGGCTACCCGCCGAACTTCCCCGAGTCCGACCGGCGGTACCACGCCATCCGGCAGGGCGGAGACTACGCGGCCCTCGCGAAGGCACTCGGCTGGTACTCGGAGCGCGTGGAGGAGCCCGGCGAGCTGCGGGCGGCGTTCCAGCGCGCACTGCGCGTCGTCCAGGGAGGCCAGCCCGCGCTGGTGGACGTGATCACGAAGGAGACCACGCGACTGTCGACGTTCGGGGCGCACTGAGGGTTCGCGGGGCGGGGGGGGCGGCGGACGACCGCTGCCTCGGGGCCGGCTGCGCGTCAGCCGAGGGCCCGGGGGCGTCAGCCGGGGCCGGCGTCCGCCCGTGACGACTGCGTCGCGGCGCGCGCCTGACGCACGATCTCGGATACCTGCTCCGCGTGCGAGTCCGCGTGATTCAGGCCTGAGAGGAACCGGACGATCGCGTTGCGCGGCCCGGTCGATCCGGGGAGCGTCACGTCCAGGTGCGGTGGGTCCGGCCAGACGTCGAGCGTCGCGAGGATCATCCGCCGGCTGTCCTCGATCCGGCCGCGGGCTGCGTCCGCCGTCTCGACCGAGGTCCACGGCGTCTCCCACCGCGAACGACCCTCGCGGGCCACTCCACGCGCCAGCTCCGCGGCGATGAAGGCGGCCTCTTCTGCGCTCGCGGTGAGGTGCACGATCACGTGTCCGAGCGTCCAGGCAAGGTCCACCTCGACCGTCTCGGACGCGAACTCGTCGTTGGCCTGCGGATCCACGGGTGGGAACGTGATGTCGGCGTCCGATGCCTCGCGGATCCGCGCCAGCACGTCGTCGTAGAGGGCGTTCATCGCGGCGGCCAGATCGGCCTTCGTCATGCCAACGGCAAGCTGCTGGAGGGTGAGGGTTCGCTGGTGGACCGCGTGGAAGTCCAGCACGTCACCGGGCTCCGGCGGCGGGCTGCAGGGAGCTGTTGCGCATGCTGGCAGAGTAGTCGAAGCTCGGGGAAGCACCCTCCGGTCGCGCGGTTCACTCCCGACCCGGCGCTACACTCGGGCCGTGGATCGCCGGAACTCCATCGCTCTGCTCGCGATGCTCGGCGCGGGGGCCTTCCTGGCCGGCCTGGAGTTGATGATCACGGCGGTTGCCTTGCCGTCCATCCTCGCCGATCTCGCAGACTGGACGCAGCTGCGGCACGCCTCCTGGATCATCAACGGGTATCTCCTGGTTTACGTGGTCGCGATGCCACTTTCAGGGCGGATCGCGGACGTGTGGGGAGCCCGGCGGCTCTTCCTGTTCGCGCTCGTCGCGTTCACGGTCGGATCGCTGCTGGCCGGCCGGGCGCAGTCGCTTGACGAGCTGATCGCCGCGCGTCTTGTCCAGGCGCTGGGCGGCGGGATCATCGTGCCGGTCGCCACGGCGGCCGCTTCGCATCTCTTCGAAGGATTCGGCCGCCCGGCGGCCCTGGGGATCATCGGGGCCCTGACGTTCCTCGGCATGGCCGCTGGGCCGTTCGTGGGCGCCGCCGTGCTGCAGGGCATCCACGCCGAGACGGCCCTTGCCCAGCGGGGCATTACCGCAGGTCTGCTGGCCGACACGCTCACCCCCGCTTGGCGCTGGGTGTTCTACGTAAACGTTCCCATCGGCATCATCGCACTGGTCGTTGGATGGGCGGCCAGCAGTGGCTGGGAGACGCCTCGCCGGAAGGGCGGCCTGGACCTGCCGGGCGCACTGCTGTTCAGCGGCGCCCTGGCCGCGCTCCTGGGCGGCCTGACCGTTCTCGACGACCAGTTCGTCAAGCGAATCCTTGATCTCTCGTATCCGCCGGTTCCGCTGCTGCTCATCGGAGTGGCATTCGGCGCGCTCGCGATCGTCGCCGGCATCCGGCGGCCGGATCCGTTCCTGGACCTGCGGCTGTTCCGCAGCGGCACGTTCAGCTCCGCGGCCCTCGTCTCGCTGCTGACGGGGTACGCCTTCGCGACGGCGATCGTGGGCGGCGCGGTCTTCGTGGACCGCGTCATGTACGGGGGCCCCGACCAGCAGCGGATTGCCCTGGGCGCCCTGGCCGGTGCCACGGCCCTGGGCGCGCTCGCGTCGGGCTTCGCCGTGCGCCACCTCTCGCTGCGCATCGTCACGCTCGCCGGTCTCCTCCTGAGTGCCGCATCGCTCTGGCAGATGGGCGGCTGGTCGCCGGCGACGCGGATCGATGAGGTGGCCGTGGGTCTCGCAGGGTTCGGGCTGGGTTTCGGTCTGACGGTGACCCCTCGGTCGGCGGCGGCTGTTGCGGCCGTGGGCCCGAAGTTCTTCGGGATGGCGTCTGCAACCGTCACGGTCGCGCGGATGATCGGCATGGCCGTGGGACTGTCCGTGCTGGTCGCGTACGGCTCCACCACGATCGAGCGCCTCACGGCCCAGGTGTACGCGACACCGGACGCGTACCGCCAGTTCGTGGCACCCTCCCTGCGCGATCGGTCGCTGAAGGACGGCCTCGTGGTGGATGCGCTCGAACAGTGGGCGGCGGGCGAGGCGGCGCGCATCATGGTGGGGTTGTCCCTGGTTGCAGGCGCTCTGACGCTCGTGGCGATCCCGCCGGCCCTGACACTCCGAACTCGACGGAATGCCGGGGGAAACGTCCAGGCCGGGGGAAACGTCCAGGGCCGCGACAGTAGTGCGGCACAGGTTCGTGGAGGACGCGATGGCGATGAGTCCGGGCTCACCTTCGGGCACTGAGCGCACGACGCGCGACGCGCGGCCGCAGCACGTCGCTGCCCCCGTGCCTTCGTTCGTCCGCGTCGCCGCATGGAAGGACGACGAGGTCCGGGAGTGGCAGGGTTTCGGCGACATCCGGGCTTCGTTGCAGGACCCCGCCACCACGCTGTGGGTGGACCTGACCGACCCGTCCCCCGATCAGGTCAGCGAGGTGGCCCGGCTCCTGAACCTGCATCACCTGATCGCGGAGGACATCCTCGAGGGCAACCAGCGCGCCAAGATCGAAGTCACGGACGAGCTGTGCCACATCGTCCTGTTCGCCCTTGAGTACCGCGGCGAGATGCTCCGCAGCGAAATCGACCTCGTCCTGGGGCCGAACGTTCTCCTGACCGTCCACGAGGCGCGCTGGGATCCGCGTGCCACGATCCACCTTCGCGAGGGACTCGGGCCCATCATGCGCCACGGCCCGGACCACCTTCTCTGGGCCCTCGTGGACTCGGTCGTGGACAGCTATTTCCCGTTCATCGACCTGATGGGAGACGAGATCGACACGATCGAGGACGAGGTGGTCACACACGCGGATTCGCGTGTGCTTGCCCGCCTGTTCCAGCTGAAGAAGGATCTCCTCACGGCCCGGCGCGCCGTCGCGCCCGTCCGCGAGATCTTCAACCAGCTGACAAACCGCGACCTCGCGCTCATCGACCGCGAGGAGATCGTCTATTTCCGCGACGTCTATGACCACCTCATCCGGCTGACCGACGAATTGGACAGCTACCGTGAGCTGGTGAGCAGCGCCCTGGAGGTCTACCTCTCCACGGTCAACAACAACTTGTCGCTCATCATGAAACGGCTCACGGGGATCACCGTGATTCTTGCCGGTATCGGCGCGATCGCCGGGATCTTCGGCATGAGCGAGGCGGGCACCGCGTTCGCCGGCGCGGAATCGGCCGGCTTCTGGATTGTTGCTGCGATCACCGTCGCGGCGGCCACCGGCCTGTACACGTTCTTCCGCCGGCTCGGCTGGACCTGACGCCGGACAACGGAGGAGCAATTCGCCGGAGGGGCAAACCGAACGCGGATCAGCGGCCGCTGGTCACCCGCCCACGATCGGCTCAGCCGCACACCACCGGCGCAGCCGTCGGGTGGGCATCCGCCGGCGAAGCTGGGCCGCTGCTCAGAGGCATCGCGACCACCTGGAGCTTGCCCGGGGTGCCGCGCGGACCCTCTGATGTCTGAAGCCAGAGTTGCGGAGTCTTCGCGGCGAACGCGTCTGCCAGCGCGTCTGCCGAGTCGGTCTGGTGCCGGCGGACCTCCGTGATCTCGTACAGGAAGTACCGGTTGTCGTTCGTGTAGACCTGCACCAGCATACCGAGCATGCCCCGGCCGTTGTCGATCCCGCTCTGGTCGAGGAGTGGCAGGAACATGCCCGCGCGGGCATGGGCGTACAGGTACGTCGCGCCCTTGCCACCCGGTGGCGGCAGGTCCTCGAGGTACATCGCCACGTTGCACAACGGGTACGACGTGGCCCCCGGCTGGCGGACGACGGGCAGGTCGATGCCCAGGGCTGCGACCACGACCCGTGTGGCGACTCGGGCACTCGCCGGCTTCGCCGTTACGGATGGACTGGCCGCCGGGCCCGTCGCACCGGCAGTCGGACCCGCGGAACCACCCGGCGAGAGGATGGGACTGGGTGACGCGGCGGACGGGCTGGGGCCGGGTGTGGACGTCACCGTTGGGAACGGACCGCCCGTCCCCGGGACAACAGGTGACGGGCTGCCCGCGGGCCCGCCGCCGGTGGGGTCGGCGGCGCCGGTGGGAGACGAACGGGCGGCGACCTCTCCCGAGTAGGGGAAGAGATCCCCGCCCGGACCCATCGTGTAGACGAGCAGGCCGATGGCGATGAAGGACACCCCGAGCGCCGCGAGGATCGCGGGGAGCACCCGAGAGCGGATCATTCTGGCGAGGGATCCCATGAGGCGGCGCCATGCTACCAGCAGGGTTCGAGGGTCGCGTTCGCCGACAGGGGCCAGTTTCTTCCTGGTTGCGTCACGGTCGTCGACGGCGCCACGTTCATCGCCGGCCGGTTGCGATCGCCTCTCGGTTGCGATCGCCCGCCGGGCTGCACTGCTACGCTCCCGGGCATGTCGTCGAGATTCGCTGTCGTGATCGGCCTCCTCGGCGGGATCCTGACCGCGGCGATCCTCCTGGTCGCACTGTTCATGTACGGGCCGGATCTGGTGCCGCCGCTGGGAACTGACACGGCGCGTGTCTCGCCGACGGCGCCCCGTGCGTCTGCCTCGGCCGCGCCGTCCGCCTCGCCGGCCCGTTCGGCGTCGTCCACGCCGCCACCCTCTGGGTCGGCCGTCCCGTCAGAAGCGGCCCCCTCGGATGCCTCGCCTGCGCCCCGGCCGACACTCCCCCCGCGCTCCCCGATCCCCGGCAGGTTTCATGTCGGCGAGCCCGCGCCCCGGCTGGTGCTGCCGCTTCTCGGCGGCGACACGATCGACCTCGCCAAGCTCAAGGGCAGGCCCGTCTGGGTCACCTTCATGGGCACCTACTGCCCGCCCTGCCGTGACGAGTTCCCGGTCATGAGCGGCTTCCAGGCGCGCTACGCGGAGACCGGCCTGGTGGTCCTGGCCGTGGATATCCGTGAGGACACCCAGGTCGTCCAGTCCTTCGTGGGGGAGACAGGGGCAACGTTCGCGGTCGCGCTCGACACCGATGGTTCCGCGCAGAAGACCTGGGGTGCGGTCGCCCTGCCGGTCCATTTCTGGATCGACGCCACGGGGATCGTCCGGGATGGGGCCCTGGGAGGCATCGGGCCCGATCAGATGGCGCAGAGCCTTGCGCTCATCCTGCCCGGCGTGACCGTCACGCCCTGAACTCGCCGGGCGAAATGGCCCGGGCGGCGCGGCCCGGGCCGCGAGCGGGCCGCGTGCGAGCGGGCCGCGTGCGAGTCGGCCTGACAGCCGGCCGCGTGCGAGTCGGCCGCGCCCTACGGCAGGGCGAGTGCCGCGTGGTGGACGGCGTCGAGCAGCGGTCCCGGGAACACACCGATCGCGATCGTCAGCGCGCTGGCCGCCCAGAGGCCCGCCCAGACGAGGGATCCGTGCTTCGGCGGCTCGGCTTCCGACGTGGGCTCGCGCATGTACATGTAGACGACGACGCGCAGGTAGTAGAAGGCCGCCGCCGCCGCGTTGAGGACGGCGATGACCGCAAGGATCGTCAGCGTGCCGCCCGCCTGGACAGCCGCCAGGATGACGTAGGCCTTGCCGAAGAAGCCGGCCAGCGGCGGTATCCCCGTGAGTGACAGCAGGAACAGCGTCATCAGAACGCCGAGGATGGGCTCGCGGCGGCCGAGTCCTGCGAACGTGTCCAGGTGCGACGTGACGCCGGGCCGCCGCTGCAGCGCCGCGACAACGGCGAACGCCCCCAGGTTCATGAACGTGTAGGCCGCGGCGTAGAACAGCACGCCCTCCAGGCCCTCGATCCGGCCGGCGGCATACGCAGCCAGACCGACGAGGATGTAGCCGGTGTGCGCGATCGACGAGTACGCCAGCATCCGCTTGACGTTGCTCTGTGTCAGGGCGACCAGGTTGCCCATGGTCATCGTGAGCGCGGCGAGGATCTCCATGACCGGCAACCAGTCGGTCTTCAGCGGATCCAGCGCCCCGATGAACAGCCGCAGGATGAGGGCGAATGCGCCCACTTTCGGGCCCACGGAGAGGTAGCCGGTGATGGGTGTCGGTGAGCCCTGGTACGCGTCCGGCGTCCAGTAGTGGAACGGCACGGCCGCGATCTTGAAGGCGACGCCCGTGGTCATGAACGCCAGGCCCATCGCGAGCCCGGCCGACATCGAGGCTCCGCCCGAGAGCATGTCCGTGAGATGCCGGGCAACGTCATCGATCCGGGTGGAGCCCGTCAGCCCCCAGGTGAACACAAGGCCGAACAGGAAGATGGCCGACGAGAACGACCCGAGGAGGAAGTACTTGATGGCGCCTTCAGTCGAGAGTGCGTCCCGCTTGGCGAATCCGGCAAGGAGATAGCCCGGGATGACCATCAACTCGAGGCCCAGGAAGAGCACCAGGAGGTCGGACGCTGCCGCGAGGAGCATCGCGCCCGTCATGGCGAACACGAGGACCGCCGCGAACTCCGCGAAGGGCAGATCGCGCGACTCCAGGTAGTCCGGGGCGAAGACGATCGTGAACGCCACGATCGCCACGAACAGCAGGTCGAGGAAGGTGGTCAGCGCGTCCTGCCGGTAGGCCCCGTCGAACGCGTCGGCCGTGGACTGGCCCGCCCAGAGGACGACCGCCGCGACGATCGCGAGACCCAGGAGCGACGTGGCGATGGCCAGGGTGCGCGAACCCGGCCGCACGATGTCGACGAGAAGAATCGCGGCCGCGACAAGAACGGCCGCGACGACGGGCGAAATGGTGGAGAAATCAGCCGCGCTCACGCCCGCCCCTACTGCCAGAACGCCAGGTTGATGGCGCTCGCCTGTGCGGCGCCGTGGAGCACCTCCGTGACCGTGCCCTGGACAAGCGTGAGAAGGAGGCCCGGGAACAGGCCGAAGACGACAACCAGCACGCCGAGCGGGACCAGCGTCAGCACTTCCGTCGGCCGCAGGTCGTCGAGGTGGCCGATGGCGTTCTTGAAGAAGTCAGACAGTTCGCCGAAGAACATCCGCTGGAACATCCAGAGCAGGTACCCGGCGGCAAAGACCATCACGATCGTTGACGCTGCCGCGACGGCCGGGGAATACGCGAAGGAGCCCACGAAGACGAGGAACTCGCCGATGAAGCCGGAGAGCCCGGGCAACCCGGCCGAGGCCAGCATGAAGAACCCGAAGGCGACGGCATAGACGGGCATCTGCGCCGAAAGCCCGCCCATCTTCGCAATCGTCCGGTCGTGGGTCCGCTCGTAGAGCACCCCGACGAGGAGGAACAGCGCGCCCGTGATCAGCCCGTGGTTGACCATCTGCAGGATCGCGCCCTGGAGTCCCTGCTCCTGGAACACGAAGATGCCCAGCGTCACGAAGCCCATGTGGCTGACCGATGAATAGGCCACCAGCTTCTTCAGGTCTGGTTGGACGAGAGCCACGATGGCCCCGTAGATGATCGCGATGACGCTCAGCAGGATGATCGCCGGCGCGTAGGTATGGGCGGCCTCGGGGAAGAGCGGAACCGCGAAACGGATGAACCCGTATCCACCCAGCTTGAGGAGAACCCCCGCCAGGATCACGGAGCCGGCGGTGGGAGCCTCCACGTGGGCGTCGGGCAGCCACGTGTGGAACGGGAACATCGGGATCTTGATCGCAAACGCCAGGAAGAAGGCGAGGAATGCGAACAACTGCAGGGTGCTGTCGAAGCTGAACTGGCGCAGCGTCTCGTAGTCGAAGGCTCCCGCCCAGTTGCCCCCGTGCGCCGCCTGGAAGGCGAATGCGGTGGCCAGGATGCCCACCAGCATCAGCAGAGAGCCCACCAGCGTGTACAGGACGAACTTGATCGTCGCGTAGATGCGGTTTGCCCCGCCCCAGATGCCGATGATCAGGTACATCGGCACGAGAACGATCTCGAAGAAGATGTAGAAGAGGAACAGGTCGAGGGCAACGAACACGCCGAGCATGCCGACCTCGAGGATGAGGAAGGAGATCATGTACTCCTTCACCCGTTCCTTGATCGGCCCGAAGCTGGCGAGGATCGAGATCCACGTGAGCGTGGTGGTCAGAACCACCATGACGAGCGAGAGGCCGTCAACGCCAAGCTTGTACTGGATCCCGAATGCGGAGATCCAGTCCGCCCGCTCCACGAACTGGAAGTTCGGGTGCGAGGGCAGGAAACCAACGAGCAGGAACAGCGACAGCGCCCACGACACAAGGCTCGTCCCCAGTGCCGTTGCCCGGACCAGGCCGGCGCTGCTTCGCGGGATGAACGCGATGAGGATCGCCCCCACCAGCGGCGCGAAGGTGATCAGCGTCAGGATCGGCAGGCCGGTGATGTCCATTGCCTACCGCCCCGCAATCACGAGATAGCCGCCCGCCATGACGATCAGGCCGATCGCGATGCCGAGGGCGTAGTTCTGCACGTGGCCGGTCTGGAAGCGCCGCAGGCCGCGCCCGGCGTCCGCGGTGAGCGCCCCCACGCCGTTCACCGTTCCGTCCACCACCGCCCGGTCGAACCACCAGAGGAAGGCCGCGATCCGGCCGCCGATGCGGATGAACAGGAGGTCGTAGAGCTCGTCGAACCACCATTTGTTGAGCGACGCGCGGTACAGGAACGGCATCCGGCCCGCGAGGCTGCGGACGCGATCCGGGTTGCCGGCGCGCCGGATGCCCGGGAGCTCGAGTCCGAAGAGCGCCCACGCGCCGATGATTCCCAGGGTGGCCACGGCGACGCTCGTGATCAGGAGGGCGCCGTCAACCCCGAAGAAGGCATACGCGGCTTCCGGGCGCGCCGCGAGCTCCACCGCTTCGTGGAACACGGGCTCGAGCCAGGTGCGGAGCTGGCCGCTCCCGAGGGGCCAGCCGATCGCCAGGCCGAGGAGGACGCTCGGGACGGCCAGGACGAGCAGCGGCAGGGTCATGGATCGCGGTGACTCATGAATGTGCGGCTCGACGGCCGGGTCCACGCGGCTCTTGCCCCAGAACGTGAGGCCCATGAGCCGGAACATGTAGAACGCCGTCATGCCAGCCACGAGGAGGCCGATGGCCCAGACCCACAGGAAGCCGTTCTTGAAGGCCTCGCCCAGGATCTCGTCCTTGCTGAAGAAACCGGCGAGGGGTGGGATGCCGGAGATGGCCACGGACCCGATGAACATCGTCGCGTACGTGATGGGGATCCGGCGGCGCAGTCCACCCATCCGGCGCATGTCCTGTTCCCCGTCCACGGCGTGGATCACCGAGCCCGAATCAAGGAACAGCAGGCCCTTGAAGAAGCCGTGCGACATGAGATGGAAGATGGCCGCCGTCCATGCTCCCACGCCGAGCGCGGCGAACATGTAGCCCAGCTGGCTCAGCGTGGAGTACGCGAGCACACGCTTGATGTCGGTCTGGGTGAACGCGATGGACGCGGCCAGGATTGCGGTGAAGATGCCGACGGCCGCGACCACCACCATCGCCTCCGGCGCGTGGGCGAAGATCGGGTTCGCCCGGGCCACCAGGTAGACGCCCGCGTTGACCATCGTCGCCGCGTGGATCAGGGCGGACACGGGCGTGGGGCCCTCCATCGCGTCCGGGAGCCACACGTGGAGCGGGAACTGGGCGCTCTTGCCCATGGCGCCCGCGAAGAGCAGCAGGGCGATCACCGTGATCTGAGTGTGGTCGAGGGTGCCGATCCGCTCGATGACTTCGCGGATGTTGAGCGTGCCCAGCGACACGAAGATCGCCATGATCCCCAGGGCGAACCCCACGTCTCCGACGCGGTTCACGATGAAGGCCTTCTTGGCGGCAAGGGCGGCCGACCGCCTGCGGTACCAGAACCCGATGAGCAGGTAGCTGGACAGGCCCACCAGCTCCCAGCCCGCGAATACGAGCAGGAAGTTGTCCGCGAGGACCAGGAGCAGCATCGAGAACATGAACAGGTTCAGGTAGGCGAAGAAGCGCCAGTACCCGGGGTCGTGGCTCATGTATCCGAGCGAGTAGACGTGCACGAGCATGCCGATCGTGGTGACCACGATCAGGAGGCAGGCCGTGAGGTTGTCCGCGTAGAAGCCGAACTGGACCTGGAACGCGCCCGCCGGGATCCAGTTCCAGAGGTGGACCTCCACGCCCTGGCCGCCCGCGAAGGCGCCCGAGCCGGTGAGCGCGTTGTAGACGACCACCATGGCGATCATCCAGGAGGCCACGACCGCAAGCACGGGCACGAGTGAGGCGCGCTTGCCCAGCCGCCGGCCGAACAGCCCGGTGAAGACGAACCCGGCCAGGGGCAGGGCCGGAATGAGCGGGATCAGGGTCTCCATCAGGCCTCGATCGGGTTACTGGCGCAGCGTGTCGTACTCATCGACCAGCGGCGTGCGGCGGTTGCGGTAGATGGCGATCACGATCGCGAGGCCCACGGTGGCTTCCGCCGCCGCGACGGCCATCACGATCAGTGCGATGACGGAGGACGCCGTCCTGAGCGCCTCCACGAACGACCCGAACGCGACGATCGCGAGGTTGACGGCATTCAGCATGAGTTCGATGGACATGAGCATGCTGATGGCGTTCCGGCGCGCCAGGAAGCCGAATGTGCCGATGGCAAAGATGATCCCGGACAGCACGAGGTAGGCGTCGAGCGAGTTGCTCATTGCGGCCCGCCTTCCTCGCGCTTCGCGAGGAATACCCCGCCGATGACCGCGGCCAGCAGCAGGACGCTGACGATCTCGAACGGCAGCACGTAGTCACGGAAGAGCAGCCTCGCAAGTTCGTCCGTCGCGGTGCCGAGGCGGCTCGTGACCGCGCCCCAGTCCGTGGCCGTGACCGTCAATGCGATGACCACGGCGAGGATCACGGCGGCGATGCCGGCCGGAACTGCCTGCGTCTGGAACACGAGGCGGGCGGGCGCGGCCTTCGACTGGGTGAGCATGATGGCGAACAGGATGAGAACCGCGATGGCGCCGATGTAGATCAGTACCTGGGCTGCAGCCACGAGCGGGGCGCCCAGCAGGACGTAGATGCCGGCGAGTGCGCCGAATGACGCCATCATCGCCAGGCCGCAGCGAATGATGTCGCGCATCGACACGACAAGCAGAGCCGTCCCGATCATCGTGGTCGCAAAGAGCAGGAACAGCACGTCGTCCCAGCTCAGCCCGATGAACGGCACGGTTGACGGGATCGCCAACGCCTACGCCTCTCCTCTTCTTCGTGTTGTGGTTGCACCCCGGGCGCTGCCTCCGCCCGGGCGCTTCTTGCCCGTTACTTGTGCCGCCCCGCGGTGGCGCCCGCGCCTCCGTGGTCGTGCGCGTGGCCGTTGCCATGTCCATTCCCGTTGCCGTTCGCGATGGACGCCGGCAGCATCGGCAGCAGGCGTCCGGTGTCCAGCAGCCGGCCGTCCGCCATGGCGCGCTCCGCCCAGTCGCGCTCGCGCCGGATGTACGTGACTTCCGTCTCCTGGTTGACGGCGGAGTAGGACAGCAGGTCGATCATGGGTTCTGCCCGCGACTCGTGGGACAGCTCGAATTCCGTGCTGTCGCGGAGCGCGTCATACGGGCAGGCGTCCACGCAGATGCCGCACAGGATGCAGCGGCTTTCGTCGACCTCGTACTTCTGCAGCACCCGCGGTTTGGGCATGAGCGCGCCCGTGGGGCAGGTCTCGGCGCAGCGGCCGCACGAGACGCACGGCGTGTCGTTGAGGCTCATATCCAGCGGCGTCGTCACCAGGGTGTCGAAGCCGATCCGCATGAAGTCGTAGCAGGCCGCGCCCACCACTTCCGAGCAGACCTGCGCGCAACGGCCGCAGTCGATGCAGCGGGACGGCTCGCGCAGGATGAACGCGTGTGAGTCATCGCGGATGTAGTCGTGGTTGTAGCCGGTGAACCGGTTCTCGGTCACGGAGCGGTAGCCTGCACCGGAGTTGTGGTGCGGCTCGAGCGTCGCAAGGGTTGTGCCGTACTCGATCCCCAGCCGCCGCAGGTCGCAGAAGCCGATCGCCTCGCAGGTGCACTGGAGGCAGCGCGTGGACTCCGCGACCGCCTCGGCCCGCGTGTAGGGGATCTCGTACTCGATGTAACTGCGATTCCTGGCCTCCGCCTCCATCTTCTTCAGGCGGATGCGGGGCTCCTTGATCTCGCTGGTGAACGGCACGATGGACAGGAACTCGGGCTGGGGCTCGGCCAGCGTCTGGCGGGTCCGGATGGCGGCCAGGTCCAGGCCCTTGACGTACGCATCCACGGCATAGGCGGCCCGGCGGCCCTCCGCGATGGCCTGCACGACGGTCGCCGCGCCGATGCGCACGTCACCTGTGCCGAAGACACCCGGCCGTCCGGTCTCGAAGGTGACCGCGTCGGCAACGAGGCGGCGCTGCTTGCTGGCCTTCGGTCCATCGGAGCCGGGGCCGATCCATGTCAGGTCCGGGCCCTGGCCGATGGCCAGGAGGACGCGGTCGCACGGGATCGTGAACTCGGTACCGGGGGCAGGCTCCGGGCGGCGGCGACCGGACGCATCCGGCTCGCCAAGCTTCATCCGGATGAACTCCACGCCCGTGACCGTGTTGGTGGCGTCGGTCACGATCCGGACCGGGCCCGCCTGGAAGATCGCCGTGGCGCCTTCCTCGATGGCCTCGTGCACCTCGTCGGAGGCGGGCATGTCCTTCATGTCGCGCCGGTAGACCAGCGTGACCTCCGCCGCGCCCAGCCGGACGGACGTGCGGGTGCAGTCCATCGAGGTGAAGCCGCCGCCGATGACCACGACGCGGCTCCCGGCGTGGCCCGGGTATTCGAGGCCCAGGGTGGCCGTGCGCAGGTAGTCCAGGCCGTCGATGACGCCGGTGCCGTCTTCGCCGGGGATCCCCAGCTTGTTCGTGTCGTAGCAGCCGATGGCGACGCAGACCGCGTCGAACCCCTGGTTCTGCAGGTCGTCCAGCGTGAAATCGCGCCCGAGGCCCTGGTTCGTCACGAACCGGCCGCCGAGCCGCACGATGCCCTCGTACTCCGCCTCGAGGACCTCCACCTTGGGAAGCCGGTACTGCGGGATGCCGTAGCGGAGCATCCCGCCCGGCATGGGGTCCCGTTCGAAGATGGTCACGTCGTGGCCGGCGATCAGGAGGTAGTACGCAGCGGTGGCGCCCGCCGGCCCGGATCCGATCACGGCGATCCGGCGTCCGCTCCGGGGCTGGACCTCGAACGGGACCGGCGGGTCCACGTTCTCGTTGAGCATCGCCCTGATCACCTGGTCGCCGGCATATCGGTGCGAGTCGCGGATCGCGATCGCCTCGTCCACCTCGTCGCGACGGCAGTGCTCCTCGCACGGGGCTGGACAGACCCGCCCCAGGACCGAAGGGAACGGGATGGTCCGCTTGAAGATCCGCACGGACTCGCGCCAGTTCGCCTCCGCGTTCTGCTTCAGGAAGCCCGGGATGTCGATGTGGCTGGGGCACTTGTTCTGGCACGGCGGCAGGCAGTACGCGTTGTGGTCGCTGAAGATCAGCTCGAGGTTGGTCCGGCGGAGGCGCCGCACCTCTTCCGTCTGCGTCTGGACCTTCATGCCGTCTTCGCAGGCGCGCGAGCAGGAGATGGGCGGATGCTCCTCGCCCTCCACCTCGACGACGCACATCCGGCATGCCCCGAAGCCCGGCAGCTTGGGCTCGTAGCAGAGCGTGGGGATCTCGATGCCGTTGTCGCGACAGACCTCGAGGATGGTCTGGCCCTCCAGGCCTTCCACGACGCGCCCGTCCACCTCGATCCGGATCCGGGGCGTGGCCGTCGGCCGCTGCGGCGCCTGGGTGTCCAGCAGCGTCTCGGCATGCGCGAGGGGATCGAGCGTGGCTCTGGGTCGGATGGCGAGATCGGTCATCGGAAGGCCTCAGTAGCCCGCCGCAACGCCGGCCACCGCGATGGGGCGGCAGACACCGGCCGGGCAGGAGCTGCGGAGAACGTGGTCGTCGAGCTCGGAGCGGAAGTATCGCATCGCGCTGGCGTACGGAAGGGTCGCCAGGCGCTCGTGATCGCATAGCGCGGACGCGACCACATCATGGCTGAGGTCCGCCAGGAGCTGCAGGTCCGTGGGGCGCGGCCGACCGCTCGTCACGCGGTCCCCGATCTCGGCGATCCGGCGTGTCCCGATCCGGCACGGGATGGTCTTGCCGCATGCCTCGTCGGCGCAGAACGCCGTCAGGAGGCGAGCCAGGTCCACCACGCACGTCCGCTCGTCGGCGACCACGATGGAGCCAGAGCCCACGTGGGCGCCCGCGGCGCGCAACGGCCCGAAGTCATACGGGGTGTCCAGTGCCGTCGCCGGCAGGAGCCCGCCGGATGGCCCGCCGACGAGGACTGCCTTCACCCGACGGCCCGGCACCACGCCGCCCGCAAGGTCGATGATCTGCGCCAAGGTGGTGCCCGTGGGCACCTCCGCGATCCCGTTCGCGGCCGCGCCGCTGACCTGGACGAGCACGGTTCCGGGTGCGTCCGGCGTGCCGATGGCCCGCCACGCCTCCGCGCCGTTCACGAGGATCCACGGGACGGCGATCAGGGTGGCGATGTTCTGGACGACCGTGGGCTGCCCGAACATCCCCCGCTCCGCCGGGTGCGGCGGCCGCTGTTCCGGCTGCCCGCGCTTGCCTTCGAGGGCCTTCAGGAGGACCGTCTCCTCGCCCAGCATGTAGGCGCCCTGCACGGTCCGGACCGTGACGGTCAGATCGACGCCCGAGCTCAGGATGTCCGCGCCCAGGAACCCGGCTGCCTCTGCCGCCAGGATGGCGGCCTCCAGTCCGCGGGCGGCCTCCGCGTATTCCGCGCGCACCGCGATGACGGCCTCGGACGCGCCGATTGCGTACGCGGCGATGGCGACGCCCTCAAGCAGCCCGAACGGGTCCCGCTCCATGAGGACCTGGTCGATGGAGACGGCCGGATCGGCGCCGTATCCGTTGGCGACGACGTACCGGCGCGATGCCTCGGTGGCGGCGGCCTTGCGCCATTTCGTGCCGGTGGGAAAGCCTGCCCCACCTCGGCCGCGCAGGCCCGACTGCTCGATCGCTCTGATCGTGCCTTCCGGGCCGAGCCGCTCGATCGCGATCCGGAGTCCTGCGAACGGGCCGGTCGCCGTCGCCGAGCCGGGGCTGCCGACGGGCGCGGCTTTCCTGGCTCGTGCCAGCAGGATCTGCGGCCAGCCGGCCGGTGTGGCGAGCAGCGTTGTCATGACCTCAGGCCTGTGCCCGGGTGCCGGACTGTGGCGCCAGGCCACGAGCCCAGGGCTCCGCCGTTTCCGGCGTCAGTGCGACGGGCTCGCCGGCGACCATCACGAGAGGCGATGACGCGCCCGCGACATGGTTGGGCAGCTGTTCCAGCCGGATCCCGCCGCTCAACGGAGTCTTGCCGAGGCTGGCCCGGAGCCCGCGTTCCAGCGCCTCCTGGATCCGACCACCCCCGCTGATCAGGCAGCTCGTGCAGCGGCAGATGCCGACGGACTGGCCCGGCGGATCGAATCGCAGATGGCGGTAGTACGACGCAGTACCGTAGATCATCGCGTACCAGGCACCGGTGGACGTGCTGATCCGCTTCAGCGCCGCCACGGGCAGGTAGCCGTAGGTGTCCTGCACGTCGCCCAGGATCTGGAGCATCGACCCTGGATCGTGGTCATACGCCGCGAGGATCGCGTCCACGGCCTCGAGATTCATGGGCTGATCGTGGCTGTAGGCCTCGTCCGGGACCGGCCTGCCCGAACGCCGCAGCGCGGATTCATCGCGCCGCTCGCCGTACGTTTCCGCCGCGCCCCAGTGGACGTGATACCGGCCCTTGGTGTCCGTCCCGCCCATGTCGATGCACTCGATGGGGCAGGCCTGCGCGCACTGGAAGCAGGTCTCGCACTTGAGCGTGCCCCACTCGTCGTAGAGGAGCTGCAGGCGGCCCCGGAACTTCGGGGAGACATCCGCGGCGACTTCCGGGTAGCGGATGGTCACCTTGGGCTGGAAGAATCGGAGCAGCGTCAGGGCCATGCCCTTTGCGATCCCGATCCCGGGGATGAAGCTCATCGCACGGCCTCGATGGACACGCGGGAGCGGGTCGACGGACAGCTCATTTGAACGCGGCTCAGCGGTTCAGCACGATGAGCGCACCGGCCGTCACGAACAGGTTCAGCAGGGAGGCGGGCAGCAGCCATTTCCAGGCGAATCCCATCAGCTGGTCGATCCGGACGCGCGGCAACGTCCCCCGCATCCAGACGAAGGTGAACACGAAACCGTAGGTCTTCAGCATAAACCAGAGCAGACCCACGACCCAGTCAAAGCTGATGAATGCCCACCCGAGGACAGCTCCCACGGCCACGAAATTGAAGATCAGGAAGCCGATGATCAGCGCCTGCCAGCCCGGCATCGACGAGCGGAGCAGCCAGAACGGCGCGGCGAACAGCAGGGTCCCAAGGACCGGGACGATGGCGACCAGGATGAGTAGCAGGATGCCCAGGCTGCCCGGGTCGAGACTGGCGGTGACCGGCCACGGCCAGTTGAAGGGGGCGTTCCAGCCGCCGAAGAACAGGGTCACCGTCATCGCAGAAACGACGAACACCCCGACGTACTCGGCGAAGAAGAGGAACCCGAAGCGCATCCCCGAGTACTCCGTGGCGAAGCCCGCGACGATCTCCGAGTCGGCCTCCGTGAGGTCGAACGGCGTGCGGTTGGCCTCCGCGGTCGCGGCGATGAAGAAGATCAGGAACCCCAGCGGCTGGCGGAAGATGTACCAGTCGAGCGCAGTGCCGGACTGGTTGAGGACGATCGTGTTGAGGCTCATCGTGCCGGCCAGCAGGAGCAGGCCCACCACCGAAAGGGTGAGCGGGATCTCGTAGCTGATCACCTGGGCCGCGGACCGCAGGCCGCCCAGCAGCGAGTACTTGTTGTAGCTGGACCAGCCGGCCATCATCAGGCCGACGACACTGAGGCCGCTCACCGCGAAGAAATACAGCAGGCCGATGTTGAAGTCCTGCCCGAAGAGCCCCGGGGCGAACGGAATCACGAGCAGCGACATCACCGCGCCCAGGTAGACCACGGCGGGCGCGAGGGTGAACACGGGCGCATCCGCCCCGGTTGGGGTGAAGTCCTCCTTCATGAGGACCTTGAGCCCGTGGACCACCGACAGGAGCGACCCGTAGGGTCCAACGCGGTCCGGTCCGATGCGAAGGTTCATCAGCGCGATGACCTTCATCTCCATGTAGATGATGATGAAGGCCGTGGGGATCGACATCAGGAGCACGGCCGTGGCCGCGACGACGAAGCGCACGAGGGGCAGGTTGTCGCCCAGGAACTGCAGGACGTAGGGCCCGACGAGCACCACCGCGACGAGCAGGCCGACCGTCATCGCCAGCAGGAGCGGCACCAGGGTGAAGATGATCTTGCCCGGCAGGGTCAGCCGGCCCCAGGCGCGCGAAACGGACGTCATCGAGCCCGGCTCCGGCCGGAACGTCGCGCGATCACTTGTCCACGCCCCCCATGACCGGGTCCAGCGAGGCCATGATCGCCATCGTGTCCGCGACGAGATTGCCCGGCATCAGGAGGCCGACGCTCTGGAGATGGACGAACGAGGGATCGTGGATGCGCAGCCGGAACGGCTGGTCCGTGCCGTCGCTCATCGCGTACACGGCGTACTGCCCCCGGGGGCTCTCCACGGCAGCGTAGGCACGGCCGGGTCGGGGTGTCAGCCTGCGCGGCAGTTTCGCCATGATCGGGCCGTCAGGCATCTGGTGGAGGCACTGGTCGATGATTCGCAGGCTCTGCTTGATCTCGTCCACGCGGAGGAGGTAGCGTGCGAGCGAATCGCCCTCCGTCCGTGTGGGGATGTCGAAGTCCAGCTCCGGAAACACGCTGTAGGGGTGTGCGCGGCGGACGTCGAATGGCACGCCCGTTGCGCGCAGGTTGGGTCCCGTCATGCACATCCGGACCGCCGTCTCGCGGTCCACGACACCGAGACCTCGCGAGCGGCGGACGAAGATCTCGTTCTCGTTGAGCAGCTTCGTGTTCGAGTCGATATGCGTGCCGGCGCGGCTCATCCACGCTCCCAGGCGGCTCATGAACTCGTGGTTCAGATCTCCGTTGACGCCGCCGATCCGCATGTAGTTGAAGAGCATCCGCGCCCCGGTCAGCGCGCCCAGCATCTCCACGATCTCGTCGCGTTCGATGAAGCTCCAGAGGACCGGCGTCAGGCCGCCCAGGTCAAGCGCGAACCAGCCCATGAACAGGGCATGGCTGGCGACCCGGTTCAGCTCCGTGGACAGGACACGGATGTACTCCGCGCGACGGGGCACCTCCACGTCGAGCAGCTTCTCGAAGGCCATCACTGCCGGCCACTCGCAGAACAGCGAGGAGATGTACTCGAGCGGGTCCATGTAGGCGATGGTGTGGTGGTAGTCCGCGTTCTCCGCCAGTTTCTCCACGCCGCGATGGAGGTAGCCGAGGACGGGGTCCAGGTCCACGACCTGCTCGCCGCGGAGCTTCAGCACGACCCGCAGAACGCCGTGCGTGGAGGGGTGCTGCGGGCCCATGTTCACGAACATCTCGCCGTCGGCGAGCGTGTAGAACTCGGCTTCACGCTCCGTGCGGGGCGGGTACGGCGGCACCGGCTCGTACGCCCCGGCGTCGATGTCGAGCATCACGCGCGGATCGTCGCTGGATGCGCGGCGGGTCCCGGAGCCTGGTTGAGCGGTCACTCAGGCCTCCTTAGCCACGCGGATGGCGCGTCCCGGGGGCGCGTTGCGGGGCGTGTGGGTCTGCTCCTGGTGGCGCACGCCGGCGCCCGGCGAGCGGGCGGCATCGTCGGCCAGGAAGAAGTCCTTGCGGAGAGGGAAACTCGTGTAGTCCGGGGGCATGTAGATCCGCCGCAGGTCCCGGTTCCCCTCGAACGTGATGCCGAACATGTCGTAGGCCTCGCGTTCCATCCACTCCGCGCCCTGCCAGAGGAACGTGATGGAAGGGACGCGCGGATCCTCGCGCGACAGCCCGTCCGCGATGACCCTCAGCCAGTCCGAGGTGGTCTCGCTCCACAGGTGGTACACGACCTGCATGACGAGCCCCGTGTCGACGCCGGCCAGGTCCGACAGGAACTCGAACCGGAACGACGGGTCGTCGTGGAGGGTGCGCAGCGTGTCCGGCACGTCGCCGGCCCCGATACGGATCTCCGTCGCGTCATGGCGCTGGCGCACCGGCCCGGTCAGCCGATCCGTGAAGCGCGCTTCCAGGCGCAGCTTGAGCGCACGATCCATCAGGCTGGCCTAGACACGATCCGGAACGGTTGGGCCGACCGCCCGCTCGGGCCAGTGACCCCGGCGGTCTTTGATCAACTGCTGGAGCCGCATCATCCCGTAGATGAGGCCCTCCGGGCGGGGCGGGCAGCCGGGGACATAGACGTCCACGGGCATCACGCGGTCGATGCCTTCCACCGTGGAGTAGGACCGCTTGTACCGGCCGCCGGAGATCGTGCAATCGCCCATGGCCACGCACCACTTTGGCTCTGGCATCTGCTCCCAGAGCCGCACAAGCGGCCCGGCCATCTTGGTGGTGAGCGTCCCGGCGACGATCAGCACGTCCGCCTGGCGCGGGCTGGCGCGGAACGGGAACATGCCCCAGCGGTCCATGTCGTTCTTGCTGGTGGCCGCCGACATCATCTCGATGGCGCAGCAGGCCAGGCCCGACAAGAGCGGCCACAGGCTGTTTGCGCGGAGAAGGTCCAGGACGTAGTCCGCCTTGGTGGGGATCACCTCGAGGGCGCCCCAGCGGGCATCGTTGTGGCGCATGGCCTCCGTGAGCCCAAGCTCGCGGAGGTGCGTGATGTCGGTGGGCGTGCCGCCGCTGTACGCGGCCGGATTGGTGGACTGCCAGAGGGTGTTCGGGACCACGATGGGTTCCATGACGGCCGAGTCGCCCGTCTCGATGACGGCCGGCAGGCTGGAGGATCGGCTCGACTCACGGGCCGTCATGCCGCCGCCGCTCTCTGGAGTCCCGCCCGAATCACCCGTGGCACCTTCCCCCGGACCGCTCAGCGCCATGTGAGGACGCCCTTTCGCCAGGCGTAGGCGAGGCCGAGCAGGAGGATGGCGACGAAGATCAGCATGCTCACGAAGCCGCTCATCAGGAGGTCGCGGAACACGATCGCCCAGAGGTAGATGAAGATCACCTCGATGTCGAACGCGACGAACAGCAACGCATAGATGTAGAAGGACAGGCCGAACCGCCCGTGGGGATCGCCGTACGTGTCGATCCCGCTCTCGTACGGCAGGCCCTTGTGGACATCGCCGCGATTCCGATGGGAGATCAGCCATGCCGCGCCGATCGTGAGGAACACGAACGACAGGCCGGCGAAGGCAAACCCAAGGATGTACCAGATCCCGGTCACGCGATCCTCACGACACGTTGCGCGCAGTCACGAGAAGAGGTGCCGCTCCGACCCGGCCTGTCCGGAGGCCTGCATGCGGGCAGGTGAAACCGGGCCACGCAGGGCCTGCGCGTGCCGCAATTCTAGCAGCGCGTCACCGCGAAACTCGGTGCAAGCCCAGCAGCGGCTGCCCGGCGTCCGCGTCGTGGCCCAGTACCAGCACGCGAAATCCACCCGTGTGACGCGGATCGAGCAGGCGCACGATGCCCGACCGCAGTTCGAGGTATTCCTCCAGCCGCAGGTCCGGGCTTGACCGGGCCCGCTCCAGCAGGTCCTCGAGCCCGAGCGAGACGAGGAACGAGGCCTGCGTCGTGGACCCGATGGTCGTGAGCCCCGCTGCCGTCGCGGCGCGCTCGACGGCAGTGAAGTCCACGTGGGTTGTCAGGTCCTGGCGGCCCACAGCGACAAGCGGATCGTCCACGGGGTGGTGATCCACGTAGCCCATGAGGGTGCCGGCGCGCCGCCGGCGCGCGTACAGGTCGTCCGCCGGGTAGCCGTAGTCGATGACGATGACGAAGCCGCGCCGGAGCCAGCGGGCCACCTCGGCCAGCCAGCCGTCCAGGCCCAGGGCGATCTCGGCCCGCTGCCCTGCTTCCAACCGGATCCCTTCGGCTTCCAGCCGCTCGGCCAGGAGGGGCGTCGAGGCCGGCCCCGGCACGTCGACGAGGGCCTCGTCCCGCCAGTCCACGTAGAGCTCGCGCAGGCCGCCAGCCGTCTGCTCCACGCGATGGACCGGGAACGCATCGAGAAACTCGTTTGCGAGGACGAGCCCGGCGGGCGCCGGTGCCGATCCGGCTGCCGTCGCGGGACCAAGGGCTGAGAAGGCCGCACCCGGCAGCGCATCGGCGAGGCGTCGGACGAGTTCGTCCCGGCGATGGGGATTGATCTCCACGGCCTCGTACCGCAGAGCGTGGGCCAGTTCCGGTTCGTCGGCCGCGAGGGTCCGGATGATCGCCTCGGCGAGAGCGCCCCGACCAGCCCCGTATTCGCGGACCGTGAACTCCGGCGGTCTGCCGAGTCGATGCCAGGCGTCGGCGACCTGCCGGGCGAGCGCTGCGCCGAAGATCGGGTGCGTTTCGGGTGCCGTGAGGAAGTCGCCTCGCCGCCCGATTCTCGTCGGCGGCGAGGTGTAGTAGCCCAGGGCCGGTGCGTACAGCGCGAGATCCATGAAGCGGGCGAACGTGATCGGGCCAGTGCGGGCGATCTCGTCCCGGATCAGCGCGACCACGTCCGGATCCGAATGGAGCGTCGGGCCACCCGGCCTCGGATCGCGGCGCAGGCCACCGTCCATCAGCCTCTGTCCGCGGCGTCGAGGGCGGAGGTGGCGGCGTGGCCTGCGATCAGCGGCAGACCCGGTCCCACGAGGGTGTGCCCGCCGAGGAGCACCGGGATGGGCGCCTCCAGGGCCGCCAGGGTGAGTTCTCGGAGCCAGCCGTCCGCGATCTCCTCCGGCAGGAGCAGGTCGGACGCCAGGCGGTCGGCGAGCGAGGGCCAGCGTGCTTCCCCGGCTCCCAGCCGGTGGGCCAGCAGGACCCGCGTGTCAATGACCGCAGCATCGCCCAACTCAGCTAGGACTGCGCCCAGGGCACCCGGTCCGCGCGCATCCAGGATCAGGCCCAGCGCGGATCGCGGCGGACGCCGGCGACCGTCGGTCGGGTCCTGCGCGGCGTCGCCGCTGAAGGCGAGCGAAGTGCTCGCCTTCAGCCCCCGCTCCTCGATGAGAGCGCGAACCCGGCAGCTGGCATGGCTCTCCAGCCATGCGAGCGCGCGCGACGACGTGCGACCCGAGACGACGACCTCCGCCCGGCGGTTGCCGAGGGTCGCCGCCACTCCCCGGAGCGCGGCGACAGCCCGCTGGTTGGCAGCCGCGATCTCCGCGGCAAGGGTCGCGAATTCGGCCGGGCAGCCCTGGTCGCGGGCGAGCAGGAGCAGGTCGATCGGCGAGTCGATGTCGAACTCCAGCCGGGGCCGGTGGCGGAGGCCGGCGACGGGGATGCCGGCGACCTCTGCAAGCCAGCGTGGCAGGGCGTTGTCGGATGGCAGGTCCGGCATGGCGAGGAGGAGGCGCGCGTCCGAAACGGCGATCGCGTCGGCCGAGTAGAAGCTGTTGGTGCACGCCCGTCGTGCAGTCGCACGCGCGGTCGCGACGAAGGCCTCGAGATCCGCGGGGTCGGCCAGGGGCAGCGCTCCTCCGCTCACCAGGATCAGGCCAACCCGGCGCTGCGCTGCGGAGGCAGCGATCGGGGCGACCAACTCCCGGAGTCGCCGCCCGAACGGGCGTCCGTCCGGCGGCTCACGGACCACGCGGGCGTCCGTCCCGAGTCGGCTGAACGCCGCGCGGTGCCGCTCTGCGCCCGCCTCGCGTGCCGACTCGAGCCAGGCGGCCGGCGTGTGTTCGGGCGCCGAACGCGGTGGAACCAGGATGAGGGTCACGACGGGCCGCATCGCGCCATTCTCACGCCCCGCGCGAATTCGCACGTGCGCCGCCGCCGCTCATCACGGTCGGATTCGAGCGCGAGGCAGCCGCCGGGGCGATGATGGGCTCGTCGCAGGCCATGATCGGCACATCAGGCGAACATGAGGGAGCAGTGGGCGAGCAGGTTCGGGCGGTCATCGGGTTGGGGGCGAACGTCGGTGATGCGCCGGGGACCATCGCGCGTGCGATCCATGCCCTGGGGGCCCTGCCCGGAGCGACCGTGGTCGCCGTGTCGCGTCTCTATGCCACGGTTCCCGTTGGCGTCACGGACCAGCCCGAGTTCTGCAATGCCGTCGCCCTCGTGGACCTGCCTGCCGGGCCGGACCCGGAAGCGGGCGCGGTGGCCCTCCTCGTGGCGCTGAAAGGTATCGAGCGGCGTTTCGGGCGGCGCCGGCGCGGACGATGGGGCCCGCGAGAGATCGACCTCGACCTGGAGGCGTACGGGACACACGCGGTCGCAGTCCCGCGACCGCCCCGGGGCATGTCCACGAGATCCGCGGTCGCGGGCGGTGCCCTGCTGATCGTGCCGCACGAGTCGGCGCGGCAGCGCCTGTTCGTCCTCGCGCCGTGGGCCGATGTCGCACCGGACCAGGAGCCTCCCGGCTGGGACGAGACGGTTGTGCAGGCGCGCGATCGCCGGGCTCGGGCGGAGCCGGCGGATGCCGTGCGGGCGATCGGACGATGGGACGCCGATACCGGCGAATGGGCTCCCGACGGGCCGGGGCCCGGGCCCGGGCGGGCGCGACCCTAGATCCGGACCGACGGCGGGCGGTTCCGGTCGAACATGTGGACCGTATCGACGAACCGGATCTGCTTGGTGCTGTACGCCATCACGATGGAGTGCGTGCGAGCGCCGCCGCCGAAGTACCGGACGCCCTTCAGCAGCTGGCCGTCCGTGACGCCGGTGGCCGCGAAGACAAGGTCCTGGCCGGACGCCAGTTCCTCCGTCGTGAAGACGTGCGATTCGTCCGTGTGGCCCATGGCCCGGGCGCGCTGCCGCTCCGATTCGTTCCGGAACTTGAACCGCGTCTGGATCTCGCCGCCCAGGCAGCGCAGCGCCGCGGCCGCCAGGACACCCTCCGGCGCCCCGCCCGTGCCCATGACCGCATGGACGCCCGTGCCCGAGACCGCGCACGAAATGGCGGCGATGACGTCACCGTCCGTGATGAGCTTGATCCGGGCCCCGGCCTCCCGCACTTCGCGGATGAGGTCTTCGTGGCGCGGCCGGTCCAGGATGATCACCGTGATGTCGTTCACGCCGCGTCCGAGGGCCTCGGCGATCCGGTGCAGGTTCTCCGTGGGCGACAGCCGGATGTCCACCTTGCCGGCCGCGACGGGACCCACTGCCAACTTCTCGAAGTAGGTGTCCGGCGCGTTCAGGAGACCGCCCTTCTCCGAGGCGGCCAGCACGGTGATCGCGTCGGCGGAGCCCGTTGCTACAAGGTTGGTGCCTTCGAGGGGATCCACGGCGATGTCCACCTCGGGCGCAGCGGCGCCGTCCCGGCTCCCGCGGCGGCCCAGGCGCTCGCCGATGTAGAGCATGGGGGCCTCGTCGCGCTCGCCCTCGCCGATCACGATCGTCGCCGCGATGTCCAGCTCGTCCATCGCCTTGCGCATTGCCTCGGTTGCAGCGCGGTCGGCTTCGTGGCGGTCGCCGCGTCCCATGTAGCGCGCGCACGCGATTGCCGCCGCCTCGGTCACGCGGACCATCTCGAGGGCGAGCAGCTTCTCCATGGTGTTGCGCGGCGCGGGCTGCTGGGTGGGGGACACGGGCGCCTCCGGATGCGGGGTTGCTACTGGCGGAAGTGGCGACGGCCCGTGAAGACCATCGCCAGGTGATGCCGATCGGCGACCTCGATCGCCATCTGGTCGCGTGTGGACCCACCGGGCTGGATGATGGCGGTGACGCCGGCAAGAGCCGCGGCCTGGATGCCATCCGGGAACGGGAAGTAGGCGTCGCTGGCCATCACGCCCAGTTTGGCGCGGTCACCCGCACGTCGCAGGGCGATTTCCACAGCGACCTGGCGCGAGGCCTGCCCGGCGCCGACGCCGATGGTCGCTGCGTTCTTCGCGAGGACGATCGCGTTTGAGCGCACGTGCCGCACCGCACGCCAAGCGAACAGGAGGTCGGTCAGTTCTTCGAGCGTGGGCCGGCGCTTCGTGACGACCTGCAGGCGGCCGCGATCCAGGCCCAGTTCGTCCTGGGTTTCGACGAGCAGGCCGCCGGCGACACGCCGGAAATCCAGGGTCGCGATGCCGTAGTCGCGCAGCCCTTCCGTGGGATCCGGCGGGACGGCGAGGATCTCCAGGCCCGATTTCTGGCGCAGGATGCCCAACGCGGCGTCGCTGTACGAGGGGGCCACCACAGCCTCGTAGGAATTGGCCGCAATCTCCCGCGCTGTCGCCCCGTCCATCTGCCGGTTCACGCCCACGATCCCGCCGAACGAGGCCACGGAATCGGTCTCGAGTGCCCGGCGGTAGGCCTCCACCAGTTCGTCGTCAGAGGCAAGTCCCACGGGGTCCGTGTGCTTGACGATCGCGACCGTAGGTGCGGTGAAGTCCCGTGCGATCCGGTACGCCGCATCCAGGTCCAGGAGGTTGTTGAAACTGGACGAGCCACCCTGCAGGTAGCTCGCGTCCGCCAGCGTCCCGCTCCGGTGCGTGGTCTCGCGATAGAACGCCGCCCGCTGCTGGGGGTTCTCGCCGTAGGGCAGGTCGCGGACCTTCTCCAGTACGAGGGCGAGTCGCGGCGGGAAGATGTTCCCGGACGCCTGGTGCAGGTAGGCGGCGATCTCCGCGTGGTAGGCGGCGATCAGCCCGAACGCCTCCGCGGCGAGCTGCTGGCGCAACTCGATCGAAACCGTGCCCAGTTCCTGCAGCTCGCGCGCCAGACGTGCGTAGTGCTGCGGAGACGGCACCGCGGTGACGCCGGCGGCATTTCGTGCAGCGGCACCGAGGAGAGCGACGCCACCCACGTCCACGATCTCGAGCGCATCCTGGATGGGCAGTTGGCCGGAGACCACCGCCGGCGAGAACGCCTTCACGTTCACGACCACGATATCGATGAGGCCGATGCCCTGGTCCTCGAGCTCGGCGAGCTGGACCGGGTCGTCCCGGCGCGCGAGGATCCCGGCGTAGACCGCGGGGTGGAAGGTCTTCACCTGGCCGCCGACCAGCGCCGGCACCTGGGTGAGTGTCGAGACGGAGCCGACGTCGACCCCGTCGGCGGCGAGATGTTCGCGCGTCCCGTCTGTCGCGTAGATCTGGACGCCGAGCGCCAGCAGATCGCGCGCCAGTGCCGAGATCCCATCGCGGTTCGCGACCGAGAGAAGGGCTCGCACCGGGGCTTCCTCCCGTCCCAAGGTGATCGACCCGCGGCGGTTCCTTGTCGAGCGCCACCAGGCGCGCCACTGGGCTCGCTGCGATCCTGTCCGTGCCCCGCGGTCGTTCAAAACCGGGGGTGTCTCCCTGCGCCCGAGTATACCGCGGGCGCATGGCATACTCGGGAGGAGGCGATGGCCCTGCGGGCGCGGGACCGTCTGCGCCCCACCGTGCCGGCCGCCAGTGCCGGACTTCAGATACCCACCGGAGCGACACGTGAAACTGCTGCCCTGGGAATACCTGTTCCTTCCGTTCAACAGCCGCAATTTCCACGACCTGTTCTATCCCACCTGGATCGCCGCGCTGATCCTGCTCGTCGTCGTCGTGATCCTTTACAACGTGCGCACGCGGCAGCTTCGCAACCACCCGCCGTACCTGGACATGTACGAGTACCTCCTGTGGACGGGCGTCATCGGCTTCGGGCTGCTGCTGACGGAAGCGCTCTTCGTGTTCGACTTTCTGTTCGTCGTGCTGACCCTGCCCATTGTCCTTGGGGTCTTCGTGTGGACGCGGTTCATCCGCTTCCCGCCCATCCTCGCGGCGTATGAGCACAAGCTCGCGCGCCAGCGCTACTTCTCGCGCCTGAAGTTCGCGCATCCCGAGAGCACGATCCGGACGAAGCAGAGCTCCCGGCCCAACCGCCCAAAGCGCCGCCGCCGCTAGACGCCGGAGCCGGAGGGCACGGATGGAGATCGTCCGGTTCGGTGTGGGTCATCGCCGGCCGGAAGGGCCCGCCGGCTCCCTCAACGTGGCCGGTCAGGTGATCGTCTCCGGCCCCGGTGGCGTCATCTCCGAGCTTGCCTTCGGCCGGAACGCCGCGATCGAGCCGCATTCAAACCCCAACGCCACGTGGTTCGTGGTGATCGAAGGCGGGGGTTTCGTGCGGGTGGGTGAAGAGCAGGGGCTCGTGGCGGCCGGTGAAGCGGTGTTCTGGCCGCCGCAGGTCCCCCACGCTGCGTGGACGGACCAGAGCCGCATGCGGGCGATCGTGGTGGAGCTTGGGGCAGGCGAGGCGGCCCCGGGCATGATCGTGGAAGGCACCGGCCGCGAAGTGCGCTCCGGGTCACCGGCCGCCGGCTCATCACCCGGTCGACTGACCGTGGGATCCAGCCCCCGGTACGACCCGAAGGAGGGCGAGCCCTTCTAGCACGGACGGTTCTCGACGCGCCATTCGCCGGCCGTGCCATGCGCCGGCCGCGGCGTGCGTCAGGATCCGCCGAGGATCGCCCCCAGTTGGCCGAGGACCCGCGCCGTCGCACCCCAGACCAGGAGATCCTCCACCGGGTAGGCTCCGTAGCGGAGCCTGCGTTCGCCCACCTGCGCCTCGACTTGCCGGATCTCCGCGCCGGTGAGAAACGCCGTCAGGGGCGCTTCCAGGATCCGGCCGACCTCTGCCGGGGCGGCCGTCAGTGCCGGTCGCCGCCACGCCACGGCCAGGACCGGGGTCAGCCGGAAACCGCTGACGGGGATCCAGACACTGCCGAGCACACCGACGATCTCCACGCCTGACGCGGTGGCATCCAGCCCCACTTCCTCCGCTGCCTCGCGGAGGGCCGTCGCGGCCGGATCGGCGTCCTCCGGCTCGGCGCGGCCGCCCGGGAAGCTCACTTCGCCGCTGTGGTGCCGGCCGCCGATGACGCGTTCCGTGAGGATCACGCGCGCGTCGCCGTCGGCGCCGGCTACCAGGAGGACGAGGACCGCTGCCGGAATGGACCGGAGTTCGGCAAGAGGGACCGCGGGCCGGGTTGGCCCGGCAAGGATCAGGGGCATCAGCGCGGCCGGTGCCTCGGGCAGGGGATCAGGGAGGGCGCGGAGTTGCGCCACGACGACGGAAAGCTGCATCGCGGGAAGGATGCCGGAATTCTGCGTCGGTGCCGTCCAGCCGTCAGCGCCGCCCGCGGCTCCGCGTCCGAAGCTGGCTAGTTGAGACGCTCGGGGCCCTTCTCGTCCGACCGGGGCGTCCAGAGGCCGGCGCCGGCGCCGGCGCGCGCAGGTGCGGGGGTCCCGCCGGCCCTGGCATCACGGCGGTCGGCGGTCTCGGCCACGACGGTCGTCCCATCGGCCGAGAAGACAAGCGTGCCGCCGAGGGTGTCGGCGTCCACCTTGATCCGCGAGCCCGGCGGGAACTGGCCCCGGAGCAGGGCGCGCGCGAGGGGGTTCTCCACGAGACGCTGGATGGTCCGCTTGAGCGGCCGCGCACCGTACGCGAGGTCCGTTCCTTCGCGGGCGATCAGCGCCCGTCCTGCCGGCGTCATCTCGAGCACCAGGTCGTGCTCGACCAGCCGCTTCTGGAGGTCTGCCAGCAGCAGGTCCACGATCGCCGCCAGTTCGGCCTCCGTGAGGGCGTGGAACACGATCACCTCGTCCACCCGGTTGAGGAACTCGGGCCGGAACTGCAGCCGCAGGGCATCGGTGATCTCGCGCTTCATGTCCTCGTAGCTCTGCGAGTCCCCGGGGCGGCCGGCAAACTGCGCGATCACCTGGCTGCCGACGTTGCTGGTCATGATCAGGACGGTGTCCTTGAAGTTCACGGTCCTCCCCTGGCCGTCGGTCAACCGGCCGTCGTCGAGGACCTGCAGAAGCACGTTGAACACGTCCGGATGCGCCTTCTCGATCTCGTCGAGCAGGATCACCTGGTACGGCCGCCGCCGGACCGCCTCTGTCAGCTGGCCGCCTTCCTCGTAGCCCACGTAGCCGGGGGGTGCCCCGATCAGCCGCGACACGGAGAACTTCTCCATGTACTCGCTCATGTCGATGCGGACCATCGCCTGGTCGTCGTCGAAGAGGAACTCGGCGAGTGCGCGCGCGAGTTCGGTCTTGCCGACGCCGGTGGGCCCCAGGAACAGGAACGAACCCGTGGGCCGGCGCGGATCCTTGAGCCCGGCACGTGCGCGGCGGACGGCGTCGGACACCGCTTCGATGGCCTCGTCCTGGCCGACGACGCGCTGGTGGAGTCGCTCCTCCATATGGATCAGCTTCGCGATCTCTCCCTCGAGCATCCTCGTCACGGGCACGCCCGTCCAAGCCGAGACGATCTGGGCGATCTCGTCCGCCGTCACCTCCTCCTTCAGCATCGAGCCCGGGCCCTGGAGGGCGGCCAGGGCGGCCTCCTGCCCGCGCAGCCGGTCCTGCAACTCCGGCAACGTGCCGTACCGAAGCTTCGCCGCCGTCTCGTAGTCCGTCTCGCGCTGGGCCTGGTCGATGCGGACCTGGAGTTGCTCCAGCTCCGTCTTCGAGGTGCGGATCGCCTGGATCGCGTCCTTCTCGGCGGTCCAGCGCTGCTTCATCGCGCCGGCCTGCTCCTCGATGTCGGCCAGCTCCCGCTCCAGCGCCTCGAGCCGCGCCTTCGACGCGTCGTCCTTCTCCTTGCGCAGGGCCTCACGCTCGATCTCCAGCTGGATCCGGCGCCGCTCGAGTTCGTCCAGCTCGACCGGCATGGAATCGATCTCCATCCGCAGCCGGCTGGCGGCCTCGTCGACGAGGTCGATGGCCTTGTCGGGCAGGAACCGCTCTGTGATGTAGCGGCTGCTGAGCGTGGCCGCCGCCACCAGCGCGGAGTCCGTGATCCGGACGCCGTGATGCACCTCGTACCGCTCGCGGAGGCCGCGCAGGATCGAGATGGTCTCGTCCACCGTGGGCTGATCCACGACGATGGGCTGAAAGCGGCGCTCCAGGGCTGCGTCCTTCTCGATCCGCTTGCGGTACTCGTCGAGGGTGGTGGCGCCGATGGTGTGCAGCTCGCCGCGGGCCAGCATGGGCTTCAGCAGGTTGGAGGCGTCCATCGCCCCTTCGGCCGCGCCGGCTCCCACCACGGTGTGCAACTCGTCGATGAACAGGATGACCCGGCCCTCGGCGTCCTTGATCTCCTTGAGGACGGCCTTGAGGCGTTCCTCGAACTCGCCCCGGAACTTGGCACCGGCGATCAGCGCCCCGAGGTCCAGCGACACCACGCGCTTGTCCTTCAGGCCCTCCGGTACATCGCCGCGCACGATGCGCTGGGCCAGGCCCTCCACGATGGCCGTCTTGCCCACGCCCGGTTCGCCGATCAGCACGGGGTTGTTCTTGGTCCGGCGGCTGAGAACCTGGATCGTCCGCCGGATCTCCTCGTCGCGGCCGATGACTGGGTCAAGTCTGCCGGCACGGGCCTCCTGGGTCAGGTCGCGGCCGTACTTCTCCAGCGCCTGGTAGGTGGTTTCGGGGTTCTGGCTGGCGACGCGCTGACCACCACGGACGCTCTGCAGTGCATGGAGAATCGCCTCGCGGCTGGCACCGAACCGTTCCAGCAGCTGGGCGCCCTCCCCGCCGACCTCCGCAACGCCGAGAAGCAGGTGTTCCGTGGAGACGTAGTCGTCCTGCAGCCTCCGGGCCTCCGCCTGGGCCAGCTCAAGCGCCTGCTTGGCCCTTGGCCCCAGGGCGAGGCTGCCGCCCTGGATCCGCGCGCGCCGGGACAGGAGCGCCGCCAGGTCGCCCCGAAGGCCGGGCAGGTCCACGCCCAATCGGCGGAGGGTCTCCGCCGGGACGCCGTCCTCAGGATCCAGGAGTGCGGCGAGGATGTGCTCCGCGTCGAGCAACGGGCTCTGCAGGGTTTCGGCGAGGCGCTGCGCGGCGACGATCGCCTCCTGCGCCTTCTGCGTGAATCGGTCCAGGTTCATGGTGTTGTGGTTACCTCCTGAGGCGTGGGCCCAGGTCCATCTTCAAGTCCAAACGTATCAATAGTATTGTCAGGGATGCTACCAATGTCAATGGGCACCTTGGCGAGCCGCCGCAGGTCCCTGGCAGGCCTCGAGCCGCCGCGGGTCACGCGGGTGGGCGGGGATCCGGCTGATCCACCAGGCTCAGGAAGTGCGCGGCGGCCTCCTTCGCCTCGTCGGAGAGGTTCGTGGGGAGCGCGATGCTCACGCGGACATACAGGTCCCCGCTGCCCTCGCCCTTGAGACGCGGCATGCCCTGGCCGGTGAGCCGGAAGGTGCGCCCGTGCTGGGTTCCCGGTGGGATCGTCAGGAGGACGCGGCCCTTGAGCGTCCGCACGGGGATCTCGCCGCCCAGGAGCGCCTCGCCCAGCGTGATCCTGATCTCACGCGCAAGGTCCGCCCCGGTCCGGGTGAACACGGGGTGTGATTCCACCTTCGGCACGATGTACAGGTCGCGCGCCGCCTCGCCTGTTCCGCCCCCTTTGCCACGCAGGCGGATCCGGCTGCCGGTGTCCACGCCGGCGGGCACCTTCACCTCGAGCCGGCGACCATCCACGTCCACGAGGCGCGTCGTGCCGTGGAATGCCTCTTCGAGGGTGATCTGCGCCTGGGCCTCTGCAGCCGCCGGCCGCGCCGCGCCGGGTTCGGTCCCGTAAGTGCCGCCCGCGCCTGCGAGGAGATCTTCGATCGTTGGCCCGCTGCGGGCCTGGGTGCGCTGACCTCGTCCCCCGCCGCGTCGTGAGCCCGTCGCTCCCGCGCCGCCGCCTGCGCCGCCTGCGCCGCCCGCCTGCTCGCCGAAGAACATCCGGAAGAAGTCGCTGAACTGCTCCGCGCCGGCGCCACCGCCCGGGCCCCGGAACTCGTAGCGGACGCTGCCGCCCTGGCCGCCGAAGCCCTGGAAGGGTCCGCCTGCCCCGAATGGGCTCGGCCCGCCGGAGCCGCCCCCGCCCGGACTGCCCGCACCGGCCCTCGAGTAGGCCTCCCAGTTCGCGCCCAGCTCATCGTACTGCGTTCGCTTGGCCGGGTCGGAGAGGACCTCGTTAGCCTCGTTGATGTCCTTGAAGCGCAGCTCCGCGGTGCTGTCGCCCGGCTTTACGTCCGGATGGCTCTGCCGCGCGAGCTTGCGGAAGGCCTTCTTGATCTCGGCCTGCGTCGCGGTGCGAGAAACCCCGAGCGTCTTGTAGTAGTCCTTGTAGTCCACTGGTCTGGTCCTCGGGTCGATTGCGGCGCGGCCGCTTCTACCGCGGAAGTGCAAGAGGCCCGGCCCGCTGTTGGCGTGGCCGGGCCTGCGTGGTTCGGGTTGTCCTACCGTCCAGTGTGGGGCTGCGGCGTGATCGCCGCCGCCCGCCTCCCGGGCTCGGGTGGCCGCGGTGCCGGTCCCTGGACCGCCACCGGGGGCTGGTCCGTGGGCGGGAAGCTCGGGCGTCGGACCCGGCTCTCCGGCTCCGCCTCGCCGTGCGTCCGGTCGCCCTCCGGGATCTTCGCGGGCTCCACCCGGAGCGGCATGGGCATGCGCCGGAGCGCTGCCTCGAGCACCTGCTCCATGGAGTCCGCGAGGACCAGCTTGATCTGCTTGCGGATCTCGTCCGGGATGTCGCGCAGATCCTTCTCGTTCTTCTTTGGCAGGATCACGATCCTGGCACCAGCGAGATGCGCGGCCAGGATCTTGCTCTTGAGCCCACCGATCGGGAGCACCCGGCCCCGGAGGGTGATTTCGCCGGTCATTGCGACGTCCTTGCGGACCGGGATGCCGGTGAAGGCGCTCACCATCGCGGTGGCCATGGTGACGCCGGCGGAAGGCCCGTCCTTGGGGATCCCGCCGGCCGGGACGTGGATGTGGAGGGTGTTCTTCTCGAACTGCTCGCGCGTGATGCCCAGCTGGTTCGCGTTGGCCCGGATCCAGGACAGGGCCGCCCGAGCAGACTCGCGCATCACCTCGCCGAGCTGGCCGGTGAGGATGAAGTCCTCCTTGCCTTCCATCCTGGTCACTTCGACGGCGACGACGTCACCGCCGACTTCCGTGACCACGAGGCCGGTTGCTGCACCCGTCTGGTCTGTTGCCTCGAGCTCGCCGTATTCGAAGCGCGGCGGGCCCAGGTACTGCTCCAGCTTCCTGACGTCCACGATCGTTTTGCGCTTTCGCCCTTCGACCACGGTGCGGGCGACCTTGCGCATGATGTTGGCGATCTCGCGCTCCAGGTTCCGGACGCCGGCTTCCTTGGTGTAGGCCTGGACGAGCTTGACCATCGCCTCGTCCGTGATCTGGATGGTCTTTGCGGTCAGCCCGTGGTTCTCCATCTGCTTGGGGATGAGGAACCGCTTCCCGATCTCGATTTTCTCCTGCTGGGTGTAGCCCGGCAGGTAGACGATCTCCATCCGGTCGCGGAGGGGGGGCGGGATGGGATCCAGCAGGTTGGCCGTTGCGATGAACAGCACCTTGCTAAGGTCGAACGGAACCTCCAGGTAGTTGTCCTGGAACGTGTTGTTCTGCTCCGGATCGAGGACTTCCAGCAGCGCGGACGATGGGTCGCCCCGGAAGTCCATGCCGATCTTGTCCACTTCGTCGAGCATGAAGACCGGGTTGTTGGAGCCGGCCGTCTTGACGTTCTGGATGACCCTGCCGGGCAGCGCCCCGATGTAGGTGCGACGGTGGCCGCGGATCTCCGCCTCGTCGTGGATGCCGCCCAGGCTCATTCGCACGAACTTGCGGCCCATGGCCCGCGCCACGCTCTTGCCGAGCGACGTCTTGCCGACGCCGGGCGGTCCGACGAACGCGAGGATGGGGCTGCGGATCTTGGATGCCAGCGCCCGGACGGCGAGGTATTCCAGGATCCGCTCCTTGATCTTCTCCAGACCGTAGTGGTCCTCGTCCAGGATCCGGGCGGCTTCCTTGATATCGAGGTTGTCCTCCGTGGCGACGTTCCACGGCAGCCCCACGAGCCAGTCCACGTACGTCCGGATGACCCCGACCTCCGGGGAGGCGGACGGGATGCGGCTCATCCGGTCGATCTCCTTGATCGCCCGTGTCCGGATCTCCTCCGGCATGCCGGCCTGCTCCACCTTCTCGCGAAGCTCGTTGATCTCGGCCTGCTGCGGATCGTCCTCGCCGAGCTCGCGCTGGATGGCCTTCAGCTGCTCGCGCAGGATGTACTCGCGCTGGGTCTTGTCCATCTCCGACTTCACTTCGGACTGGATGCGACCCTTGAGCTCCAGAATCTCGATCTGGCGGGAGAGGAAGTTGGAAACGAGCTTCAGGCGCTCGATGACGTCAACCGTCTCCAGGAGTTCCTGGCGCTGCTCCGTGGACATGTCCGGGCTGTATGCCACCATATCCGCGAGGAGGCCGGGCTCCGTGATGTTCCGCGCAGCGACCGCGGCCTCCGGCGGAACCGGCGCGCCGCTCGCGACGTACTGCTCGATCTGGCCCTGGACCGTGCGCATGAGCGCCTGGACCTCGACGCCCGCCGGTGTCGCATCCACCAGCTCTTCGATCGTGGCGATGATGTACGGCGACGTCTGCGTGAAGCCGTGGACGCGGAGCCGGCCCTGGCCCTGGACGATGGCGCGCACGGTGCCGTCCTGGAGCTGGACGATCTGCGCGATCTTCGCGAGCGTGCCGACGGGATACAGCTCGCCCGGGGACCCGATGTCCTCCTGGTCCGCCTGCCGCTGGGTCACCAGCGCAATCGGGCCGCCATTGGCAACAGCCGCGTTGAGCGCGGCCACGCTCTTCTCGCGGCCCACCTGGAGCGGCACGATCATCTCGGGGAAGATGACGGTCTCCCGGAGAGCGACGAGCGGCAGCTCGCGGGTCTGACCCGTGGTCACCGTGGGCTGCGGGGTGGTCTTGGACTTCGGCGTGCGAGGCGCCATCAGGTTCTCCTGCTGCACGTGGCGGCTGGACCGTCCACGATCTGGGTCTGTGCGAAGCACGGTGCTCCACGTTGGGAACGCGACGTGACGGGATCCCTCACGGCTGGCAATTCCGGCGGGCGCCGGACCGGACGGGCCGGTCTTCCTCGGGGGTTGCGTCCATGGCTTCCTGTGCCCGGACTCCTTCGTCGAAGAGCACCTCCAGGATTCGCGCACCCAACCGTTCTTCGAGTTCGAAGAGGATTCGGACGCCCGCGAGATTGACCCCGCGTTCCTGGGTGAGGTGGCGGATCCAGAGGACCCGCCGGATGTCCTGTTCGCTGTACAGGCGAATGTTGGAGGGCGTCCGCGCCGGTGCGATCAGACCCTCGTCCTCGTAGATCCGCAGGGTCCGCGGATGCACGCTGAGAATCCCGGCAGCCACACTGATGACGTAGACCGGCCGCTGTGGATCCCGATCGAGGGGGCGGGTTGCCATGACGTGATGGTAGAACCCTGCCAATCACGTTGTCAAGAGTTCGGTTCCCGGCGTTGTCCGGGGGCACCGCCGGGTTGGGCCGGTCAGACCTCCAGCCAGGCGTCGCGGAGTGTCCGCAGCTGGGCGCACGGCGTGGGGGCATACCCGGCGAGGCGCGACGTTGTCCCCCGGAGCATGCCCGGCTGGATCGTGGGGATCACCGGCAGCTGCTCCACAGCCTGGGCCTGGAGGGCCACGTAGGCGGCACGTCGTTCCGCCTGGACGAGGGTTCCGCGTCCCCGGTCCATCAACGCGTCGAGGTCGGGTGACGAGCAGGAGCCGGCGTCATACCGGGCCCCGGAACGGAACCCCATGTAGACGAAATCGTCCGGGTCCCAGATGGGGCTGCCCCAGTACGAGGTGGCGAGCTGGAAGTCGCCGTCACGCGACACCGACGCGGCGTATGCGGCCGCGTCCACCGCGCGGACCTCGGCGCCCAGGCCAACGGCCCGCAGCTGGGCCGCGATCATCTCCGCCTGGCGCAGGGCGATCAGCAGCGAATCCGAAGCGGTGATCACGAGCTTCGTGCCCGGCGCCACGCCGGCGTCGGCGAGGAGTGCCTTCGCACCCGCGATGTCCGCTCGAGGGCCGAACCCCTGGAGATCCGGGGCCGCCGCGAAGGACCACGGCGCGATCACTCCGGCCCCGATCGGAAGGCCGTGCCCGAGGAACCCGCGGTCCAGCAACTCGTGGCGGTCGATCGCCAGCGCGATGGCGCGGCGGACGCGCACATCGCCCAGGGGAGCCTGGCGGCAGTTCACCACCAGCCAGTGCCAGCGGCTGTCCGGCGTCTCGTGCGCGATGAATCCGGGTGTCGCCGCGAGCGGCCCGAATGCCTCCGGCGCCATCAGCGCGTCAACGTCGATGCGTCCGGCCAGGAGCGCAGCCACCCGCTCGTCCGCCGACGTGATTGCCGAGAACTCCAGGCCGGCAAGACGCGGCGTGAACGGCCTGCCGCCCCGCGCGGAGGCGTCGTGGCGCTCCAGCCGGATGGGCTCCCCGGATTCCCGGCCGGCCCACGGCCGGGCCAGGCGGAACGGACCGCTGCCGATTGGCTCGCGGTTGAGATCGCGTCCGCTCTCCACGGCCGCGCGGGGCACGGCGCCCGTTCCGCAGAATGCCAGCCAGGTGAGGATGGGCCCGGTGGCCTGCGTCAGCCGCAGCCTCACGGTGAGTGGGTCCACGACGTCCGCGCCGGCCACCGAGACCATCCACGGGTCGAAGTGGTATGCCTCGCCCATCTCGAGGAGGCGGTTCAGCGAGAAGGCCACGTCGTCCGCCGTGAGCGGCGACCCGTCGTGGAAGCGCACGCCGGGGACGATCCCGAACGTGTACGTGCGTCCGTCGTCGGACACCTCGATCCACTCGGCGAGATCCGGGTACGGTCGCCCGTCGGGGCCCAGCGCCATCAGCGTCGAGTACAGCTGCTCGGTCAGCAGGCGCGACGTGCGGTACGTGGAGATCGCGGGGTCCATTCCGTCAACGGGCAGCCACAGTCCGATCCGCAGGACGCCGTCCGCGCCAGCGGGATGCGCGGGCGTCCCGCCGCCGGTGCTGACGGACCCGGGCGTTGCCGACGCCCGTGCGGCCACCGCGAGCTGGGCCGCGTCGCGCCGGTCGATGCCGGCGTCGCGGGCGGCCCAGAGGAACTGCTCCAGGCTCAGGTCCCCGGCGGCCAGTCGTTCGAACAGCGTCCGGAGGTGTTCCCGGGCGGCGCCGCCCGGCTGGCGATGTCCCAGGACGGCGGAGATGGCTTCCATCATCGTTCGACTCCACACCACTGGATCGCGGTCGCCGCGTAGACCTTCGCCGCCCGGATCACGTCGCTGATGGGGACGTGCTCGTCGAAACAATGGCACGTCAGGATGCTGCCTGGGCCGTAGGAGACCGCGGGGATCCCGGCACGCTCGAAGAACGTCGCGTCGTCCACGGCCGCGAACCCGGCGACCTCCACGGGCGCGGAGAGGGCCGCCTGGTGCGCGGACTGCATCGTGGTGACGAGCGGATGGGCCACCGGCGTGTCGTACGGGGGCCAGTTGTGCGGCCATTCGATCGCCGGCCGGTGCTCGCGCAGCCAGGGATCGGTGTCGAAGATACGCCCAAGGTATGCCTCGATTTCCACACGCACCTCGGCCTGCGTCCGCGTCGGCTCGTACATGACCAGGTACTCGAGGTTCACCTGGTTGGCCACCGCCCAGCTGAATGTCTGCCCGTGGAGGGTGCCCATGAACGTGTCGGGCCCGATCGTGAAGTAGCCCGGCGGGAAGAGCGGGTGAGCCCGCGTCCTGCCCCACTCCTCCTCCAGGCGGCGCAAGGCCTGCGTCACCACGAACGCCTTCTCGATCGCGTTGACCGCGTGCCGCTCGCCCGTGCCGCCAGGCCAGATGTGGTTCCCGCGCGCGCAGGAATGGGCGGTGAGCCCGTCGATGCGGACCGTGAACGTCGTGCCTCCGCCGGAGCACGGCGCGAGTGTTGGCGCGCCGGAGAACGACGTTGGCTCGGAGACGATCGCCGCGTCGGCCCGATGGCCCCGTTCGATCGTGGCGGTCACGCCGGAGTGGTGCTCCATCATCTCCTCGCCGACGACGCTCTCCACGGTGAGGTCGCCGCGCAGGCGGATGCCGGCCGCCGCCAGGGCCCGGACCGCCCAGGCCTGTGCCACCAGGCCGGACTTCTGGTCGGAGGCGCCGAGGCCGTAGAGGAGGTCCCCCTCGATCCGCCCGTCGAAGGGATCCCCGGATGACCATGCATCCGGCCGTCCTGGCGCCACTGTGTCCACGTGGCCGTTGAAGATCAGCGTCCTGGCATCCACGGCACCCGAGCCGCGTTGCACGCCGACGAGGTTCGCCCGCCCGGCGACCGCTTCGAACTGGTCGATCTCGCACCCGGCCGCTTCGTAGACCTTCCTGAGCACCGCCTGGGCCGCCGTCTCGCCCGTCCCACTGCCGGCGGGCACACCGTCGAAGTGCGGGTAGTTCGGGTTGACGCTGGGCACCGCGATGAGCGCGCGCAGCGTTGAGATGATCTCGCCTCGTGCCGCATCGATGGCCGCGGAGGCGGCGGCAATCGCTTGAACCTGGTCCACGTCGCGGTCCCCCTGTTGCAGCCAGCCGTGGAATCTCCCACCTGCAGCGTATACAGTCGCGACGTGGCGAATGGGCCGGCGGCGATCCATCCCGGACGGATCCTGCAGTGCTTCGATCATTTCGTGATCGACCTGCGGGCGTCCTCGGGCGCGGCGGCGTATTTCACGGTCTACGCCGTGGGGTACTCGCCGGAGCTTGGCACCGGCCACGTCGCGTTTCTCCGGACGCGCGACGCCGGCGGTCGCGAGCTTGACCTCACCCTCACGGATTCAGCGGACATGGCGGCCCGCATGCAGGCTCGCCTGCGGCACCTGACGACGACCCGCGACGTCTCGCGCGGCATCGGCACCAGCCTCGACCAGAACGCAGGGGCGGCCACCTTCCACCGTCACCCGTGGACGGTGGACGGCGTCGGCTGGACCATCCGGGCAGCCGGCGGGCCCACGATCGAGGCACGCTGGACGCAGCCGGAAGAGCCCATCTGGACGGCCGCCATGGCGGGCACGTTCACGCCGGAGCGGGACATCGTGGGGATGCTGGCCGGGTTCGATGGGGCAGACCTCCAGATCGACGGGGACCTCGTACCCGGTGATCCGTGGGTGGACCCCTGGTGGGAGCGCCATCTCGGGCGGCCGTTCTCGTCCACGCACGTGGCCCTCGGCGAGTCCAGCCTCTCGCCGGCCGGCACGTGGTGGGACGGGCTGGCGGGATGACCGGGCGGGCACACCCGTACATCCCCAACTCCGCGCCCGGCGTCCGCGCGGAGATGCTGGCGGCGATCGGGGTCGATTCGGTGGAGGCCCTGTACGCCTCGGTCCCGGAAGCGCTGCGGCTCCGGACTGCGCTGGATCTTCCGCCGCCCATGACAGACGAGGTGGCACTGCGACGGCATGTGGGCGGCCTCCTCGAACGGAACACGCACACGGGCGAGGCGCTGAGCTTTCTGGGCGGCGGATGCTGGGCCGGCAATGTGCCCGCCGTGGTGGACGAGATCATCAACCGGGCGGAGTTCGTCACCTCGTATGGCGGCGGTCCGTACGCGGACCTGGGCAAGTACCAGGCGATCTTCGAGTTCCAGAGCCTCATCGGCGAGCTGGTGGGGATGGACGTGGTCAGTGCGCCCACGTACGACGGGATCACCGCGACGTCCAGCGCCCTCCTCATGGCCACCCGGCTCACGGGCAGGCCGCGGATTCTCGTCCCGGAGACCGCCAACCCTGCCACGCACCAGCACCTGGCCACCTTCGCCCGCCGGGCCCGGGTGGAGATCGTGCCGGCCGACCGCACGACCGGGATGGTCGATCTCGACGCGCTGGCCGTGATGATGGGCCCGGACGTGGCCGGCGTCCTCGTGGAAAACCCGTCGTACCTGGGATTCGTCGAGGAGCATGTCCCGGAGATCTGCGACGCGACGCACGCGGCAGGGGCGCTGCTGGTCGTCAGCGTGGACCCCTCGACGCTGGGCGTCCTCGAGGCGCCAGGCGCCTACGGGGCGGACATCGTGGCCGGCGACGCCCAACCCCTGGGGGTCCATCCGCTCTTCGGCGGCGGCCAGGTGGGCTTCATCGCCCACCGTGACGACGCGGACTACATGCGCGAGAACCCCTCGATCCTCATCAGCGCCGTGCCCACCCGGGACGGATCCGCGACCGGGTTCGCGTGGTCCATGCTGAGCTCCACGTCCTACGACCTGCGCGGCGACGCGCAGGACTACACGGGCACCTCGCAGTGGCTGTGGGGAATCGCCGCGGCCGTGTACCTCTCGCTGCTGGGTCCCGCCGGGATCCAGGAACTCGGCGAGGGACTGGCAGCTCGCACCGCATACCTGGTGCGGCGGCTCGGTGCCATCCCGGGGATCCGTGTCCCGCGAATGGGCCGCGCGCACATCCGCGAAGTGGTCGTGGACTTCGGCGGGACTGGGCGCTCTGTGGCCCGGGTCAACGCGGCGCTGCGGGAGCGCGGCATCTTCGGGGGCCGGGACCTGTCGGCCGACCTGCCCTGGCTCGGTGAGTCGGCCCTCTATGCGGTGACCGAGACCCACGGACAGGCGGAGATCGACCGCCTTGCGGACACCCTCTCCGAGGTGCTGCGGTGACGCCCACCGGAGCGCCGGGTCGGGAGCCCGCCGGCCGCCACTACCAGGGCGTCCGCTGGAACGAGCCGCTCGTCACGGAACTCGGCACGCCCGGCCAGCGCGGCCTGATCCTGCCGCCCCTGGATCCCGAGGTCGCCGCCGGGCAGGACGCTGCGCTTGCGGCGATCCCGGCCGCGCTCCGGCGTGCAGTCGCGCCCCGGCTCCCGGAGCTGGCCCAACCGCTCGTCCTGCGCCATTTCCTGCGGTTGTCGCAGATGAGCCAGGGCGCCCACCTCGTAGCGGACACCCTGGGCACCTGCACGATGAAGTACAGCCCGCTCGTCGGCGAGCTGATCGCCCGCAGCCCCAAGCTTCTCGACCTGCACCCGGACCAGGATCCCGAGAGCGTCCAGGGGTTGCTGGAGATCAGCTGGCGCTGCGAGCAGCTGCTGAAGGCCGTGTCGGGCTTCGGCGCGTTCAGCTTCCAGGGTGGCGGCGGCAGCCAGGGCATCTACACCAGCGCGCTCATCATCCGCGCCTGGCACGAGGCCCGGGGGGAAGGCCACCGCCGCGACGAGATCATCACGACGACCTTCTCGCATCCGGCCAACGCCGCCGGCGCCGCAACCGCCGGGTTCCGCGTCATCTCGCTGATGCCCGGTGAACGCGGATTCCCGGACGTGGATGCGCTACGCGCCGCGATTTCGCCGCGGACCGCCGGGCTGATGCTCACGAACCCCGAGGACACGGGCATCTTCAACCCCCACGTCGGGGAGTTCGTCCGGCTCGTCCACGAGGCCGGGGGGCTGTGCGCCTACGACCAGGCGAACGGCAACCCGCTGCTGGGCATCGCGCGGGCCGCGGACGCGGGCTTCGACCTGGGCCAGTTCAACCTCCACAAGACATTCGGGGCGCCCCACAACTCGGTCGGCCCCGGCGCGTCGGCCGTTGGTGTTCGTGCGGACCTGGCGCCGTTCCTGCCGTCGCCCGTCGTGCGCTTCGCCGGCGACGGCTACATCCTTGACCGCGACCGGCCGCAGTCCGTCGGGCGGGTTCGCGCGTGGGCCGGCAACTTCCAGGTGGTGGTCCGGGCGTACGCGTGGCTCCTTGCGCTGGGAGCGGACGGGTTGCGAACGGTCGCCGAGACGGCGGTGCTCAACAACAACTACCTCGTGCACCTCCTCGCCCAGGTCCCCGGTCTCACCATGCCGTACGAGGGGAGCGGGCCCCGCCTCGACCAGGTCCGCTGGTCGTGGGCGCAATTGACCGCCGAGACCGGCGTCACCACGGACGACATCGTGCGCCGCACGACGGACTACGGCCTCCAGCCCTACTACACGAGCCACCATCCCATGCTGGTGCCGGAGCCGATGACCCTGGAACCCACGGAGATGGTCTCGAAAGACGACCTGGACGAGCTGGCAGCCATCCTTGCGGCCATCGCCGACGAAGCACGGACGGCGCCGGCAGAGGTTCGGTCGGCACCGCACCGCGGCCCGGTGGCAATCCTGGACGAAGAAGCCGCCGACGATCCTGCGCGCTGGGCGATGACGTGGCGAGCCCTCGTTCGCAAGCGGGCGGGCGCTGCCGTCAGGGGATGAGGGGCTCGGACGTCCCGATGAACTGGGCGTGAAGCGCGACCTTGCATTCGCTCTGGCCGATGGCCAGGACCTTGTCGCCCTCCAGCAGGATCGTGTCCGGCGCCAGGCGTGTCGCGCGCCCATTGCGGATCACCGCGAAAAGGGTGCACCCATCGGGGATATCGAGGTCACCGGTCGCGAGGCCGATCGCCGGTGAGCCCGGCGCAAGGTGCGCCTCGATCAGCTCCAGTTCGCCGCTGCCCAGGGCCGCGAGGTGCAGCAACTCGTTGACGGGGATGTCCTGCTCGATGGACGCGAGGACCATGCGCGTCGGCGAGATCAGTTCGTCCACGCCAAGGTGCTTGAAGAGCACCTCGTTGGCCGGATTGTTGACGCGTGCAATCGTGCGTGGCACCGCGAAGTGGTGCTTCGCCATCTGGCAGATGACGAGGTTGTCCTCGTCGTCACCGGTGACCGCCGCGACGATGTCCGCCCGGTTGGCACCCGCCTCCGCGAGGTACTTGCCCTCGCACCCGTCGCGGGCGATCACCACGGACCCGATCTCATCGGCGATCTGGCCGGCCCGGGCGCGATCCTTCTCCATGAGGACCACTTCGTGGTTGGACTGGATCAACTCGCGCGTCAGGTAGTAGCCCACCTTGCCGCCGCCGACAACCAGGACGAACACGATCAGGCCTCCGAAGCTACGGCGCGGCCGTTCGGGGCCGCCGCGCCCGCGGCTGGGTTGACTGCTGCTGCACTCACTGCTCCCAGGACCGGTGGATGGTCCGCACCCGGGTGGGCGCCTGCCGGAGCCCGAACACCAGTGGAGCCTGTGCCGGGCACGCCGACATACCCGAGGATCGCGTCCGTCAGGATCGTCGTCCGGCAGATCGTCCCGATCCCGAGGTCTGCATACGCTTCCGCCCGAAGCGGATCGTTGATCTTCGCGATGACGCGCTTGGCGTCGAAGACCTCTGCCGCGATCTGTGCGGACATCACGTTGCGGTTGTCGCCCTCCGTCAGGGCCAGGAACAGGTCCACGTCCTGGGTGCCCGCCCGCCGCAGGATGTCCTCATCGGTGCCGTTGCCGCGGATCGCCGTGCCCTTGAAGGTATCCGGGAGGCGGTCGAACGCAAGGGTGGAAATGTCGAGGATCGTCACGGCGTGACCCGCCGCGTCCATCGTTGCCGCCACCAGGGCACCCACACGGCCGCATCCGACGATCACGACGTTCATGGCTGGCCTCCGGGCATTGGCTCGCGCACCACCCACACGGCGCAGGGCGCGTTCTTGAGCACGTACGGAATCGTCTGGCCGATCGCGAAGTCGCCGCCGAACCTCGTCCGGTAGGCCAGGCTCAGCATCAACAGGTCGGCGCCGCGCTCGCTGGCCTCGTCGACGAGGGCCGCGCCGACGTCGCGCGCCTGGAGCAGCACCGGCGTCAGCGCGTAGCCGGTGTCCTCGGCAGCCGCTTCGGCCACGTCGAGCACCCGCTGGACATCCTCGCTGCGGCCGGCGATGTCCGCGTCGAGCGGCAACGTCCAATCGATCTCGACGACATGGACCCCGATGATCTCGCTCCTGTGGGGCTTCGCCAACTGGCAGGCGATGCGGACCATCCGCTCGTCGCCCGGGCCGCCGGTCAGGCCCAGCACGGCGCGTCGAAACGCCGGCTCAGGAAGGGTGGGCAAGCGGCAGCTCCCATTGATGCAGTGAGGTCTGTGGGCGGGTCCGGATCAGGCCCGCGCCGGCTCGACAATTCGCGGTCACGATACCACTCTGCTCCAACGGCTTGTCATCAGGGCGGGCCGACCGGGATCACCGCCCGTGCGTCCTCGGCTGTCCCGGCTCGTGACTGGCCGGTTCCGGTTCCTCGCGCCGGTAGGGGACGTTCACCACGACCGTGTGCGGCCGGCCGATGAGCGCGCTGCGCAACCGGCGAACCGACTGGTTGTACAGGATCCGCTCCCACCATGTCCGAGCCACGAACTCCGGGATCACAACGAAGGTGATCGGCGCCTGCTGGCCTTCCTTGCGCGCGTGATCGAGGACATCCAGGTACGCCAGCAAGGGCCCGGTCAGGGCGCGGTACGGCGACTCCACGACGACCAGGGGCACGCCGGGCACCTGGCGCTCCCACTGGCGTCGGAGAATCGCGGCCTCGTCGGCCTCCAGCGCGATGAAGACGGCAAGCGTGTCCGGGCTGATGGAACGGGCCACGTTGACGGCCTGGATCACCGCCCGGTTGATGCCCGGCACCGGCACGATCGCCCGATGCGTCCGATTAGTGGGAGCCGCAATGAAATCGGGCCGGATCGCGAGCTGCGTCCCCGTCGAGCGGTACTGGCGACTGATGAAGAGCATCACGCCCACGATCGTCGGGATGAGGATCACGACCAGGTACGCCCCGCCGCTGAACTTCTCTGTGACAACGATGCCGAGCACGATGAAGGTCATCACCGCGCCGGATCCGTTCACGATCGCCCGCCACGACCACCCCGGCCCGCGAACCGTCCGCCAGTGGCGGACCATGCCGACCTGCGACAGGGTGAAACAGACGAACACGCCCACCGAGTACAGCGGGATGAGCAGCGTCGTCACGCCACCGAACAGCACCAGCAGCACCGCGGCGATCCCGGCCAGCGCCATGATCCCGTACGAGTACGCCAGGCGGTCGCCCCGGAAGCTGAACTGGCGGGGCATGTAGCCGTCTTCGGCCAGGATCGCCGCGAGGCGCGGGAACGCGTTGAAGCTGGTGTTGGCGGCCAGGAACAGGATCAGTGCCGTCGCGACCTGGAACAGGTAGTAGAGCGGGCCCGTGCCGAACGCCGTGGTCGCCACGAGCGCGACCACGGACGGCGCGCCGCCCACCGATGGCACAACGTCGTACGCGTGAGCGACCACCGTGATCCCGATGAAGAGGATCGCGAGGAGCACCGCCATCGCGGTCATCGTGTTCGCGGCGTTCCTTGCTTCAGGCGGCTTGAACGCCGGGACACCGTTGGCGATCGCCTCGACGCCGGTGAGAGCGACGGACCCGCTGGCGAAGGCCTTGAGGATGAGGACGATGCCGATCGCCTGGGTTCCCAGTGGCTCCGCATTTGGCTGGCGCGGCAGCGGGTGCGCGCTGCCCGTCGCGATGTGCCAGATACCGGATGCGACGATGCTCAGGGCCAGGCCGATGAACAGGTACGTGGGAACCGCGAAGATGTTGCCGGACTCACGCAGCCCGCGCAGGTTCGCGACCATGACGAGTCCGATCGAGAGGAGGCCGATCTCGACGCGCAGATCGGACAGGTCCGGGACGATCGAGAAGATCTGGTCGAGCGCCGACGAGGTGGACACGGCGACTGTCATCACGTAGTCGATGAGCAGAGCGGCGGCCGCGATCAGCCCGAAGATCGGGGCCAGGTTCTCCCGCGCCACCACGTAGGCGCCACCGCCGCCGGGGTACGCCCGGCACACCTGCCGGTACGAGATGGACACAACGGCCAGCAGGATGGCGATCGCGACCGCGACGTGGATGGAGACCATCAGCGCCCCGGCCCCGGCCAGGATCAGGACGCGCAGGATCTCCTCCGTGGCGTAGGCGGAGGACGAGATCGCGTCGGAGCTGAAGATCGCCAGCGCCTTCTTCTTCGTCAGGCGCTCGCCGATCTCCTCTTCGTTCGCCAGGGGCCGTCCCAGCGTGGCCGCCCTGACTCGGGCGAATGCCAGGCCGAGGCCGGTCGTGGGGCGGCTCGCGGCAGGCTTTGCGACCAGTTGGCCTGGTCCCATGTAGCGGAAGAATGGTGCGTGCGGGCGCTCGATCCGCACCCTCCGGTCGCCGGGCTTGCGCCCCTTGAGCTGGTGACCATCGGCGTCGGGCGCGCCGTCAGGGTCTTCCGGGGTTCGTGGCATCCATCACCAGGTTGGATATCGGCTGGCCGCGGGCGCGGCCCGGCGACGGCCCGCGTTGGGCGCTGTCATCGCTCCCGACGATACGGCACGTCGGCAATCACCGTTCGCTCGCGGCCGACCAGCGCCGCCTTGAGTCGCATGGCCGACTGGTTGTACAGCAGGCGCTCCCACCAGTGCCGCGCCACGTATTCCGGCAGGACCACGATCGTCAGCGCGGCTTCCTTATCCGTCGGCCACGTGTTCTCCAGGACATCGAGATAGGCGATCACGGGTTCGATGAGGGCGCGGTACGGGGATTCGACGATGACCAGCACCACCCCCGGCAACTGGCGTTCCCACCGGCTGCGCAGCCGGTCGGCCTCCTCCGTGTCGTCCGTGACATAGACGGCGCGGACATCCTTGGCGAGCGTGCGCCCGAAGTTGACGGCTTGGACGACGGCGCGGTTGATGCCGTTCACCGGGATCACGACGCGCTGCTCGCGATGCGGGCCGGCGATCAGCGCGTGTTCAGGTACGAACAACTCGCGCTCGTGGGCGTCGTACTGGCGCCGGATGAACAGCATCAGGCTGACCAGTACCGGGATGAGGATCAGCACAATGAGCGACTGCGGTGCCTTCGCGATGGTGACGATGACGCCGACCGTGAACGTCAGAACACAGCCGGTCGCGTTGATCGCCAGCCGGCGGCGCCAGCCCGGCTCACGGGTCGTGAGCCAGTGCCGGATCATGCCGGCCTGGCTGATCGTGAAGTCGATGAACACGCCGATGGCATACAGCGGGATCAGCAGATGCGTCTCGCCGTGGAAGATCACCACCAGCGACGCCGCGACCAGGCCCAGCACGACGATGCCCCACGAGAACGCCAGGCGGTCGCCGCGGAAGCTGAACTGCCGCGGCATGAACCCGTCCTCAGCCAGGATGGCGGCGAGGCGCGGGAACGCGGCGAAGGACGTGTTCGCGGCAAGGAACAGGAGCAGTGCCGTGAACGCCTGGAACAGGAAGAACGGGATCGTTCCGTCGCCGTAGACCCGACCTGCCACCTGTGAGATCACCGTCTTTGTCGCCGGCGACGTGATCGGTTCGATCGCGAAATTCACCGCCAGGAACGAGATGCCGATGAACAGCACCCCCAGGAGGACGGCCATGATCGCCAGCGTCTGCGACGCGTTCTTGGATTCGGGCGGCTTGAACGCCTGAACGCCGGTGGCGATCGCCTCCGTCCCCGTCAAGGCGACGGAGCCTGCCGCAAAGGCCCGCAGGAGGAGCAGCACGCCGACCGACTCGGCCGTCTTCGGCGCCTGCGCCGCAAGGCCGTCCGCATACGAGCTTCCCTCGCCAAGGACGACGATCCGGAACACGCCGATCCCGATCATCAGCAGCGCCGAACCGAGAAACAGGTACGTCGGGACGGCGAAGATGTTGCCCGACTCGCGCAGACCCCGGAGGTTGCCGAGGGTGATCAGCACGATCGCGATCACGCCGATCAACACGCGTTCGTCGAGCAGCTCCGGGACGGCGGACGTGATCTGCTCCACGGCCGACGACGTGGAGACGGCCACGGTCATCACGTAGTCGATCAGCAGGGCCGACGCGGCGACCAGGGACGCGAGCCGTCCGAAATTGGCCCGCGACACGGAGTAGGAGCCGCCGCCGTTGGGGTACGAGCGGCAGACCTGGCGGTAGCTGATCGCGACGACCGCCAGGAGCAGGGCAATCGCGATGCTGATCTCGAGCCCGAAGGCGAGCGCGGCCGCTCCCGCGAGGATCAGGACCCGCAGGATTTCCTCGGTTGCGTACGCCGACGACGAGATCGCATCCGAACTGAAGATGGCCAGGGCCTTCTTCTTCGAGAGCCGCTCGCCGATCTCCTCTTCCGACGCCAGCGGCCGGCCGATGAACGTTCGCCGGATCCGGGCCTGGAGTCGCCCTGCGGGCGTGTTGGGGATGCTGGCCGCCTCGCGTGCCTCCAGTCCGGCACGGGTGTAGCGGAAGTACGGGCTATGTGGCCGGTCCACTCGTACGCGGCGGTCACCGAGCTTGCGGCCCTTCAGGGCGGCGTTGGCATCGTGTCCGCCCGGTCCCGCCTCCGGGCCGGTCGTGGCGTCATCCGGTCGTGGCACGGGTCAGCAGCCGACGTTCGGGGCAGCGCGATCTGCAGCGGGCGCATCCATGTCGTATCCGCGTAGGCACATGAACATCGCCGCGGACGCTACCACGCGGCCAAGCCGCGGCGCCGGGCGATCAGAGCCCATGGTCCAGCCGGGCGATCAGCCGCTCCGGCAGCTTTGCCGCGCGCATGTCCGCCTGCGTGCCGGCGATGTCGTACGCCACGCGCCCCCAACGCCCCTCGCTGCGTTCCGTGTCCAGCACGAAAAAGGCCGCCCGCCGATCGCCGTCGCGAGGCTGGCCAACGCTGCCCGGGTTCAGCAGGGTCCGGCGATCGTCCAGGCGGATCGTCGAGCCGTGCGACGGCGAGATGGTCTCGATCATCCCGTGCTCGTCGCGGTAGACGATCGGGAGGTGCGTGTGGCCGAAGAGCCCAATGGAGGTGCCGAGGATCGCGAGGTTGGCTCGCGCGACAGGCGCGGAGGTGATGTACTCCCAGATCGGATCGCGCGGGCTCCCGTGGACCAGGCTGTACGGGCCGTCCTCTCGCCGGAGCGGCTGTGCCGCCAGCCATTCCTGCGTCTGGGACGAGATCGTGCCCTTCGTCCACTCCATGGCGCGGCGCGCATCAACGTTGAACTGCTCGATCTCCCGGCCGCCCAGCGCTGCCGCGTCGTGGTTGCCGCAAACGCCGACGGCGCCGAGCGCGCGCAACCGCCCGACCACGGCGTCCGGATCCGGCCCATACCCCACGACGTCGCCCAGGTGCCACAGCGCGTCCACGCTGCCGGCCGCGTCGATGACGGCGTCCAGGGCGCGCAGGTTCGCATGAACGTCGGAGACCACGAGAATTCGCATGTGTGGTCAGGGTAGCGCGGCCACCGCGATGGCTGCCGGTGGGTCGTGGGCCCGCGCGAGCACGGATGGGCCCTACCCGTGCAGAGCCCCGTGGAGCAGGGCCCCAAGGGGCTCTGCACGCCGCTCCCCGGGGGAGCGGGGAAACCGGACCGGCGTCGCACGCCGCTTCGCGACGACGACCAGCCGGTGGTGCTCGAGGCCCTCGACTGTGACCGGGACAATATCGAGCTCTCCGCCGAGCACCCGCGCCGCGTTCCGTCCCGCCGCCAGTTCCCGATGGAGGGGCTCCCTGCCGGCATCGATGTCGGCCTGCTGCGGCTCGCGCTTCCACGCGATGACCTGGCCGCCGATCCGCAGGAGCGGGAACGACAGTTCGATCAACTCGGGGAGCCCGGCGACGCCGCGAACGGTGACGGCGTCGAACGAATCGCGACCACGACCCGGCGAGGCAAGGGCCTCGGCGCGCTCCGCGGCCACCTCGATGCGGCGATCCGCACCAATCGCGCGGACGGCCGTCCGCAGGAACGCTGCCTTCTTGGCGATCGATTCCACGAGAAGCACGTGAGCCGCGGGGAGCGCAATCCCGATGGGGATGCCGGGCAGGCCGCCGCCGCTGCCGAGATCCAGGATCCGGCGGGCGCCCGTTTCACGCAGCAGCGCCACCGCCGAGAGGCTGTCAAGTAGATGATCGCGCGCGACAGCCGCCGGTTCGCGGATCGCGGTCAGGTTGATCGCATCTGTCCATGCCAGCAGCAGCCGGACATACGCGTCGAGGGCGTGGAGTTGGGTACGCGACAGGTCAAGTCCCATGGTTGCCAGGCCGTCCCGCAGGACGTCGTGGAAGCGCTCCGGGAGCGGCGGGAGCCCTGCGGGATCTGTTGGAAGCGGAGGGCGATCCACCGGCGACCCGCGAACCGGGCCGGCACCGGATGCGGATTCGCCGGGCCGGGGGCGTGGCGGAAGCGGCTCACGTGCCGGGCTCATCCCGACGCTCCTCGCGTCGTGGAGCCCACGCGAACCGCTCCCATCCTCGATCGCCTCGCACCCTGCGGCATCACGGTTTTCCCTGGCTGGTCGGGTGTTCACGGCCGAGTCTCCCCGGTCCCCGTCCCAGCCACGTTACCCGGTCGAGCCCTGCCCGAGTGCGGTCGCCGGACGGTAGACGGGGGCAACTCGCCGTGTCAACGTGGTTATCCACGAACTGCGCGGCGTCGCGGAACAACGTGGATAAGTACCTGGCCGCCGCGCTATGTTGTGCGGCCGCTCCCGCGGACGGGCCGGCCCAGCGTACGGCGCACGACCTCCAGCACCTCCTGGACGTAGGCGTCCGCTTCCCCCCGCTCGGCGGCCGTGCGCACGCAACCCTGGACATGATCCTCCAGGACCAGCACGGCAAGGGCATCCACTGCGGCCCGCAGCGCAGAGGTCTGCTGGAGGATGTCCACGCAGTATTCCTCGCGCTCGATCATCCGGGCGATGCCGCGCACCTGCCCCTCGATCCGGCTCAGGCGGCGTGTGAGCAGCGTCTTGTCCTTGCTGTAGGAATGCCGGAACGAGGGGGCGGCCGGCCCGGCCGTGCGCCCATGACCGTCTGCGTGGCTCGCCGACGTGGCGGCTGCGGGAACTGGGCGGTCCGCTGCGGCCATCGGGAAGGGGCACTCCTGCGGCGAGAATCGGCCTGGGTCCTGAGCCTGTCGCGCGCATCATACTCCCCGGGGGTATGACCTACCCGATGATGGACGGTTGCGCCCGGCGACCACGGAACGGGTAGACTCAGGGCCGATGGCAGACCCCACGACGGCACGTCTCATCCCGGCGAGGCAGTTCGCCCGCTGATGGACGGGGACGCCGCGACGCCTGCTTCCGGCCCCGCCGCTTCCGTCGCGAAGCGCTCCCCCAGCAGAGCCGCCTTTGCCCATGCCAGCGAAACCGAGTTTGCGCGGATCCTCGACTTCTACGCGGTCAGCTGGGAGTACGAGCCGCACGTGTTCCCCATCCTGTGGAACATGGACGGGGCCGTGGTGGAGAGCTTCTCCCCGGACTTCTACCTGCCGGACTTCGACACCTACCTCGAGTTGACGACGCTCCGGCAGCCGCTCGTGCGCAAGAAGAACCGGAAGTTGCGCCGCCTGCGGGAGTTGTACCCGGACATCGGCATCAAGCTCCTGTACGCACGCGACTTCCGGGCGCTGATGCTCAAGTACGGCAGGCTCGCTCTTGTCGAGGCCCTGTCGGGCACCCAGGGGCAGGTGCTGCCGGAGGGTGTCGCCGACCGCCTTCCGGAGGCCATCGCGGCGCCGGGATCACTACATCCCGAAACACTTGCCACGGTGCAGGCCGCATCCCCCTGCTGCTCGCGTCGGCCGCGGCGGCGCCGGCGCTCGCACGCGGCGGTCCTCGTTGGCGCCGGCGGACCTGAGGCGTGACAGCCCAGCAGCCGGACCTCGAGGCGGACGTCGAGCGGGTTCTGCTGGATGCCGAGCAGATCGCGGCCCGGGTATCGGAGTTGGGCGCACAGATCAGCGAGACGTACGCCGGGCGTGAGCTGACCCTCGTGAGCGTGCTCAAAGGATCGCTGCCGTTCATGGCCGACCTGATGCGGGCGATCACGATCCCGGTCCGGATCGACCTGATGGAGGTCTCGTCGTACGGGGGCCAGACCACCGAATCCTCGGGCCTGGTCCGGATCCTCAAGGACCTCAGTGCGTCCATCGACGGCTCGGATGTCCTCCTCGTGGAGGACATCATCGACACCGGCCTCACGCTGAACTACCTACTCCGCTACCTGCGGGGCAAGAACCCGCGATCGCTGCGGATCTGCGCGCTGCTCGACAAGCCGGCCCGCCGCCTCGTGGACATCCCCATCGACTACGTGGGCTTCTCGATTCCCGACCAGTTCGTTGTCGGCTACGGCCTCGACTACGGTGAGTTGTACCGCAACCTTATCTTTGTGGGCGTGCTGCGGCCCAGCGTCTACGAGACCCAGTAGCTCCGGGGCCCAGTAGATGTATCGCTACCCTGTCGGCCGCGGGCGCTGGATGGCCGCCGGGTCTGCCCTCATCCTCCTTGCCGGCTGCGTGCTTCCCTGGTACACGGCCGGGGGGCAGGTCGGGGGCCTGCCGGCAGTGACGGGCAACGCCTTCGAGGCGAGTGGCATCCTCGTGTTCCTCGTGGCACTCGCCACGCTTGGGCTCGTTACGCTCCCATACGCGGCGGGCGACCGGCCCGTGGGACTCGACCGCTGGCCGCCGTACCTCGTGCTGTTCCTTGTCGGCCTCATCGGCGTGCTGCTGCGGGCCTTCGAGCTCTGGGGAAGGGGCGTCCTTGGGCTGCCCGACCGCTCGCCTGGCCTCTGGCTCGTGGGCGTGGGACTGGTGGTCCTGGGTCGTGCCACCTTCGAGATCTTCCAGTCGCCCCAGGGGCCGTAGCAGCGCCGGAGCCGGGCGCCTCGATGGCGCACCAATCGCGACGACCGCCGCGTCCTATTCCGCGGGTCGGGTGTACCCTGCCCGGACTTGCGCTCCGGCAGCCGCCGCGCGACTCCCCGTCCAGCAGCGCTCCCACGTTGAGGTCAGTCCCCGTGCACGCACTTCGTTCCCGGTTCGCCATCGCCCTGGCGATCGTCTTCGTGTCCGCGTGCGGATCGTCCAGCCCGAGTCCAAGCGCCGGCAAGAGCGCCGCCCCGAGCGGATCCGCCGCGACTGCCAGCGCCGCCCCGGCGTCCGCGAGCCCGTCGGAGGTGGCCTCCCCAACGGCGATCGCGAACGTCCCCTCCGATCAACTCCTGTTCCCGGGCAGGCTCATGATCTGTTCGGACCTCAGCTACGTTCCGCAGGAGTACTACGAGACCGGCGGCAACCCGGCGGGATCCGATGTCGAGATCGCCACGGAGATCGGCCGGCGCCTGGGCCTGACGGCGGTCTTCGTGGACACCCTCTTCGACAACCTGGTGGATGCGTTGAACGCGCGCAAGTGCGACATCATCGTGTCGGCCCAGCGGATCACGGCCGCCCGCAAGAAGCAGGTGGACATGATCACCTACTTCAAGGCCGGCCAGTCGTTCCTCGTCGCCAAGGGCAACCCGCAGAACATCAAGACCCAGCAGGACCTGTGCGGCAAGGTGATCGCCGCCCAGGCTGCTTCGGCCGAAGTGGATTTCATCAACGGAACCGGCGACTACGACGGCCAGGGCCTGTCGGCGCAGTGCAGCAAGGCCGGCAAGGCCAGGATCAGCCTGAAGACGTTCGAGAAGGACGATGACGCGCTGGTCGCCCTCCAGGGGGGCCAGGTGGACGCGTACTTCACGGACTCGCCGCTGGCGGCCTACTTCGTCGTGCTGCATCCCGATGCGCTGGAGCTGTCCGGGCTGACCCTGGGCGTCACGAAGGAGGGCATCAGCATCGGCAAGGACCACCCCGACCTGAAGGCGGCCGTCCAGCGGGCCCTGTCCTCCATGGTGAACGACGGCGCGTACCTGGAGATCCTGCAGAAGTGGGGCCAGGCGGCCGGGAACGTCTTCGCGAAGTAGCGCGCGAACGCGTCGGGTCGGGCAGGACGGCCGGGCAGCCGGGCCCGCGGTCGGGCTGTCGCCGCGGTCGCAAGCCGTCGCGCCGTCGCCGCGCCCCGGCCAGGCGACGTCAGGCGGGCTGCACCGGGAGTCGGAGCGGCGGCGGCGCCAGCGGCGTGGGCAGGACCGGGCGGCCCGCACGCAGGACCAGGCGCCCGTTCCGGAGGTCGTGGATGTCGCGGTCGGGCCGGCCGTTCACCACGAGCACATCGGCCGACAGGCCGGGCACAAGGCGGCCGGTCACGCCCTCGATCTTGAGATTCGCGGCTGCCGCGCCCGTGGCGGCGCGGATCGCCATGAGCGGCGTGTAGCCGATTTCCACGAATGCCTCGATCTCGAGGATGGTCTCCTCGCCGTGGTCCGTGTCGACCACGCTCGACATGTCCGTCCCGATGACCAGCTCCACCCCGGCATCGGCGAGCTGGCGCGCATCCGCCATCCACATTCCGATGTTGAGGCGGTCGCCGCGCTTCGCCGCCCGCCAGTCCACGGCCGCGCCGGATTCGCGCGTCACGCGCATGCCCTGCGCCATCGTCATCGCAGCGCGGGTGCCCCGGGCAGCCATCCCGCGGGCGACGTCCTCCGAGAACTGCCAGGTCCCGTCCGGCCCGATCATCGAGGCGTGCTGGAGGCAGTCGATGCCGGCCTCGGATGCCAGGCGCATCCCTTCGACGCCGTGGGCGTGCGCCGTGATGTACCGGCCGCGACGGTGGGCTTCCTCCACGGCCGCTTCGAAGACCTCGCGCGGGTAGGCGGCCTCGCCCGGGGTGGTGGTCGTGGTCATGTAGCCGCCGGTGGCCATCATCTTGATGCCGT